>JAFAYM010000131.1 GCA_019240395.1 Acidisphaera sp. | reverse complement strand
GCCGTCGATCTGGCCGCCCGACCCGGCGACCTCCGCCGAGCAGCTCATCGCCGGCCCGGCGCGCAGCGGCAGCAATTCGGCGGCGGTCGCCGCGGTGCGTAGCGCTTCCGGCGCGGCGATGATCGCCAGCGATCCGCATCTCGCCGTCCGCCTGCCCAATGTCTGGCTGATCGCCGGCCTGCACGCGCCCGGCCTGCACGCGGTCGGCCTCATGCTGGCCGGCTTTCCCTTCGTGGCGCTCGGCCGCAATCCCTGGATCGCCTGGGGCGGCACCAATCTGCACGCCGCCAGCAGCGAGCTGTTCGACCTCTCGGGCCTGCCCCCCGACGCTTTTCGGGAGCGTGAAGCCACGGTCCGCGTCCGCTGGGGACGGCCGCGCCGGCTGCGCTTGCGCGAGACCGATCTCGGTCCGGTGGTCAGCGACGGCGGGCTGCTGCGCAACCCCGCGCCGCTCGCCCTGCGCTGGGTCGGGCATCGGCCCAGCGACGAAATCGGCGCCATGCTCGGGGTCAACCGCGCCCGCGACTGGGAAGGTTTCTCGCGCGCCCTCGCCGGTTTCGCCGTGCCCGGCCAGACCATGGTCTATGCCGGGATCGACGGCCGGGTCGGCCGGCTCACCGCCGCGCACCTGCCCCGCCGCGACCCCGCCGACCCCGCCGATCTCGTGACGCACCCCGCGGCGGCGTGGCCTCTCGACGGGCTCGCCGACACGACCGGGCTGCCGCGCGACTTCGATCCGTCCCGCGGCTTCGTCGTCTCCGCCAACGAGCGCCCGCCCGCCGCCTTTCCCGTCGGCTATTTCTTCTCGAGCGGCGCCCGCGCGGCGCGCCTCGCCCAGCTGATCGAGGCCGCCGGGCGCGTGTCGGCCGCCGATCTCGAGCGCCTGCAGCGCGACGTGCAGCAGCCCCGCGCCCTGCCTCTGCGCGATTTCCTGCTCACCCGCGTGCCGTCACCGCCGAACGGCTGGGGCGCCGCACGCCGGCGTGCGGTCGCTGCGCTGGCCGCCTGGGACGGCAGCTACGCCGCCGGCTCGGAGGGCGCGCTGGTCATGGAGATCGTCCTCGCCCGCCTCGCACGATCGCTGGGCCTGGCGCCCTTCCAGACCATGTGGAGTGCGCCGAGCCGGCTGGCCCGCGAGATCATGGCGATCCCGCCGCACGCCCTGGTGCCGCTTCTCGGCGATGCGCTCGCGCGCGCCGCACGCGGCCTGCGCGCCCACCGCAGCTGGGGCGGCATGCACCGACTGGTCCTCGCGCACCACCTCGCCCTGCTGCCGCTGCTCGGCCGGCGCTTCGTCTATGGCAGCTTTCCCGCGGAGGGCAGCAACGAGACGCTGCACAAGACCGGGCACGCCATCACCGCGCGCCGGCACAGCGTCAGCTTCGGCTCCTGCGCCCGCCACATCTCCGATCTCGCCGATCCCGACGCCAACCGCTTCGTGCTGCTCGGCGGGCAGGACGGCTGGCCCGGCAGCGCCAATTTCCTCGACCAGGTGCCGCTCTGGCGCGCCGGCGCTTACATCGGCGTTCCGCTGCGGCCGGAGACCGCGCGCACTCGCTTTCCGCACCTCACCATGCTGCAGCCCGCGCGATGATCGACGCCACGCCGCTGCTGCGGGGCTACGCGCGCCACCGCCTGGCGCAGCTCGCGCGGCTCGATCCGGTGCGCGCCCAGACCGCGGAGTTGCGCCGCCTCCTGCGCGTCGCGGCCGGCACGCGCTTCGGCCGCGCCCACGGGTTCTCCGGCATCGGCAGCGTCCGCGAGTATCAGCGGCGCGTGCCCTTGCGGCGCTACGAGGCGTTCTGGGAGGAGTTCTGGCGTCCCGCCTTCCCGACCCTGCGCGGCATCACCTGGCCGACCCGGCTGCCCTTCCTGGCGCTCAGCTCCGGCACCAGCAGCGGCGCCACCAAATACCTGCCGGTCAGCCCGCAGATGGCGCGCGCCAACAGCCGCGCCGCGCTCGACGTGCTGGCGCAGCACGCCGGGCACTTCCCCGACACGCGCCTGCTCGCCGGCCGCAACCTCATGCTCGGCGGCAGCACCGCCTTGGACCGGCTCGGCGGCGGCGTGCGGGCCGGCGATCTCAGCGGCATCGTCGCCTGGCAGGTGCCGTGGTGGGCGCGCCGGCGTTTCTTCCCGCCGCTCGACATCGCGCTGATCCCGGACTGGGACCGCAAGATCGCCGCCATGGCGCCGCGCTCGCTGCAGGCCGATATCCACAGCCTGTCCGGCACCGCGAGCTGGCTGCTGCTGTTCTTCGAGCAGCTCGCCGCCCTGCACCCCGACCGGCCGCGCCGCCTCGCCGCCTTCTATCCGCATCTCGAGCTGATCGTGCATGGCGGCGTCAGTTTCACACCCTACCGCGAGGCGTTCGCCGAGTGGCTGCACGGCAGCGCCATCCGCACCCAGGAGGTCTATGCCGCCAGCGAAGGGTTCATCGCCATCCAGGACCGCGGGCCCGGCGAGGGCATGCGCCTGCTGCTCGACAACGGCATCTTCTACGAGTTCGTCGAACCCGACGCGCTCGATGATCCCGCGGCCGGGCGGCACTGGATCGCCGACGCGCGCATCGGGCGCAACTACGCCCTCGTGCTCAGCACCAATGCCGGGCTGTGGTCCTACGTGCTCGGCGACACCGTCGAGCTGGTGGACCGCTCACCGCCGCGGGTGCTGATCACCGGGCGCACCAGCTACTGGCTGTCGGTGGCCGGCGAGCACCTGATCGGGCGGGAGCTCGACATGGCGATCACCACCGCCGCCGCCGAGCTCGGCACGCAGGTCGCCGACTACACCGCGGCGGCGCTGCCGCCCGGCGATGACGGCCGGCCCGGGCACCTCTTCGTCGTGGAATTTTCCGGCGCGGTTCCCGAGTCGGTGACGTTCGGGCAGGCGCTGGATCGCGCGCTGGCGGCGATGAACGCCGACTACCGGGCGCATCGCCCTGGGCTCTCGCCGCCGCGCATCGTGCTGGTTCCGCCCGGCGCGTTCGCCGACTGGATGCGCCGGCGCGGCCGGCTCGGCGGGCAGAACAAGGTTCCGCGGGTGGTCGAACTCTCCGCGCTCTCTGGCGATGAGAAAGGAAGGCCGGGGCTCTGCCCCGGAGCAGGCTGGTGGCAGCAGCCGGCAGACCCCACGATTTGAGCAAGGCACCGATGTCCGACAACCCCCTGGAAGACACCCCCGAGCGCCTGCAGCGCATCCGCGAGCGCGCCTACCATCTCTGGCAAGCCGATGGCAGCCCGCACGGCCGGGACCTCGAATACTGGGAGCGCGCCCGCGAGCTGATCGGCATGGAGGAAAATCCCGGCGCCGGACAGCTGCCAGCAACCCAGGAGCCGGTCATCGAGGAGGCCGACATCCAGGAGAATCTCGGCGAATTCCCGGACCGCTTCGCCGACCAGGGAGAGCGTCAGCCGACCCCGACGCGACGCCGCCGCAAAGCCGAGTAGCCGGCCCGTGGAAAAACTGGGCCCTCACACGGTGCATCTCTGCGTCGACATGCAGAACCTGTTCGCGGAGGAAACGCCCTGGCACACGCCCTGGATGACCCGGGTGCTGCCGGTCGTCGTGCGCGTCGCCGAGCGTCACCCCGAGCAGACCGTGTTCACCCGCTTCATCCCGCCGGGCCGTCCGGAGGAGATGCAGGGTACCTGGCGGCGCTATTACGAGCGCTGGCGCGACATGACCCTGGAGCGTCTGGACCCGCACCTGATCGAGCTGGTGCCGCCGCTGGCTCGCCTGGTGCCGCCCGCGACGGTGGTGGACAAGCGGGTCTACTCAGCTTTCGCGGAGCCCGGGACGCAACGCGTGCTGGAGGAGAGGCAGGCGGATACGCTCCTCATCACCGGCGCGGAGACCGACGTCTGCGTGCTGGCAACCGTGCTCGGCGCGGTCGATCTCGGTTACCGCGTGGTCCTGCTGCGCGACGCCATCTGCAGCTCCTCCGACTCCACGCACGACGCGCTGATGACGCTCTATCACCAGCGCTTCGGCCAGCAGGTCGACGCCGTCGATGCGCAAGCGGCGCTGGCCGCCTGGGCCTAGTGTCCCGAATCTGAAGTTCGTCATGCCTGACGAGCTGAAGTCATCACGCCCTAACGGATCAGCTGCTCTCGGCAGTCGCCCGCTGCTCCAGGCTGCCGGCGTGGCGCCCCACCTCATTGGGCGGGTGGAAAAAATAGCTGATCGGAGCTTCGAGGAGCTCCGCAACTCGAACCAGCAGCGCCGGGCTGATGCGGCTTAACCCCTGCTCATAGCTCCGCAGCGTCGCCGGATCGATGTCGAGATGCCTGGCCATTTGCTCGATCGAGAGGTCGATCAGCCGCCGCCGGCTTTCGAGGCGCGAACCGATCGTCAACTCAAGCTGGCCCGCCGGTTTGTCCATTGCTTTCGTCTCGCTTTCTGCCCTCGAGTACGACGCCGAACGAACTCGACGCCGCACGCCAGAGGGTAGAATGCTGTTCTGCGATAAAAACTAACGTGGGTTTAGGTTTTACAAAGAATTTTGTACGCTGCCGCCCGCCGGCTCAAGAGGCTTCCGTCGAAGCGCGGCCGTGCTGCCGCTCCAACTCCAGCCGTTCGAAGAACCGCCGCACCTCCTCCGGGGCGCCGCCCAGATGCAGGTAGTTGCTGTTGAATTGCGCGATCTCCTGCAGGCTGTCAACGTCCAGCAGCACCATCGTGCGGTGTTCCAGGATGAGCATCCCCTGCCGGCGGAGATTCTGCAGCACCCGATTGACGTGCACCGGGGTGAGGCCGAGCGTGTCCGCGAGTTCGAGCTGGGTCAGCGGCAACCGGAACGTATGGTCCTCGACCATGTCAATGGCCTGGTAGCGCCAGAGCAGCTCGCACAGCAGATAGGCCAGCCGGCCGCGCGCGTCGCGCCGGCCAAGCGAAACGATGCGTTCTCGCAACATCGCCTCCTCCTGCATCGTGCTCCACCTGAGCGCCGCGCTGACCCGCGGGCGCGAAACCGCCAAGTCCATCAGCTGGTCGCGGCTGACAGCTGCCAGGCGAACCGGCGTCAGCGCAGCGATCGAATGGTCCATCGCCTTCAGCAGGAACACGTGCAAATCGCAGAGATCGCCGGGGATCAGGAAGGTGATGATCTGGCGCCGTCCGTCCGGAAGGATGCGGTAGCGGCAAGCCATGCCCTCCTTGAGCACGAACATCGACCGCGGCACCTCGCCTTCGGCGACGATGTCGCGATGTGCCTCGAAATGCTCGTCCGAGGTTCCCAGGTTGTCCAGGATCTGCACGTCTTCCACCGAGAGCGGCGCAAAATGGCCGAGCTTGCGGGACAGCGCCCCGGACGATGAGGCGCCGCGGTCAGCCATCGACAGGTATGCGAAATTGCGCCCGCACCGCCTGGAACTGATCCATTTGAAGGCGCCTGCCGGGCCTTGCTGTACAGACCCCATGAATGCGGTCGGTTCCGCGGAAGGCCCTGGTGAGCGTACCCGACCCACATGGGCAGGCAGCCCTGCTGCTTTGCGAAACCCTCATCCACATCCTCCTCGAAAAGAGGGTGATCGACAAAGACGACCTTCGCAGTCTCCTCGATACCGTGCTGGACGTCACCGACGAGCGCGCCGACGAGAACCCCGACGAAGGCGCCGTCCGGGTGCTGCTGTTCTCCATGGCACAAAGCCTGTCAGCAGCGTGAGTCCCGGAAGTGAGCAGTCGACCGACATCGGTGCCAAGCCCAAATTAAAACGTCGACCGACGATGGCATTCAAACAGGTTATTTCGGAGTTGCCTGATCAGGCGCTAGCGTAACGTCCGGGTGTCCGCCCGGCGGGATCCTCGGGCTGAGAGTGTCGGCGCCGCACGGTACCGGAATGGATGGGATATCGGCGCGAGCGATTTTCCGCTTCGAGCCCTTTGCTCCTGATGCTAGCACGGCGGAAAGGCAAACTCCAAGTTCAAAAAGAACAAGGATTCAACCGGAAGCCAATAATTGCCGTTAGGTGATCCTACCACTGTATGTTAATGGGAAGCGGTCTGCACGTACCGAGCGAAATAATGGCCCTGAGTATACAACCATCCCGTGCGGAAAGTCCCGCTCTGACTGACGGTGAGGATCTCGCAGAACTCCGCGAGGTCTTGCGGCAGGCCGATCAGGCGCAGCGGACTGGCAATACCAACTGCGCGGAACGGCTGATCAAAAGAGCCTACGAGCTGCTCGAGGCGATCCTGGCCAGGCGTTAGCTCGGGTCCGAGCTAGCTATCACTGATCCAGCGCACGCTGGAGTTCCTGCTTGCTCATGCGCGAGCGGCCGGCGATGCCCTTGCGCGCCGCTTGCTGATAGAGCTCTGCCCGCGTCGCCGGCTTGCCCTTCGCCAGCCCGGTGCGGCCGGTCCGCTCCTTCGCCTTGGTCTGCTTGAGACGCCGGGCATTCTGCTTCGGCGACTGGCGCCGGCTTTCGCCGGCCTCGCTCAGCGCAATGGCGATCGCCTGCCGCGGGTTCTTGACCTTGCCGCCACGGGTCTTCAACTCGCCGCGCTTGAACTCATGCATGACGCGGCCGACGGTGTCCTTCTGCCCCTTGCTCGCCTTCGCCATGAGACCAGCCTTCCCTGCTCTTCGGCTGAACACGCGATCCGCCGAACGGTTCCGGAGCGTTAGAGCGGCGGGCGCGAACGCTGCTCTAGCGCCCCGCCGTCTCGCCGGCCTCGGAGCGCTGCAAAAAGGTCAGGGTGGTGGGCCCGATCTGGCTCTCGATCCAGGCCGCCATGGCTACCTCCTCGTCCAGCGACTGCTTCAGCAGCGGCACCGCCGCGGCGTGCGCCACTGCATCGGCCAGGGTCAGCAGGGACGTGTAGGCGGCAATCTCGTAGTGCTCGAAGGCAAAGTTCGCGAGCGTGTTCTTGATCACCTCGTCCGGGGCCGGCGTGTGCGCCAGGGCGGCGAGATTGCCGATCAGGGACATCGCCGTGTCCTTGAGGGCGGAGTGGCTGGTGCCCAGGCCGCTGAGCGCCTCCTCGAGCCGGGTCGCCTGCTGCTTCGATTCCTCGATATGCCGCCGCATCCGCTCCGCCATCGCGGGATAGTTCTCGAGCCGGCCCACCTGGCGCTCGAGCAGCTCGACTGCCTGGTTCTCCATGGCGTGCGCATTGCGCAGCCCCGTGACATAGATCGAACGCGCTTCGTCCGTGGCCCCGCTCATCGTCCGCTCCTCATCGTGGGCAGCATTGCCGCGGGTGAACGGCGGCGGTCGCGACACAGTTGCGGCCCCGGCGGTCACATTGCCCGGCGGTCAGTCGCGCACGAGGGGGCAATCGGCCCTCAGCGAAGGCTGGCGTTCAGCCTGGCCAGTGCCGCCTCGCCAGGGCAGAGCTCGGGCTCGGCGAGGCGATTGAGCGGCGCGGCCACGGTGCCGAGGTGGCCATGCAGATCAAGCTGCTCCGGATCCACATAGAGCAGACCAGTGACAATCTCGCCCGCGGCGTGCCGCTGCTGCAGCCAGCTCATCGCGGCGACCCGATCGTGCACATCGTAGTCCGCCGCCAGCTTGCGCAACCGCAGCTCGCTGCCGTCATGCTGGTTGACGATCTCCACCGTGCCCGGCGCGTACTCCGCCGTGATCGCCGCGCGCGGCGTGATGAAGTCGAGCACGTTCACCGCGTCGTTGTGTTCGCGGACGTAGTCGAAGCTCTTTGTCGAGCCGACGTGGTTGTTGAACGCGACGCAGGGCGAGATGCAGTCGATGAAGGCGGCGCCGCGATGCTGCAGGCCCGCCTTGATCAGCGGCACCAGTTGCGCCTTGTCGCCGGAGAAGCTGCGCGCCACGAAGCCGGCGCCGAGCTGGATCGCCATGCCGACCAGGTCGATCGCCTCGTCCCGATTGGCAACCCCGCGCTTGTTCTTCGCCCCCCGGTCGGAGGTCGCCGAGAACTGTCCCTTGGTCAGGCCGTAGACGCCATTGTTCTCGACGATATACAGCATGTCGACGCCACGCCGCATCGCATGGGCGAACTGGCCCAGGCCGATGGAGGCGGTGTCGCCGTCGCCCGACACGCCGAGATAGATCAGCTCGCGGTTGGCCAGGCTGGCGCCGGTCGCCACCGACGGCATGCGCCCGTGCACGCTGTTGAAGCCGTGCGCCTTGCCGAGGAAATAGGTCGGCGTCTTCGACGAGCAGCCGATGCCCGAGAGCTTGGCGAGCCGGTGCGGCGGCAGATCCAGCTCGAAGGCAGCGCGCACGACCGCCGCACTGATCGAATCATGGCCGCAGCCCGCGCAGAGCGTGGAGACCGAGCCCTCATAGTCGCGCCGCGTCAGCCCGAGCGCGTTGACCGGCAACTCGGGATGGCGGAGTGCCGGTTTCGGCAGATAGGTCATGGCATCGCCTTTCGGAGCGGGACGATCTTCTGCGGCGCAACCTGTTCGCCGATCGCCTCGGCGATGAACTGCGCGGTGATCGGCGTACCGTCGTAATGCAGCACGCGGGTCAGCTTCTTCGGGTCGATCTCCTCCTCGACGGTCAGCAGCATGCGAAGCTGGCCGTCGCGGTTCTGCTCGACGACGAAGATCTGCTCGTGCTCGGCGATGAAGGCGCCGACATCAGGGTGGAAGGGAAAGGCGCGCACCCGCAAGAGGTCGATGGCGATGCCGCGCTCCGCCAGGAGCGACACCGCCTCGTCCATCGCCGGGCTGGTCGAGCCGTAATAGATCGCCCCGACCCGCGACTGCGGCACCTCCGGGCTGCGAACCGGCCGCGGCACCAGCAGCTTCGCCGTCTCGAACTTCCGCAGCAGCCGCTGCATATTGTCCAGATACGCGCCGCCCTCCTCGGTGTAGCGGGCGTAGCGGTCCTTGGTGGTGCCCCGGGTGAAGAAGGCGCCGCGCGCATCGTGCGTGCCGGGATAGGTGCGGAACGGAATGCCGTCGGCGTCGACATCGAGGTAGCGGCCGAAATCCACCCCGCGCTCCAGCTCCTCGCTGGTCATCACCTTGCCGCGGTCCATCCGCTTGCTGTCGTCCCAGGCGAAGGGCGCACAGAGCCGCTCGTTCATGCCGATATCGAGGTCGAGCATGACGAAGATCGGTGTCTGGAGCCGGTCCGCCAGATCGAAAGCCTGCGCCCCGAAGGTGAAGCACTCGTGCGGGTCTTGCGGGAACAGCAGCACGTGCTTGGTGTCGCCGTGCGAGGCGTAGGCGCAGGCCAGCACGTCGGCCTGCTGGGTGCGCGTCGGCATGCCGGTGGACGGGCCGCCACGCTGCACGTCGAAGATCACCGCCGGAATCTCGGCGAAATAGGCCAGGCCGATGAACTCCTGCATCAGCGAGATGCCGGGTCCGGAGGTCGCGGTGAAGGCGCGCGCGCCGTTCCAGGCGGCGCCAATCACCATGCCGATCGACGAGAGCTCATCCTCGGCCTGCACGATGGCGTAGCGCTTCTCCCCGGTGACGGGATCGAGGCGATAGCGGCGGCAATGCCGCTCGAACGCCTCGGCGAGCGAGGACGACGGGGTGATCGGGTACCAGGCCGCCACCGTCGCCCCGCCATAGACGCTGCCGAGCGCGGCCGCGTTGTTGCCCTCGATAAAGATGCGGTCCCCGACCGCATCGGCCGGGCGTATGCGCAGACCGATCGGGCATTGCAGATGCGCCAGCGCGTAGTCGCGTCCGAGATGCAGGGCGTGCACGTTCGGTGCGATCAGCTTGTCCTTGCCCTGGAACTGCTCGCCAATCAGCGTCTCGAGCACGCCAGGATCGATGTCCAGCAGCGCCGACAGCGCGCCCACGTACATGATGTTCTTGAACAGCTGACGCTGCCGCGGATCGGTATAGGTGGCGTTGCAGATCTCGGTGAGCGGCATGCCGATCGCCGTGACGTCCGGCCGGAACTTTGACGGCGGCAGCGGCTTCGTCGAGTCATGGAACAGATAGCCGCCCGGCGCCAAACCGGCGACGTCAGCGTCCCAGGTCTGCGGGTTCATCGCCACCATCAGATCGGTGCCGCCGCGGCAGCCGAGATGCCCCGCCTCCGACACCCGCACCTCGTACCAGGTCGGCAGCCCCTGGATGTTCGAGGGAAAGATGTTGCGCGGCGTCACCGGCACACCCATGCGCAGGATGGCGCGCGCGAACAGGCGGTTGGCGCTCGCCGAACCCGAGCCGTTGACGTTGGCGAAGCGGACGACGAAGTCGTTGATCCGCTCGAGTGGTGCCCGCTCTAGTGCTGCCCGCTCTAGTGATGTTGGCATGCGTGCCTCGCCTGCGCCGTCTCGATCAGGAAACGCTGCATGTCCCACGCGCCGGTCGGGCACCGCTCCGCGCACAGCCCGCAATGCAGGCAGACATCCTCGTCCTTGGCCATGATCCGCCCGGTCGGCAGCTCGCCCGAGATATAGAGCGCCTGGGTCAGATTGTCCGCCGGCGCGTTCAGCCGGTGCCGCAACTCCATCTCCTCGCCGTTCGCCGTGAAGGTGATGCAATCCACCGGGCAGATGTCCACGCAGGCGTCGCATTCGATGCAGAGCGCGTCGGTGAACACCGTCTCGATGTCGCAATTGAGGCAGCGCTCGGCCTCGGCGAAGGCGAGCTGCTCGTCGAAACCGAGCTCGACCTCGGTGCGGATGTCGCGCAGCGCGATCGCCTTGTCCTTCAGCGGCACCCGGAAGCGGCGGTCATTGGAGACGCCGTTGTCGTAGCTCCATTCGTGGATGCCCATCTTCTGGCTGGCCAGCGTCACCATCGGCGGCGGCCGCTGCGCCACGTCGCGTCCCTGGCAGAAGGCGTCGATGGAAATCGCGGCGTCGTGGCCGTGTGCCACCGCCCAGATGATGTTCTTCGGCCCGAACGCCGCGTCGCCGCCGAAGAACACGCGCGGATTGGTCGATTGCATGGTGCGCTCGTTTACCGCCGGCATGCCCCAGCGATCGAATGCAATGCCGATGTCGCGCTCGATCCAGGGAAACGCGTTCTCCTGTCCGACGGCGATCAGCACGTCGTCGCAGTCGATGCGCTCGTCAGGCTCGCCGGTGGGCACCAGGCGGCGGCGCCCTTCGTCGTCCTTCTCCGCCCGCACCCGCTCGAAGAGCATGCCGACCAGCCGGCCCTGCTCGTGCAGGAATTCCTTGGGCACGAGGTAGTTCAGGATGGGGATGCCCTCGTGCATGGCATCCTCCTTCTCCCACGGCGAGGCCTTCATCTCCTCGAAGCCGCTGCGCACCACCACCTTGACATCCTCGCCGCCGAGCCGGCGCGAGGAGCGGCAGCAATCCATCGCCGTGTTGCCGCCGCCGAGCACGATCACCCGCCGGCCGATCCGCTCGACATGGCCGAACGACACATTGGCCAGCCAGTCGATGCCGATATGGATGTTTGCCGCCGCCTCCTGCCGCCCGGGAATCTGCAGATCACGGCCGCGCGGCGCGCCGGAGCCGACGAACACCGCGTCGTATTCCTCGTCGAGCAGCGCCTTGAGGCTGCTGATCTCGACGCCGAACCGCGTCTCGATGCCGAGATCGAGGATGTAGTCCACCTCCTCGTCGATCACCTGCTCGGGGAGCCGGAATTTCGGGATCTGGCTGCGGATCATGCCGCCGCCCCGCGTCGCCGCGTCGTACAGCACGAGTTCGTAGCCTTGGCTCGCCAGGTCGCGCGCCACCGTCAGCGAGGCCGGCCCCGCGCCGATCAGAGCCACGCGCTTGCCGTTGCCGGCCTCGGCGCGCCGCGGCAGGCGATCGCGGATGTCGCCCTTGTAATCGGCGGCCACCCGCTTCAGCCGGCAGATCGCCACCGGCTCCTCCTCGACGCGGCCGCGCCGGCAGGCCGGCTCGCACGGCCGATCGCAGGTCCGCCCGAGGATCCCCGGAAAGACGTTGGAGTGCCAGTTGACCATATAGGCGTCCGCGTAACGGCCCGCGGCGATCAGCCTGATGTATTCGGGAACCGGCGTATGAGCCGGACAGGCCCACTGGCAATCCACGACCTTGTGAAAATAGTCGGGATTGCGGGCGTCTGTTGCCTGCAACGAAAGTTTCCTTCTTGGCCGTCGCCCGCTGCTTCTCTACCGGCAGCAATCGGGCGCTATGTTATGGCACTCTTCAGCCGGTTTCGGAAGGGCGCCCCGGGCGAGGTGCCGCTTTCCCCCTGCAATCCTGAGTGTATCCTGGCGCAGGGATGAACCGGCCGGAGGCGCTCATGGACGGCTTGCTGGCGGGAAAGCTGGCGCTGGTCACCGGAGCCGGTTCGGGCATCGGCGCCGGCATCGCGCGGGGCATGGCGCAAGCCGGCGCCCGCATCGTCGCGGTCGACATCGACGCGAATGCTGCCGACCGTACCGCCGCCGCGATCGGCGGCATCGCCCGCAGCTGCGACGTCGCCGATCGCGCCGCCTGCGACAGCCTCGCCGCCGGTCTGCGCGCCGAGCTGGGCCCCATCGCCATCCTCGTCAACAACGCTGGCATCATCCGCCGCGGCAAGGTCACCGACCCCGACGCCCGCCAGGACTGGGACGCGACGCTCGCGGTCAATCTCGACGGCCCTTACATCATGAGTACCGCCTTCCTCGACCAGCTCCGCGAAACCCGGGGCTGCATCATCAACATCGGCTCGATACAATCCTTCGTCGCCCTGCCCAATTCCGCCGCCTACACGACCTCGAAAGGCGGCGTGCGCGCCCTCACCCAGGCGCTGGCCATCGAGCTCTCGCCGCTCGGCATCCGCGTCAATGCCATCGCCCCCGGCCTGATCGCCACGCCCCTGAACGCCCGCGCCCGCGAGAACCCGGACTACATGGCGCACTTCAAGGGCCGCATCCCGCTCGGCCGTCTCGGTACGCCGGAAGACATTGCACCGCCAGCCGTGTTCCTGGCCTCCGACATGGCGCGCTACATCACCGGCATCACGATGCCCGTGGATGGGGGTTTCCTGGCGTACTAATCAGGAAGCGCCGACGTCGTCATCGCGAGGAGCGCAGCGACGCGGCGATCCAGGGCCGCAACACGGTGCCAAACCCCTGGATCGCCACGCCGCCAAGGGCGGCTCGCGATGACGGCAAGGCTTTTGCCCCGACTTTTGAGTGCGGGGACCCCATTGCGGCAATGCCCCAGGCCCCTACACGGTAGCGACCGGGGTCGCCGGCGAGCCCACCGCGCCTGGCAGGCGGAGCGGCGGCGCAGTCAGCAGAAATCGCGAGCGTCCGTTCGCGCGCAGCCAGTCCGCCAGTTCGGTCAGCCACCACATCTCGCCGAGATAGCAGCCGAGCTTGAACAGGCAATGCGCGTGCAGCGGCAGGGTGGCACACGCGGCGTCGGTACAGGGACGCGCCGGCGTCGCCTCCACGGCATAATTGTCGGCGATCAGCGCCACCGCGCCGCTGTCCGTCACCCATTGCAGCAAGCGCTCGTCGCGCCCGTCCAGCGCCGATGTCGTGCCGAACAGCACCTTCGGATCGGGCTGGCGCCGCATGTCCAGCAGCAGCTGCGCAAAGCCGGTGCGAAAGCAGACCAGGTCGCCCGGCTCCACGACGACATTGTCCTTCGACAGGACCTCCATCAGGTCCTCGAAGCCGACCACCCTGCCGGAGCGGCCGAAATGCGCCTCGAGATCGATCATCACGGCGCGGCCCTGCACGCAGGACAGCGCCATGTTCTCGACGCCGAGCCGGTGCGCACCGGGCGCGCCGGGATTGGGCGTCTGCGCGCCGGCGCTGTCGTAGATCACCGGCCCGACCACGTCGGTATTGGCGCGAAAGCCGTTGTAGAAGACATCCTCCGGGCGGCCGTCGCCGTCCACGTCGAACATCTGGCCGACATGCGCCAGGCTGTCCCACTGCGTCGAATACTGCAGGGTCAGCAGCACCTGGTCGTCGCAGATGACGTCGGTCGCCGTCGGATCGTCGCAGCGCAGGGGATAGTTCATGTTGGGGCGGCCGTTGCGCAGCGTCGGGCTCAGCTTCGGCGGGTTGCGCCGCGGGTTCAGCACCGCACCGCCGGGATAGTCGAGCGGCAGGCTGAGGCAAAACGTTCGTCCCTCCCGTACCTCGGCGATGCCCTGCAGCACCTTCTCGCGAGTCAGCAGGTTGAGCCGACCGAGCTCGTCGTCGGCGCCGAAATCGCCCCAGGTCGAGTGCTCCGGCCGTCGCGTCCAGCGCATCTCAGCGCGCCGCGGCGGCGACCGAGCCGCCGATCGCCGTGCGTCCGCCATCGACCACGTATTGCGCGCCGGTGATGTTGCTCGCGAGGTCGGAGCAGAGGAACAGCACCAGGTTGGCGACGTCCTCCGGCGTCGAATAGCGCCCGCTCGGCAAGGCCGCCTGATACCGTCTCCCGACACCCGCCGGGTCGGCCGGGTCGAGCTGCGCTTCGAGCGCGTGGATCATGCGGGTATCGACCGGTCCCGGACAGACGGCGTTGACCCGCACGCCGTGGCGCGCCACTTCGCCGGCTGCGACCTTGGTCAGCCCGATCACCGCGTGCTTGGAGGCGGCATAGGCCGGCATCCCCGGCGTGCCGACCAGCCCGGCGACCGAGGCGGTGTTCACCACCGCCCCCGAGCCCTGCCGAAGCATCACCGGCAGGACATGGCGCAGGCCAAGAAAGACCCCCTTCAGGTTGACGCCGATCACCGCGTCGAACATCGCCTCCTCGTATTCGGCGGTCGGCGTCACGGCGCCCTCGATGCCGGCGTTGTTGAAGAAGCAGTCGATCGCGCCGCAGGCATCGAGCGCCGCCTGCACATAGGCGGCCACCTCGCCGCTTCGCGTCACGTCGGCGGCGACGAAGTGCGCCTCGCCCCCTTGCTGGCGGATCACCCCGGCCGCCGCCTCGCCGGCTTGGGCGTCGCGGTCGACCAGCACGACCCTGGCGCCGCGCTGTGCGAAGCCGAGGCCGGCCGCGCGACCGATCCCGTTCGCTCCGCCCGTGATCAGCGCCACCTTCCCCGAGAATTCCATCCGCTCCTCCCTTGATGGCCGTTGAGTTCCTCCCTTCCGCAACCGGATGCAAGGGCATCGCCCCGGCGGGAAGCAGAGGCGATGCGGGGCGGGGCCCTGCCCGGCTTTTCGTCCCTTCCACACGCAACCCCAAGTGGATTGTCTCTATGTAACCGGCACCCTATGGTGAATGGCATGACGCTGCCCCGGTTCCTGGCCGCCGGCGACACGGCGCTGCTGGTCGAGTTCGGCGACGCCATCGACCCGGCGGTGAATGCGGCGGTGATCGCGCTCGATCGGGCGCTCGCCGCCGCCGAGCCGTTCGGCATCCTGGAGACGGTGCCGACCTACCGCTCGCTGCTGGTGCAGTACGACCCGCGGACGATCGGCCATGCCGCTCTGGTGCGGCGGCTGGGCGACCTGCTTGCCGCGGGCGTGACGGACAGCCCGGATCGCGGGCGCCACTTCACCGTCCCCGTGGTCTACGGCGCAGAGTTCGGCGAGGATCTGGCGGACATTGCCAGGAGCAGCGGCCTGACGCCGGAAGCGGTGATCGCCGCCCATCTGGCGGCCGAGTATCAGGTCTACATGATCGGCTTCGCCCCCGGCTTCGCCTACCTCGGCGGCCTGCCGGAGGTGCTGCACCTGCCGCGACGGGAGAACCCGCGGGCGCGCATCCCCGGAGGCAGCGTGATCATCGGCGGCATGCAGGCGGCGATCTCCGCCACGCCGATCCCGAGCGGCTGGCACGTGCTCGGCCGCACCCCGCTCGCCGGGTTCGATCCGGCTCGCCAGGACCCGTTCCTGTTCCAGCCTGGAGACCGGCTGCGCTTCCGCCGCATCGAGCAGCCGGAGTTCGCCGCCCTGGCGGCACGCCCAGCGGTCGGCGGGCCAGTCGCATCCCTCGATACCTGATGCGCGGGTTCCGATGACCCGGGCGGCCCTCCTCGCCCTGGCGCCCGGCATGCTGTCGACCATCCAGGATACCGGGCGCCGCGGCTGGCAGCGCTTCGGGGTTTCCAGCGGCGGTGCGATGGACCTGGAGGCCTTCACCGCCGCCAACGCGCTGCTCGGCAACCCGCCCGGCACCGCGGCCATCGAGTTCGCCTATTCCGGCGGCGTGTGGGAGGTCAATGCCGAGAGCTGCCGGCTGGCCGTCACCGGCGGCGATTTCGGCATCTCCGTGGATGGCTCGCCGCTGCCGGCCTACACCACCGCCTTGCTGCAGCGCGGCCGCACCTTGCGGATCGACGGCGCCGCCGGCGCGATCTGGGGCTACCTGGCGGTCGCCGGGGGTTTCGACCTGCCGCCGCAGCTCGGCAGCCTGTCGACGCATCTGCGGGCCGGCATCGGCGGCCTGCACGGGCGTGCCCTGCGGAGCGGCGACAGCCTGCCGTTGCTGAGCGAGCGGGCGAGCGTGCAGCGGGAGCGGACCATCGCCCGCCGGCCGGCCCGCCCGGACGCGCCGATCCGCGTCGTGCTCGGGCCGCAGGACGACTATTTCACCGCCGGCTCCCTCGACACGCTGCTCTCCGCCGAGTACGTCATTACGCGCCAGGGCGACCGGATGGGCTATCGCCTCGCCGGCCCGGCGCTGATCCACACCCGCGGGTACAACATCATTTCCGACGGCGTGGTCGCCGGCAGCATCCAGGTCCCCGGCACCGGCCAGCCAATCGTGCTGCTGATGGATCGCCAGCCGACCGGCGGCTATCCCAAGATCGCGACGGTGATCAGCGTCGATCTCGGCCAGGTGGCGCAGCGCCGGCCCGGGCAGGCGCTGCGCTTCCAGCCGCTCGACATCGAGGCGGCGCAGGAGCTGCATCGCGGCTTCGTCGACGCGCTCGATGCATTGCCGGGCCAGGTACGCGAAATCGGCGCTCCCCAGCGCGCCCAACGCCCGCAACGCGCCTTCTGGCTGCGGAACTGACGGCCAGCCCGCGCGGCTCAGGCAATCCCAAACCGCCTACGGCCGGCCGCCCAGCAGCACGTCGCGCGCCTGGTTGATGCGTGCGGCGAGCCAGTCGGAGCCGCCGCTGTCGGGGTGCACGCCGCGCATCAGCCGGCGATGCGCCGCGCGGATTTCCATCTCGCCCGCCCCGGGCGCCAGCCCGAGCACGGAATACGCCTCCTCCCGGCTCATCTTCCCTCCCATCGGAGGTCGCGCGCTGGCTCCCGGCGAAGGGCGCCCGCCACCGGCGGTCGGCCGCCGGCCTTGCCAGACATCGCGGATGGCGGGGAACAGCATCGGCAGCACGGCGAAGGCGAAAAAGCCGCGCCCGCTCAGCAGCAGCAGCACGCCGAGCGCCAGGCCGCCCAGGGTCAGAATCCAGGCGAACAGCGCCTTGATGCTGCGCACGTCGGCATTGGCGAAGGCGCGCAAGACCGTCATCAGCAGCAGGAAGGCGCCGGCCCCCAGCAGCAGCCAGATCATCCCGCACTCACGCCGGGGTTATGCTCACGCCTGGGCCTGGATCGCCGCGAGCGCGCTGACATTGACGATGCCGCGCGCCGTGACGCTCGGCACCAGCACCTGAATCGGCTTGGACATGCCGAGCAGCAACGGCCCGATCGGCAGCCCGTCGGCCGCCGCCTTGAGCAGGTTGAAGGCGATGTTCGCGGCGTCCAGGCTCGGCATGATCAGCAGGTTGGCGGTGCCGGCGAGCCGGCTGTCGGGCACCGCGCGGTCGCGGATCGCTTCGGACAGCGCGGCGTCGGCGTGCATCTCGCCGTCGATCTCGAGCTCGGGGTCAGCGGCGCGGATCAGCCCCAGCGCGGTGCGCATGCGCCGGGCGGAGGCGGAGTTGCTCGCGCCGAAGCTGGAATGCGACAGCAGGGCGGCCTTCGGCACGATGCCGAAGCTGCGCACCGCCTGGGCG
>JAFAYM010000115.1 GCA_019240395.1 Acidisphaera sp. | reverse complement strand
TGATCCAGCGCCGCTTCGATCCGGGCTTCCGCATCGAGCTGCATCAGAAGGATCTCAACCTGGCGCTGCAAGGCGCGCGCACGCTCGGCATTGCGCTGCCCAACACCGCGAGCACGCAACAGCTGTTCAACACGGCCGAGGCGAACGGCGGCAAGGCCTGGGACCATTCCGGTCTGGTGAAGGTGCTCGAACTCATGGCCGGCGGCCACGAAGTGGCACAGCACGGGAATGCGGGGCAGTTGCTGGATTAGGAAGCAAGGCGGGGGGCTCTGCCCCTCGCCTTCCTACCCTAGCCACTTCGCGTTCATCCGGGCGTGCTCGCCCGTCTCGTCGAGTTCGCGCAGCCATTCATCGACGAACAGCTTCAGCGGCAGATCCCGCGGCAGCATGTAGCCCAGTTCGGACACGTTGAACGGCTGGTCGGGGTGGATGGCGCAGAGTTCGGGGTGCAGCTTCTGCTGCAGTCGCGTCTCGACGCCGTCGGTGATCATCAGGTCGGCGTGGCCCTGCACCAGCTGATCGAAGATCGTCGCATTGTCGGGAAACACCAGGATCTTGGCGGCGTGCAGATTGGCGCGGTCGAAGCTTTCGTTGGTTCCGCCGGGGTTGGTGATCACCGTCACCTCCGGCCGGTCGATCTGCGCCAGCGTCTGGAAGCGGTCGCGGTCGGCGCAGCGCGCGATCGGCGTCTTGCCGGCGCGCATCACCGGCGAGGAGAAGAACGCGGTTTTCGCCCGCGTCAGGTTGATGGTGATGCCGCCCATGCCGATGTCGTATTTGCCGCTCGTCAGATCGGCCAGCAGCGTCGACCAGGCTGTCGGCACGATTTCCAGCTTCACGCCCATGGCGGCGGCGAGCGACTGCGCGAGGTCCACGTCCAACCCGCTGAAGGTGCCGGATTGCGGATCGCGGAAGGAGAACGGCTTGTAGTCTCCGGTCAGCCCGACACGGAGCGTGCCGCGCGCCAGGATCGCATCCAGCCCCGAGGATGTCTGGGCCATCGCCGGCGGCACGGCGAGCAGCCAGGTGATCGCCACCACGCCCAGCAGCCCGCGCAAAGATCGCACCACGTCGTTTCCCTCCCTCGATCGCTCGATCGCACGAGACTCGTTCAGCGCGAGGCCCCGGTCAAATTCCCCGCCGATGCACGGCGAAGGCGAGCACCGGCAGCGCGCCGCCGAGCAGGCTGACCAGGGTCCAGCCGCCGGTCGCCCAGGCGAGCAGGCTGAGCGCCGAGCAAGCGGCGCCGCCGAGGAACATGGTCGTCATGAACAGCGTGTTCAGCCGGTTCCTGGCCCGCGGCCGCAGGGCGTAGATCACCGTCTGGTTGGAGATCAGGCAGGCCTGCGCGCCGAGATCGAGCAGCACGACGCCGAGCACCAGCCCGGCAAGGCTGGTCCACAGGCCGAAGACGACCCAGGCGAGCAGCACGAGCAGGATGCCGATGGTGATGACGCGCTGCGGTCCGCCGCGGTCCGCCAGCCTGCCGGCCAGCGGCGCGACCATGACGCCGGCAGCGCCGATCAGGCCGAACAGCCCGGCGACCGTGCTTCCCAGGTAAAACGGGGGCGCCTGCAGCCGCAGCGCCAGCACCGACCAGAACACGCTGAAGGCGCCGAACAGGGCCGCCTGCATGAAGGCGGCACGCCGCAGCCTCGGCTCCCGCCGGAACAGGCCGATCAGCGAGCCCAGGAGCTGGCCGTAGCTGACCTGCATGCCGGGCCGGCTGCGCGGCAGCACCAGGGCCAGCAGGCCGACGATCGCCGCCATCATCAGGCAGCCGAGCCAGAACATCGCCCGCCACCCCGCATGCTGGCCGACCAGCCCGCTGACGGCGCGGCCCAGCAGGATGCCCAGCAACAGCCCGCTCATCACGGTGCCGACGGCGGCGCCGCGGCGGGCGGGCTCGGCCAGCTCGGCCGCGTACGGCACGATTTCCTGCGCGATGGTGGCGCCGGCGCCGACCGCCACCGAGGCGGCGACGAGGGCCCAGGCGTCCGGTGCGGCGGCCGCGGCGGCGATGGCGACGCAGAGCGCCCAGCCCTGCGCCAGGATCAGCCGCCGCCGGTCGATCCGGTCGCCGAGAGGCACCAGCAGCAGCAGGCCGAGCGCGTAGCCCAGCTGGGTCGCCGTGGGGATCAGCCCGGTGACCGCGGGGCTGGCGCGCAAGTCGCGCAGGATCACCCCGAGCATCGGCTGGTTGTAATAGATGTTGGCGACCGCCGCGCCGGCGCCGACCGCCATGACCAGCGTGGTTCCGCGGGTCAGCCGGGGCGCCGGCGGCGCGGCCGACTCGGGCGCTTGCTGGTATGGCTGGTCCGGCATGGTCCTGGCGGCAGATGGGCCCGGCCGCGGCCGGGTGAAGACCATGCCATGGAGAGGAATGGGATGCCGATCGAAGTGTTCGCCGGGGTGGCGGCGGCCGCGGCGCTGCTGAGCGTGCTGATCGTGTGGCTGCAGGGCAGGCAGCTGCAACGGCTGCGCCTCCTTGCCGAACAGGCACTCGCCGGCCAGCGGGCCGAAGCGGAAACCACGCGCTCGCGCCTAGCCGAGACCGAGCGGGCGCTGGCCGCCGCCTTGCGCCAGGACGTCGCCGGCAGCCTCGGCGATCTGCGCACCGCGCTGGTCCAGGGCACCGGCGAGCTCAACACCCGCCTCGCCGAGGAGCAGGGCAAGCTGCGCCAGGCGCTGGCCGAGGGGAATGAGAAATCCGGCGCTGGGATCGCCCGGCAGTTCGATGCCACGCGCACGCTGCTGGAGGCCAAGCTGCGCGAGATGCGCGAGGGCAACGAAGGCAAGCTCGCGGAGATCCAGAAGACGGTGAACGAGCAGCTGCACCAGGCCGTCGAGAAGCAGATGAACGAGAGCTTTTCCCGGGTGATCGACCAGTTCACCGCCGTGCAGAAGGCGATGGGCGACGTGCAGGCCGTCACCGCGCAGATCGGCGACATCAAGCGCCTGTTCAGCAACGTCAAGACCCGCGGCGGCTGGGGCGAGGCGCAGGTGCGCGCGATGCTCGACGACGTGTTCCCGCCCGGCAGCTACGAGACCAACCGCCGGCTGCGCGAAGGCAGCGACGAGATGGTCGAGTTCGCCGTCATCATGCCGATGCGCGGCGAGCAGAAGGTCTTCCTGCCGGTCGATGCGAAATTCCCGATGGAGGACTACGAGCGCCTGCTGACGGCGGCGGAGGTCGGCGACGCGGAAGCCGAGCGCCAGGCCCGCCGCGGCCTCGACCGGGCGATCCGCGAGCAGGCCAGGAAGATCCAGAGCAAATACATCAACCCGCCGGTCACCGTGGAATTCGCGGTGATGTACCTGCCGACCGACGGGCTCTATGCCGAGGTGGCGCGCATCCCCGGCATGATCGACGAGATCGGCCGCACCTGCCGCGTGCTGATCCTCGGGCCGAGCCTGTTCCCCGCCCTGCTGCGCACCATCCATCTCGGCCACATCACCCTGACGCTCGAACAGAAGGCCGACCAGATCGGCAAGCTGCTCGGCGCCACGCGGATGGAGATGCTGAAGATGGACGAGGTGCTGGAGAAGCTCGGCAAGCAGGCGGGCACGTTCAGCACCACGATCGAAAAGGCACGTCAGCGGACCCGCGTGGTGCGGAGCAAGCTGCGCGAAGCGGAAGCGGTGGAGGTCGAAGCGGCGGAGCAGCTGCTCGAACTCGAGGGGCTGGGG
>JAFAYM010000107.1 GCA_019240395.1 Acidisphaera sp. | reverse complement strand
ATCGCGAGCCGCTCCTCGGCGGCGTGGCGATCCAGGCGGTTGGCGCGGCGCGGTGGGCCTGGATCGCCGCGTCGCTGCGCTCCTCGCGATGACGACGCCGCTTCGGCGCGCCGAAGGTTACAGCGAGGAGGTGCTTGCCGACGTGTTCACCCTTAATGCCGAGCGCTTCGTTGCCAGCCTGCGTCGATGACGCCCCGCTCCGCCTGCGCCGTCATCGCGAGCCGCCCCTCGGCGGCGTGGCGATCCAGGGGGTTGGCACGGCGCGGTGGGCCTGGATCGCCGCGTCGCTGCGCTCCTCGCGATGACGACGCCGGCTTCGGCGCGCCGAAGGCTACGGCGAGGAGGCGCTCGCCGACGTGTTCACCCATAATGCGAGCGCTCCTCGCCAGCCTGCGTCGCTGACGCCGCGCTCCGCCTGCGCCGTCATCGCGAGCCGCCCTTCGGCGGCGTGGCGATACAGGCGGTTGGCGGGGCGCGGCGGGCCTGGATCGCCGCGTCGCTACGCTCCTCGCGATGACGACGCCGGCTTCGGCGCGCCGAGGGCTAGAGCGGGGAGGTGCTCGCCGACGTGTTCACCCACAATGCCGAGCGCTTCCTCGCCAGCCTGCGTTGCTGACGCCGCGCTCTGCCTGGGCCGTCATCGCGAGCCGCCCCTTGGCGGCGTGGCGATCCAGGCGGTTGGGGCGGCGGCCCTGGATCGCCGCGTCGCTGCGCTCCTCGCGATGACGACGCCGGCTTCGGCGCGCCGACGGCTACAGCGGGGAGGTGCTCGCCGATGTGTTCACCCGCAACGCCGAGCGCTTTTTCGCCAGCCTGCGTCGCCGACACCGCGCTCGGCCTGCGCCGTCATCGCGAGCCGCCCCTCGGCGGCGTGGCGATACAGGCGGTTGGCGCGGCGGCGGGCCTGGATCGCCGCGTCGCTGCGCTCCTCGCGATGACGACGCCGGTTCGGCTACTGGTAGGCCTGCAGGATTTCGCTCTGATGCGAGGGCGTCCAGCGCAGCGGCACCCAGCGGCCGTTGAGCACGACCATAGGCGCCAGCAGGAAATTGCCGATGTGGTATTTCGCCGTGAAGGTCCGCGGCGAGGCGATCGAGCTCACCTGGTAACGGTCCAGGCTCTCGAGCGCGGCGATGAACTTGTCGGTGTCGAGGTCGTGGCCGGCCCGCTTCATCGCCTCGGCCACGGCATACATGTCGGTGTAGCCGAGCAGGTCGAAATTGTTGGGCCGTCCAGGCGGCATGTCGGGGTAGGCGGCACGCCAGGCAGCCTCCCACTTCACCATGTCCGGCTCCTTCGAGCCGAAGAAATACGGCACGTTCAGCATGCTGGTGACGCCCTCGGCGGCGAATTTCGCGTTCGCCGGGATCGCCCGGTCGAGCACGGTGCCGCCGCCGAAGATCGCCGCGGTGAGGCCGAGCTCCCGCGCCTGGCGCAGGATGATCGCCGCCTCCGGCGGATTGGCCGAGATCTCGAGCACCTGCGGATCGGCGTTCTTGATCGCCAGCAGCTGCGGCGTGAAATCCTTGTCGCCGACGTTGAACTCCTGGCGGGTCACCGGCGTGACGTCGTACCAGGATTTCAGCAGCCGGGTGAGCGCGTCGGCCTCGTTCTTGGCATACTCGTCGCGGCCGCTGAGGATGGCGATCTTGTCGGCCTGCAGGAACTGCGTGAGGAATTCGCTGTAGACCTCGCCGTAGCGCGCCGTCTCGTTGGTGCCGCCGCGGAAGAGATAGCGGTTGAACGGCTTGGTCACCTGCGGCGCGGAGGCGATCGACACGTACATCACCAGCTGGCGCTGCTTGATGAAGTCGATGGTGCCGACCGTCGAGTTGCTGCCGGCCACACTGAACACCATGAACACCTGGTCCTGGTCGACCAGCTTCTTGACCGCGGCCAGCGCGCGCGCCGGCGAGAAGGCGTCGTCCTCGAAGATCACCTTCAGCTTGCGGCCGTTGACGCCGCCCGCGGCGTTGATCTCCTTGACCGCAAGGTTCATGCCGTCGCGGCCGCCGAGGCCGATGAAGGCGGCGGGGCCGGTGATCGGGCCGTAGGCGCCGATCAGGATGGTGTCGTCGGTGACGCCCTGCGCCGCCTCGGCCCGCGCCAGGCCGAGCATGAGACAGCACGCGACGAGCAGAGTCCCGAACCATCGCGACATCACGCGTTCCCCCCGGTTTTGCGCGATCCTATCAGGCTGGATCGGCAGCGCCAGCGATCTCGCCGGAGCGGATGGCGAGGCGCCTGCCGTTGGCGCGCAGCAGCAGCGCGCCGTCCTCATCCAGACCCTCGTATGTGCCGGTGACGGTTTGGCCGCCGAGGGTCGCGCGGATGGTCTCGCCGGGCGCGTGCGCGGCGGCCAGCCACGCCGTGCGGATCGGCGCGAAACCTTCGTTCCGATACCGCGCCATCCAGCCCGCCAGCGCATCGAGCAGCCGGCGGGCGAAGGCTTCGGGGTCCGGCGCGGGGCCGAGCTCGGCAGCGCAGGCCGCGCCGGGCGGACAAGTCGCGAGATTGACGCCGAAACCGATGACCAGCGAACCGGACTCGACCTCGCACAGGATGCCGGCGAGCTTGCGCCCGGCGAGCAGCACGTCGTTCGGCCATTTCAGGCGGAGCGCCGGCGCGCCGAGCGCGTCGTGCAGCGCCACCGCCGCGAGCAGCGACCTATGCGCCGGGCCGGCAGGGTGCAGCAGTACGGAGAGATGCAGGTTGCCGTCGAGCGATTGCCAGACGCGCCCGGCGCGGCCGCGGCCCTGGGTCTGCCGGCGCGCCAGGATCGCCAGGCCGGGGGTGGCGCGGCGCATGACTTCGGTGGAGGTCGAGTCGGTTTCTTCGAGCACTTCAAGGAAGAAA
>JAFAYM010000047.1 GCA_019240395.1 Acidisphaera sp. | reverse complement strand
TTGCAGATGTCGGTGATCGCTGCGATCAGAGCAGTATCGTCCGGCACTGCGCTCGGCGCTTCGTAGTACGTGGAGCGTGCGATGCCCATCAGTTCGCATCCCCGTGTGATGGACATCCGGCAGGGCCGACGATTGCGGACGTGATCGCCTTTTTCTGCCGCGGTGCGGAGTGCAAAGCCCCCTTAGGAACTCCAGTTCCAAGGCTTGCTTACCGACAAGGCGCTCGAGGGCAGCGATGCGTGCTTCGTAGGCCTGCATCAGGTCGGCGGCCTGCGCGTCGTCGTCAAACTCACCAGCCTCATACTTCTCAACCCAGATCCGGATGAGGTTGCGCGAAATGTCGTGTCGCTTCGCCAAGCCATGCAGCGTCTCGCCGGCCAGAAATTCCTGAGCGACTTGCCGCTTGAACTCGATGCTGTGGGATCGGTGCTTCGCCATGGGCTTCCATCCTTCGAAAGCCCGGTCCCCCGGTCAATTCGTTCCCGCCGACCTGTCCGGCTCCAGGGGCCCACTCCACCAAGGGGTCAGTTCCTGATGTCGCTGGACACCGCGCCACAACCAGACGTTGCGCTGCCATGATGGGGGATGGTGCGGCGTATGGCCAACTTCCCACTCCATGCTGATCACACGTGAGCGTGCCAGATGGCACACCTACCCCGTCTCGAGAAACCGGAAAAGTAGGGCCGGGGTCCTGCGCCGTCACCCCTCCCGTACTTACGAAAATCAAAAACGGCTGCCATGATTTGGCTAATATCCGCTCAGGCCGAGGGTTGTTGGCTGACAGGACCGACCGCCGCCTGGTCACCATGGAGCGGCGCTTTCCGGGACCGCCTGCGACTCCCGCCGGCGCCGATGCGGAGAGCCAGGTCCCAACCATCATCTTCGCGCGCTTGTTAGCTCAGTCCTCCTGGTGCGTCGCTCGCGATGGCGGTGACCGCGGCATATCGCACAGATAGTTGACCGCTTGCGGGCCTGACACATGCCGCGGTGGCGGCTAGCCTATCCATGGGATTAAACTTCCCTGATCTTCTCCTGGCGCGCCTCACAAGGGCGCGCTTTTTTGTGGCGCTTTTTTTGTGGCTTCACCGGCAACGAAGGCGTGCGCCCCGGAAAGCGGCCAGACGGGCAACCGCAGACTACGGCGTTCGGAGATAAGCCCCACAAGTACACCGAAAACAGACATCAGCCAGGCGGGCGGGATCCACGCCGACCGCCAGCACGAAAGCGCAGCGTGGACAGCTGAGATTGGCAGGTCCGTCGTCGCCAAGCATAGCTGCCGTCCCAGCACAACGTATGATTGCGCTGTAGGTGCCGGGGACCGGCTCAGGAATCTGCACCAAATTGACGTTTTCTGCCATTTCCGGTGCGGAGAGCATCACATGAAAATGCTTTGACGCACAGTGTTAGTTCACTTGCCGGGGAAGATCAGAGCTGACTCGGGTACGGTCGTGATGCCGCCAGCATAGGGCGGGAGGAGCTGGCGGTCACAGATTTATGTCAACGGCCTTCCATGCAATCGCCCTTGGTCTCTTTGCGCTCTCCAGGAAGGTTCATGCTCTGTCGCCTCGCCGCAATGTGCGCCATCCTCTCATAGCAACGGGCGATTAGATGCCAGGTCCGCTTAGCATCCGGATCGGCCATGGAATCGGCGGCCTGCTTGGCTGCTGCAGCTCGCGCCAACCAGTTCTCCGAGGTCGCCGGCGGTGGGTTCATTGCCCAGAACTTAGGGCTATCCTTCTGGATTAAGAACTATATTCCCACTGAGCGACGAAAGATTGATCCGGACGAGTTTGGTGCTCAGTCGACCTGCTGGCGCGCTCGGCGGCTGGCACACGAACGAGAGCGTTTGGGATACCCAATATTATCAATATCAATATGATGGATGTGACATTACGATATCGATGCTTTGTTACTGCTACCCCTCGGGGCGCGCGGAGAATGGGTCCCCTCTTCAAGGACTGCGCGCCCCGGGTTCAGAAACTGACGAGACGATCCACGCTTCTTTTGCTGATGACCTCGTGCCAGGAAAGCTTCCGCAATATCGTCCGCCGCGGCTACGGTGCCGAGCGGACGCCAGAACCGTCGATCTGCCGCATGCGCGCCTGCATAGCTCCTCGCGCGTTCGGCTCCTCCGCATTACGATGACGGCATGCCAGAAGATTTCGCACCACAACTTGATGCGCTAATTCGCGAGGTAGAGAAAGCGGCCAGCGAAGCCCCCGATCCCATCGCGATCCTGGTGTGTGTGCTTCGGGCGACAATTCAGAGCGACGCTGATCCCTACCTCGTCGGCGGAGCTCTTATCGAGGGTTTGGCCTCGACAGTGGCACAGCGCATCCCTCCACGGAGGCAGCGAGAGACGGCAGAAGGGATCTTACGCCTTTTGCACGCGCGACTGGAGACCTACGGCTTCATTTGAGGCGGCCGACGCAGGGTGTCTGCCTCGCGCAGATAGGTGCGGGTGGGTCGGCCCAGCCCTTTTTGACCTGGCGGCGTGGGCCGGGTACCCAACTACTGGCCGTTCCGTGTCGCTCTGCGCCGGCCGTCAGGGTTCGGCCTCCACTGTTATTGAAACTCGGTGCGTACCGCGTGTTCTTACCCGGAGGAGGTCGCCATTTTTCCTGGCGAGCTCCTAAACAAACTGCCATTCCGTTCTTCCTGCTCATGGCGGTGAGCCAACTCGTCGAACCGTTCTGCCAGAGCCAGCAGGTTATCAACGACCGCCTGGGATCCCGCTGCGTCAGCCCGCTTGCGGCATTCTTGACCCCGAAGGCGAAGCGCCAGTGCTGAAAGTTCACCGAGAGCCCGCCAGGCGAAGCTTCGTGGCGCTCCCGGCAAAAAGTCGCCTTCCAGGACGAAGGCGAAGGCGCCCGTAGCCGAACCGAAGGGGTCGATCTCCTCGAAGATCCCCGTCTCCGGGGCTCGTGAATACGGGGAATGTTCGTTGTTTGGCATCGGAGACCTTAGCCGCAAAAGCGGCATTACTCGACCGAGGAACACCTTTTGCGGCAGCTGGTTTCAGCGGAGGCGTCCGTGTTCGCGGGATTATGTCCCTGCCTCCGGGCCCGGGGGCGCTGGATCCTCTCCGGAGTCCATCACGAGCCGCCACATGAAACCCTGTGGGGCGGCGGGCAGCCTTACGCCCTCCTCTACGAAGGTTTTGACGCCTATGGGCGAGCCGAAGACGTTCAGCTCTTGGTACCGTCCGCTCGCGGGCGCTGGGCTCCCAGGCTCATATTCGGGCGGGGACGGTCCTTTTGCCATGCCGCCAGAGTAGGGAGCAGGGCAGGGCGGTCATTGACGTA
>JAFAYM010000212.1 GCA_019240395.1 Acidisphaera sp. | reverse complement strand
GTGCACGACCCGGGCCTCGATTGCAACGAGAAGCCGGTCGAGCGCGATGCCCATCAGCCCGATCAGGAAGATGCCGACGAACACGTAGTCCGAGCGCAGGAAGCGCCCGGCATCCAGGATCATCCAGCCGAGCCCGGTGCTGCCGGCGATGATCTCGGCGGCGATCAGGGTGCCATAGACGATGCCGATCGCCAGCCGGGCGCCCGTGAAGATCTCGTCCAGCGCCGAGGGGAAGACGACGTGGCGGAAGATCTGCCACTCCGAGGCGCCGAGGGTGCGCGCCACCTGCACGCGCTGCACCGACACGCCGCGCACCCCGGCCCGCGCCGCCACCGCCGAGACCGGCAGCGCCGCCAGGAACAGCAGGATGATCTTGGACTCCTCGCCGATGCCGAACCAGACGATCAGCAGCACGAGATAGGCGAGCTGGGGCAGCGGGCGCAGGAATTCGACGAACGGCCCGGCCAGTGCGTCGATCGTGGGGGCGTAGCCCATCGCCAGGCCGAGCAGCGTCCCGACGACCGCGCCGGTGCCGAACCCCACCAGCACGCGCTCGAGGCTGAACCCGATATGGTCGAGCATCGAGCGGCCCTTGTAGCCATCCGTCATCAGATCGAGGAAGCCGGACCACAGCTCCCCCGGCCCCGGCAGGAACAGATCCTGCACGATGGGTCCGTTCGGCCCCGCCGCAGTGAGCGCCACCCAGCCGGCGATCAGCACCGCCAGGCTGAGCGCCGTCCAGGTCCACGGCCCGCGCAGGCGACGCATCTAATCCAGGCCCCGCCAGTGCACCACCCGCAGATCGAGGGCGACCAGCGCCCAGTTCAGCAGCATCCCGAGGGCGCCGAGCACGAGGATGCCCAGCACGATCACGTCGTTGCGCAGGAACTGGCTGGCCGAGAACACCATCCAGCCCAGCCCATTGCTCGCCGCCATCAGCTCGGCGGCAACCACGGTCGAGAAAGCGGCGGCGAGCGCGATCCGCAGCCCGGTGAAGATCGTCGGCAGCGCGGAGGGCAGCACCACGTATCGCAGGATCTGCGCCCGGCCGGCGCCGAGACTCAGCGCCGCCTCGATGCGCTGCCGCTTCACGCCGCGAACGCCCGCCATCGCGGCACTCGTCACGATGGGGAACGCCGTGAGGTAGAGCAGCGCCACCTTCGAGCTGTTGCCGGTGCCGAGCCAGAGGATCAGCAGGATCAGGTAGGAGAGCGGCGGCAGCGGCCGCATGAACTGGACGATGTAATTGCTGGCCGCTTCCACCCGCCGGCTGAGGCCCATCAGCAGCCCGAGCGGCACGCCCGTCACGATCGCCAGTGCGAAGCCGGCGAGACACCGTCCGAGGGTGGCGAAGGTGTCCTGCGCGAGCGTCGTGCCGCGGTAGCCGTGCTCCAGTATGTCGACCAGGGTGGCCAGCACGGCGCCCGGCCCGGGCAGGAAATCCGCGGAGACGAGCGGCACGGCGCTCACCACGTACCACAGCGCCAGCGCGGCGAGGACGGCGCCGGCCCGCAGCATCCTCTGCGACGGCCCTGTCATGTGCCTCTCCGGAGGTGCACCTCAGATCAGCTCAGCAAGACGCGTGCCGATCATTGCGCGACCCTCTCCGTGCCGAACTCGACCATCCGCGCGAAGCTCACCACGCTGGCTGCCCCGGCGAAGCCGGCCCCGAGCAGCAGCGCCAGGGTGGCGCCGTGCGTGGGCGCGAGGCCGAAGCACAGCGCCACCAGCGCCGCGCCGACGGACTGGCCGAGCAGGCGGGCGGTGGAGACGATGCCGCTGGCGCCGCCGCTGCGCTCGGCGGGAACCCCGTGCATCAGCGCCCGGACATTGGGTGCCTGGAAAAAGCCGAAGCCGGCGCCGCAGACCAGCATCCGCCAGACGATCTCGACCGTCGTGGCATGCGCCGGCAGGGTGGCGGTGAGCAGCAGGCCGGCGGACAGCACCGCCATGCCGATGCCGCCGAGGATGCCAACGGGATAGCGGTCGGCCATGCGCCCGGCGATCGGCGCCATCACCGCCACGATCATCGGCCACGGCGTCATCAGCAGCCCGGTCTCCACCTGGGTGCGGCCGAGCGGGCCCTGGAACAGGAAGGGCAGCGAGACATAGGCGAGCGACTGGGCGGCGAAGGAACAGACCGCGGTCGCCGCGGAGAGCGCGAAGATCGGCCGGCGGAACAGGTCGACCGGCAGCATCGGCGCGGGCAGGCGCAATTGCCGGCGGACCAGCGCTACCGCGAAGGCCAGCGCGCCGAGCAACTCCGCCGCCATCACCAGGCCGCTCGTGCCATGGGCGGCGCCGCCGATGCCGATGATCAGCAATCCGAGGGCGCAGGCGTTCAGCACGGCGCTGCCGGCGTCGAATTCGTGGCCGGAGCGGGGCGTCCGCGGCAGCATGCGCACCGCCAGCGCCAGCGCCACGAAGCCGAGCGGCACATTCACGGCGAACAGCCATTGCCAGCTGGCGACCGAAAGAATGGCCGAGGCGACGGTCGGGCCGATGGCCGTCGAGATCGCCACGACCAGCGCGTTGTAGCCGACGCCCCGGCCGAGCATCCGTCGGGGATAGACGAAGCGGACGAGGGCCGTGTTGATGCTCATGATGCCGGCGCCGCCGAACCCCTGCAGGACCCGCGCGGCGATCAGCGTCGGCATCGACCAGGAGAGGGCGCAGGCCAGCGAGGCGAGGGTGAACACCACCAGGCCGGCGGCGTAGACCCGCTTGTAGCCGAAGATGTCGCCGAGCGAGGCAAAGGGCAGCAGGGTGACGATGACCGCCAGCTGATAGGCGTTGACCACCCAGACGGCGGTGGCCGGCGAGGCCTGCAGTTCGCGCGCGATGGTCGGCAGCGCCGTATTGGCGATGGCGCCGTCCAGCACCGCCATGGCGACGGCGATGACGATGGTGAGAATAGCCCAGTAGCGACGCGGCACGGGCAGCCCGTCGGTGACCATCGGCTCGCTCGGGGTCATCGCCGGGTTGTCACAGGCTTCGGCTGATGCGTCCAGATGGCCGGGGCTTCACAGCGGCCGGGGAGACAGCGCCACGCGGCCGAAGGTCACGGCGATGCGCCAGCCCGCGCGGAGCGTGCCGCGCAGCGAGCCCGCGACCTTGGACCGGCCGCCGGCGCGGCGGCGATAGGGGACCGGGATCTCCAGCACCCGCAGGCCGGCGCGCGCCGCCTGCATCTGCATCTCGATATTCCAGCCATAGGTCATCTCGCGCAGTCCCAGCCGCTCCAGCGCGTCACGGCGGATGGCGCGAAAGGCGCACATGTCGCTGTACCGCACGCCGTACAGCGCCGCCATCGCCGCCCCGGCCACCCGGCCCGCCAGCACTTGATGCGCGCTCATCGCACCCTTCTCCCGCGCGCCGCGGACCCGCGAGCCGATGACGAAATCGTGGGTGCCGGCGCGGATCGGGGCGACCAGGGAGGCCATCAGGTCGGCGCGGTCCGCCCCGTCGCCGTCGAGGAACACCAGGATGTCGCACTCGGCGGAGGCGCCGGCCGCCCCGGCGGCACAGGCCCGGCCATAGCCGCGCTCGGCGAGCACGATCACCCGCGCTCCAGCCCGCCGCGCCGCCTCGGCGGTGCCGTCGCTGCTGGAACTGTCGGCGACGATGACCTCGCCGGCGACATCGCGCGGGATTTCGGCGATCACCCCGGCGATCGCTGCCGCCTCGTTCAGGGTCGGGATGACGACGGCAACGCCAGGCACGGGCTTGCCGCTCTCAGAGGCTCCAGCGCAGGCCGCAATTCTGGCAGGGCTTCGGGGGCGCCTCGCCGAGCAGCGACTCGCGAAATTCCTGGTAGGCCGGGCCGTTCCAGATGTCGCGCAGGCTCTGCTGGGTGGCGTCGCCCAGCGTGTAGGTCTCGTAGCCGCGGGCCGAGAACGGCGCGATGCAGCAGGGCAGCGCCCGGCCGTGCGCGGTGAAATACATCAGCGACCAGGGCCGCCGGCAGGTCGACCAGGGCTGGTCATCCCGCCGCTTCAGGCTCAGCCCGGGCTCGGTGGCGCCGGAGGCGTCGAGCGTCACGCCGAGCGCCGCGCCGATCGCCTGCGCCTCGGCGATCGCCGCCTCCTCCTCGCGTTGCGTGCTCTCGAACAGGGAGGAGTCGGCGCGCGCCATGCCGAACCCCTGCTCGTCGAACACCAGGCGTTGCAGATGCACCTCCGCCACCCCCATGGCGGCGGCGAGGCGGACGAACTCGGGCAGCTGCTGCACCGTCTCGCGCAGCCCGGTCAGCCAGAGCGAAACGCGCGGCGTGGTCGCGCCGATCTGCTTCTGCAGCGCGGTGAACTCGCCGACATTGCGCACGATGCGGTCGAAGAAATCCTTGCCGCGCACCAGCAGATAGGTCTTCGCGTCGGCGGCATCGACCGACACGCGCAGCTCGTCGAGCCCGGTCTCGATCATCTCGCGGCGCTTCTTGGGGTTGAGCAGCGTGCCGTTGGTGTTGAACAGCACGTAGATGCCGCGCTCCTTGAGATAGCGGATCATCCGCGGCAGGTCGCGCACCAGCATCGGCTCGCCGACGCCATGCAGCACGACGCGGGCGATGCTCGGGAACTGGTCGACGATGGAGGTGAACAGCTCCCAGCTCATGTCGGCCGGGGGCTCGAGCTCCTCGAAGGTGCGCGGACAGGTCTCGCAGAGCAGGTTGCAGCGGTTGGTCGTCTCCAGATAGAGACAGACCGGCGGCGCCTCGGCCAGACGGCCGCGTGCCGGATCGATGGCGTCGAAATAGCGCCGCGGATCCTTCAATGCGGTGGCCGGCATCGGCAGCGTCCCCCCCTTTTGGAGATGCACCGCCTATCTAGGATGGATCGGACGCCGGTAAATCAAGGGCCCGCCGAAGCGGCAGGGATGGCCCGCCTCACGCCGGGATCAGCGGCGCGAGAACATGGATCCCCAGCAGCACGAGGAAGATGACGACCAGGACGCGGATCAACCCGCGCAGCAGGTTCAGCGCTGCGAGAAGGATCAGCACCTCGATGGCGACGATGAGGATCGTCTGGATCACCGGGGCGATGCCCACAGCTTGCAGCTGGCTGCGAAGGAAGAGCTCTATCCACGCCAGCACCGCCGCACCCAGCTGCACGAAGTAGACGAACACGCCGGCCAGGTCCCTGAGCGTGTCCTCGACCCATTGCATCCGTCACCTCCCCGATTGCCTGCCCGCGCCGCAGCGCAGGGCGGGCGACGATGACCGGAGTGCAGGCACAGCGCAATCAGGACCATGCAATCCGGACGGGTGTCCCGATTCCGAAATGCGTCGTTCTCCCGACGCCCTTCGGATCGTGACACTATGCTTTGGGCTATACCAGTTCTCGGAAGCGCCGACTCATAGCCGTCATATCAGCGAAGCGGGAATCCATGTGCCGCGTGGACCCCCGCTTTCGCGGGGGTGACGATAATGGTGGCGCTCTGTGCGACCTCGTATCAGGAGGCAAGCGCCCAGTCATCCTCCCGCACCACGAGGGTGCGCAGGACCGAGAGCAGCTGCTCGCCGCTGGCGGCGGACGGGTCGGCGAGGGCGGCCGACATCGCGGCTTCCGCCGCCGGGCAGCTGCCGCCCGCGGTGTTGCCGGCAAAGGCCATCGACCAGGCGGGAAAGCCGCGGTTCGACTCGGCGATCTGCAGCACCGTGACGTCGCGGTGGCGGGGGTCGCGCTGGATCGTCTCGAAGGTGCGCTCCAGGGCGGCGATGGGGCCTTCGAGCACCTGCACGAAGCTGCCGGAACTGAACAGCAGGGCGCCGGTGATGCCGTCGCGATGGTTGTTGGCCCGCGATTTCTCGAGGATCTGGCGGATCTCCGCCTCAATGGCGTCGTGTGATCCGCGCAGCGCGTTGCGGCTGCAATAGACGATGCGGTGTGTCCGGGCGTGTGTGCCGCCTGCCATGGTCTGCCTCTTTCCGTTTGTGGTCAGGCTTCGGCCGGCTCTCGCCGGAGGGCGAGCGCGGCGATCAGCCCGTCGATATCGTGGGATGGGACCGGCCTGCCGAAGAAATAGCCCTGCACCTCGGTGCAGCCGTCGGCGCGGATGCGGTCGAGCTGTTCCCCGGTCTCGACCCCTTCGGCGGTGATCGCCATGCCGAGACTCGCCCCGAGCGCGGCGACGGCACGCACGATGGCGGCTCCCTCCGGCCCGGCGGCCCCGCTGACGAAGGAGCGGTCGATCTTGATCTTGTCGAAGGGGAAGCTCTGCAGCTGGGTGAGCGAGGAGTAGCCGGTGCCGAAATCGTCCATCGAGATGCGCACGCCCATGTCGCGGATCGCGTGCAGCGCCTCCAGCGTGGCCAGGCCCGGCTGCAGCAGCACGCTTTCGGTGATCTCCAGCTCCAGCCGGCCTCCCGGCAGGCCGGAGCGCGCCAGTGCGGTGCGAACGGCGGCGACCAGGCGGCTCGGCGCCTCGAATTGCGGGGCGGAGACGTTCACCGCGACGCGGATGCCGTCCGGCCAGCGCGCGGCCTCCTGACAGGCGGCGCGCAGCACCCACTCGCCGATCGGCTTGATCAGCCCGAGCTCTTCGCAGATCGGCACGAACTCGAGGGGCGAGACCAGGCCGCGATCGGGGGTTCGCCAGCGCAGCAGGGCCTCGAACCCGGCGAGGCGCCCGGTGTGCAGGCTGACCTGCGGCTGGTAGTGCAGCTCGAACTGGGCGAGCGCCAGCGCCTTGCGCAGATCCTGTTCGAGCGCCAGGCGCGCCTGGGCGCGGGCCTGCATGGCCGGCTCGAAGGCGAGAGACTTGCCGCGCCCGGAGGCCTTGGCCTGACGCAGCGCGAGATCGGCGCAGCGCAGCAGGTCCTCGGCGTTCGAGCAATCGGCGGGGGCGCTGGCGTGACCGATATTGGCGCCGACGTTCAGCAGGTTTCCGTGCAGGATGTAGGGCCGGCCGAGGAGATCGAGGAGCCGGGCGGCGATCGCCTCCGGCGTGACGTGTTCGGGCGATTCCTGCAGGATCAGGAACTCGTCGCGGCCGACCCGCGCCACGATGTCCTCGAAGCGGAGAGCGGACCGCAGGCGATCGGCGACGGCCCGCAGCAGAGCGTCGGCCACCGGCTCGCCGAGCGAGTCGCCGATCGCCTTGAAGCCGTCGAGATCGAGACGGAAAGAGACGACCTGCGGGCGTCCGAGAACGGGCCGCCGCGCCAGCGCCGCCTCAAGCCGCTCGCGCACGGCTTGCCGATCGGCAAGGCCGGTCAGCGGATCGCTCCCCGAGAGGGCCGCGGCCGGCGCCTCGGCGGGCGGCATTGCGGCCAGCGGCTCGAACTCGGCCAGCCAGCGCCGGGGGGCGATCCGGCACACCCGCATGGCGACGGCCGCCCCGCCAGCCAGGTCCAGCCGGTGGGTCTGCGTCGGTCCGTCGCCGCCGACCGACTGGGCGCAGAGCTGAAGCACCGCCGCGGCCGCGGAGAACCCCGTGCTGCGTTCGAGGATTGCAGCCAGCGCGTGCCCGACCGGGACAGCCTCCCGGGTGAACCCCAGCAAGCCGAGCATCGGCCGGCTGATGAGCTGGACGCGCAGCTTGTCATCGAACACGAACACCCCGTGCGCGAGACCGTCCAGCGCCCGAGCAGCCAACGGCGCCCGGGCTGCCTTCACGACAGCTTCGGCCTGGCGGTCGGCCCTGACGCGGGGCGCGGCGGTCATCGACGTCTCGAAACTCGTCACGGTTCGGGGGCAGGGCTGGCCCGAGGATGATGAGCGGAGGTGAACGCTGCCTTTACGGCAGTTGACAGCACGGTGAGGCTGGGCGGAAACCGGGGCATGAAGCCCTGCCTGCCGCCGCGCGAGCACGTCACCACGCCGTCCTGGCGCTCCCCGGAGGGCGGCTGCGATTGCCACTTCCACATCTTCTGCCCGTTCGACCGCTATCCCCTGCATCCCGGCCGCAGCTACACGCCGCAGCGCGAGGCGAGCGTCGCCGAGTACCGCGCCATGGCCGACACGCTGGGGCTGAGCCGGGGCGTGGTGGTGCAGGCCTCGATCCACGGCACCGACAACCGCTGCACGCTGGCGTCGGTGGCGGAACTCGGCGCCGACCGGTATCGGGCCGTGGTGGTGGTCGACGACACGGCGGATGCAGCGGCACTCGCAGCGATGCACGCCGCCGGCGCGCGCGGCGTCCGCTTCAATGCGGTCAGCGGCAACGGCACGCCGCTCGAGCAGTTGGCGCTGCTGGCGCGTCGCATCGCCCCGCTCGGCTGGCACATCCAGTGCTACGTCCATGGCGAGCAGCTGCCCGAGCTGGCGCCGCGCCTCGCGGCCCTGCCGGTGCCGGTGGTGATCGACCACGCCGGCGGGGTGGCGCCGGCGAAGGGCCTCGGCCATCCCGAGTTCCAGGCGCTGCTGCGCCTGCTCGGCAGCGGGCGCGCCTGGGTCAAGCTGAGCTTCTACCGGCCCTCCGCCGGTCCGCCCTATGCCGACATGCAGCCGCAGATCCGCGCCCTCATCGAGGCGGCGCCGGAGCGCTGCGTCTGGGGCACCGACTGGCCGCACCCTTCGCTCGAGCGCGACATGCCCGATGACGGCGTGCTGTTCGATCTGCTCGGCGAATGGATGCCGGAGGCGGCGACCCGCCGGCGCATCCTGGTCGACAATCCGGCGGCGCTCTACGGCTTCGAGGCCTGACCGCCAGGGAGGGGCACGAATGGACATCCGGCTCGATGGACGCACCGCCCTGGTCACCGGCGGCAGCAAGGGGCTTGGCCTGGCCATGGCGACGCGCTTCGCCGCCTCGGGGGCGGACGTGGCGATCCTGGCGCGCCGGCCCGAGGCGCTGGAGGCCGCCCGGCAGGCGATCGCGGCGACGGCGCGCGGCCGGGTGGAGGCGGTGCCCTGCGACGTGTCGGAGGCCGATGCGCTGCACGCCGGCTATGCGGCGGCGATGGACCGGCTCGGCCGGATCGACATCCTGGTCAACAACGCCGGCACCTCGCAGACCGGTGCCTTCGAGAGCATCACCGACGAAGTCTGGCAGGCCGACCTCGATCTCAAGCTGTTCGCGGCGATCCGCATGACCCGGCTGGTCTGGCCGCAGATGAAGGAGCGGCGCTGGGGCCGGGTGATCAACGTGCTGAACATCGGCGCCAAGGCGCCGCGGGCCGGCGGCGCGCCGACCGCCGTGTCACGGGCCGCCGGGATGGCGCTGACCAAGGTGCTGGCCGGCGAAGGCGCGCCGCACAACGTCCTGGTGAACGCGCTGCTGGTCGGGGTTATCGTGAGCGACCAGTGGGTGCGCCGGCACGCCGCGCAGGGCGCCGACGTGCCGTTCGAGGCGTTCACCGGGAAGATGGCGTCCAACGTGCCGCTCGGCCGGATGGGCCAGGCGGAGGAGTTCGCCAATATCGCCTGCTTCCTGGCCTCGGACGCCGCCTCCTACATCACCGGCACGGCGATCAACGTCGATGGCGGCAGCTCGCCGGTGGTGTGA
>JAFAYM010000124.1 GCA_019240395.1 Acidisphaera sp. | reverse complement strand
TGGCGGAGTGGGTGAAGCAGCATCCCAAGCAGTTCGGCTACAACGGCATCAAGGGCGGCATGGCCGGGATCGGCTTCGTCATGGGCTGGGTGAACGCCAATGCCGGGCTCGGCGACCGGCTGAACGCCGGACCGTACGAGGAAGCCGACAAGGGCAAGATCGACGCCGCGCTGGCCTCGCTCAAGGAGTTCAACAAGAATGCGACCTTGACGCCGGGCAATGCCGGCACCTTGGACATGCTGGGCCGCGGCGAGATCAGCATGGGTGCGGTGTGGGCCGACATGTTCTACGGCTGGCAGGCCGACGGCCGGCTGTCTCCCGACCTGAAGCTGGTTCTGCCGTCGCCCGGCTTGCCCGGCCAGCCGATGTACTACGCCATCCCCGCCCAGGCGGCACATCAGGCACTGGCGCGGGAATTCATCGAGCTGGCGACCAGCCCGGAGGTGCAGGCGGAGGGCATCGTCAAGCGCTTCAACTGGTATCCCGGCATCGACGCGCAGTATGTGCAGGCCAAGCTCGACACGAAGACCTGGGACCATCTGTTCGTCGACATCACGCCGCAAGACCTGAAGCAGAACGCCAAGCCGTTTCCGATCTCGCCGTATTTCACCACCATCCTCAACGAGTATGAGCGCGTCGTCACCCAGTAGCGCGCTGGCCGGGGCCGGTCGGGTCCGACGGGACCGGTTCCCCGGCCGACCGGATTTCTGGGGGCTTCTGCTGCTTGCGCCGGCGCTGCTGCTGCTGTTCGGACTGTTCGGCGTGCCGGCGGTCTATTCGGTGATCGGCGCGCTGGCCGGCAAGCAGGGGGCGCCCAGCCTCGAGCACGTGCGCATGGCGATCGGGGTGTACGGAAAGGACATCCTGTTCACGGCGTGGCTGGTTTGCCTGTCGGTGGCGGTGACCGCCGCGCTCGCGGTGCTGATCGCCGGCTACCTGACGCTCGGCAGCAATCGCCTCGCCGTGCGCATCCTGGGCTGGCTCTACCGCTGGCCGCTGTTCGTGCCGATGATCTGTGCGGCGCAGATGATGCGCAGCTTCCTCGCCAAGAACGGCCTGCTGAACAACGGCCTGGTGGCCACGGGGCTGCTGACGCCGGCCGGCTCCATCTCCCTGCTCGACTGGCGCGGCGTGCTGATCACCTTCGTCTGGAAGCAGCTGCCCTTCGTCACGCTGCTGCTCGCCGGCGCCATGGCGTCGCTCGACCGCAGCATGATCGAGGCGGCGCGCGACCTCGGCGCCGGCCGGCTGCGGGTGCTGGTCGGCATCGTGCTGCCGCTGGTCCGTGGCCCACTGCTGGTGGGATGCGTGCTGACGTTCGTCACGCTGATGTCGGTGCTCTCGGTGCCGATGATGCTCACCGCCGACACGCCGACCATGATCACGGTGGATATGGCGTACCGCATCAACACGTTTGCGGATTACGGCACCGCCGACGCCCTCGGGCTGATTTCCTACGTCATGACCATGCTGGTCGGCTGGATCTATCTGCGCGACGCGGCGCGCCAGCGCGGGCTTTCCCGGTGACGGGGCTGCGCTGGATTCCGCGTGGCATCGCCCTCGGCCTGCTCGCTTTTGCCGTGTTCGGGCCGATCGGCAATCTGCTGCTCTGGGCGTTCGCCGAGCGGTGGTATTGGCCGCACGCCTTGCCCTCGCAATACGGGCTGGCCTTCTGGGCCCGGGTGTTCGCGCCGCGCGCCGACGCCTGGGGCTCGCTCGGCCTCAGCCTGCTGATCGCCGGGCTGGTGGTGGCGATTTCGCTGCTCCTGGCGGTGCCGGCAGGCTATGCGCTGGCGCGGCGGCAGGTGCCGGTGCGCGGCGCGGTGATGCTGTTCTTCCTGTTGCCGCAGGCTTTCCCGAGCCTGCCGATCTACATGAACATCGCCCGGCTGTTCTATTCCGTGGGCCTCAACGGCACCGTCCCCGGGGTGGTGCTGGTGCACGCGCTGCACGGGCTGGTGCTCGCGGTGTGGATCGCCGCCGCCGCCTTTGCCGCGGTGGACCGCCAACAGGAGGAGGCGGCGCGCAATCTGGGCGCCGGCCCGTTCGCCACCTTTGCCTCCGTCACCCTGCCGGCGGCGCTGCCGGGGCTGCTCGCCAGCGCCATCTTCGTCTTTCTCGACTCGCTCGATGAGTTCACCGGCACCTATTTCGTCGGCGTGCCTGATATTATCACCATGCCGCTGCTGATGTTCAACGCGGCGATGGGCGGCAACTCGCAGATCGCCTCGATCACCGCGCTGGTCCTGCTGGTGCCGTCCATTGCCTTCATGCTGGTGATCCAGCGCTTTCTGCGCGCCGACGTCGTGGCGAAGATCGGAGGATGAGATGGCGATGCGGCTGACCCCGATCGGCGTCGGCGAGGCGTTCGATCCGCTTGAGCCGAGCTCGGCGGCGCTGGTCGAGGCCGAGGGCTTTACTCTGCTGATCGATTGCGGCCACGCCGCCGTGCTGCCGCTCTGGCGCGCGCGGCCCGATCCGGATTCGGTGGACGCGATATACCTGACGCATCGCCACGCCGACCACGTGCTTGGTCTCGTGCCGGTGCTCGACCGCTGGGGCTACCAGGGACGGCGCCGCGGGCTGACCATCCTGGCCAGCGCGCAGGTGCTGGAGCAGCTCCGCGGCCTGCTGGAGGTCAACGGCGTGCCGATCGACACACGCAGCGCCTTCCCGATCACGTTGCAGATCGCCACCGAGACCGATCACATCGGCCCGTTCGCGGTTCGCGTCGCGCCGACGCAGCACGCGGTGCCGAACCACGCCATCCATCTGCAAAGCGGCGGCCGTCGCCTGGCCTATAGCGGTGACGGCCGGCCGACCGAGGCGGCGCGGGCGCTCTACGCCGATGTCCACCTGCTGTTTCAGGAGTGCTTCGCCCCGAAGGCGGCCGAGCATCTGCCCTTCCATTGCGACCTGCCCACCGTGCGCACCATCGTCGGACCCGAGCGCATCGGCCTCTATCACGTGGAGGCCGGATTGCGCGATGCGCTGCGGGCGCAGGTCGCCGGCGACCCCCGCCTGTTCGTGCCGGAAGCCGGCGTCACCATCGAGGTCTGAGCGGACGAGGGATCATGCCGGGTGCAAGCCGACCGACTCGGCAACCGCTCGCAGATGCGCGTATCCCGCTCGTGCGTAGGTCAGGGGATCTGCTATCGCCGGGTCCTGCTCGGCCTCGACGATCAGCCAGCCCTGATATCCGCTTTCCGCGAGAGGCCGCAGCGCCGCCGCGAAATCCAGCGAGCCGTCGCCGGGCACGGTGAAGATCCCGGCCACTACCGAATCGAGAAAGCTCCAGTGCTCGTGTCGCGCCCGCGCCAACACCTCCGGGCGCACATCCTTGGCGTGCACGTGGTTGATGCGGCCAGACCAGCGCCGCGCCACCGCCGCCGGGTCGGCGCCGGCGAAGGCGAGGTGGCCCGTATCGAACAGCAGTCCGACACTGTCGGGGGTACCCTGCAGCAGCCGGTCGATCTCCGCTGCGGTCTCGATGACGGTGCCCATATGGGGATGGAAGGCAATGCGCACGCCCTGCGCCGCCATCCACTCCCCGAGCCGGCCGAGCCGCTCCAGGAAAACCGGCCATTCCCCCTCATCCATCATCGGCCGCGCCATCAAGGGCATGCTACGCTGTCCCTGGACCGTGCCGGAGGTTTCCGCGAACACCATCACCTCGCATCCGCAGGCGCGCAGCAGGTCGAGATGCGGGCGCATGGCGGCGATCTCCTGCTCGACCGCGCGGGTGCGGAGTTCCGCGCCGTACCAGCCGGAGACGAAGCGAAGCCCGTGACGGCCGAGCACCGCCTGCAACGCCGCCGGATCGGTGGGGAATTTGTTGCCCTGTTCGATGCCGGTGAAGCCGGCCTGCCGCGCCTCCGCCAGGCAGGTTTCGAACGGCGTGTCGCCGCCCAGCTCCGGCAGATCGTCGTTGCTCCAGGCGATCGGGTTGGTGCCGAGGCGCACGGCCATCAGTTTTCCGCCCGTGCGGCACGCGCCTTCATATATGCCTCGCGCGCCGCGCGGACGCCCGGACGCGGCGAAACCTCCGCCACCGCCACGTCCCACCAGGCGCCGCCGGCCGCGGTGCCGGTGCTCGGATCGGTTTCGATGACGAGCACCGTGGTGCGATCGGCGTCGCGCGCGCGGATCAGCGCCGCCTCCAGCGCGGCGATCCCGGCGACCTTCTCGGCGAGCGCGCCGAGGCTGCTTGCATGCGCCGCAAAATCCACCCAGCTGTCGCGCGCGCGGCCGTCCACATCGGCGATCCGGTTGTTGAAGCCTTCGCCCCCGCAGGCACGCTGCAGCCGGTCGATGCAGCCGAAACCCGCGTTGTCGAGCACCGTCACGATCAGCTTGCGGCCGAGCATCACGGAGGTCTGCAGCTCCGAGTTCATCATGAGATAGCTGCCGTCGCCGAGCATGACGAAGACCTCGCGGTCCGCCTGCGCGAGCTTCACCCCGAGCCCGCCGGCGATCTCGTAGCCCATGCAGGAAAACCCGTATTCCAGGTGATAGGCGCCGGGCCCCGCGCTGCGCCAGAGCTTGTGCAATTCGCCCGGCAGCCCGCCGGCCGCGCAGACCACGACATCGCCCGGACCCGCGACGCGGTTGACCGCGCCGATCACCTGCGCGTCGGTCGGCAGCGCGGCGTTGCCCGGCGCCGTCGCCGCGTCCACCGAAGCGTTCCACTCCGCGACCAGCGCCGACGCGCGCGCCTGCCAGGCGGGCGAGCCGCCATGGCCGCCGAGTGCCGCTGAAACTGCCGCGAGCGTGCAGCGCGCGTCGCCGACCAGCGCCAGCGCATCGTGCTTGACCGCATCGAAGGGCTGGATGTTCAGCTGGATCATCCGTTTACCGCCCGGCAGCAGCGCCCGCGAGCCCGTGGTGAAATCCTGCAGCCTGGTGCCGACCGCCAGTATCGCGTCCGCCTCGCGGGCCAGCGCGTTCGCTGCAGAACTGCCGGTAACACCGATCGCGCCCGCTGCCTGCGGATGGTCCCAACGCAGCGCGCCCTTGCCGGCCTGGGTCTCGGCAACCGGCATGGCATGGCGAGCGGCAAATTCCTGCAGCGCGTCGGCGGCGCCGGAATACAGCACGCCGCCGCCGGCGACGATCAGCGGCCGCTCGGCGTGGCGCAAAGCCGCGGCGGCAGCCGCCAGCTCGTCCTGGTCCGGGGCCGGCCGGCGCAGCTGGTGCACGCACGGGGCAAGGAACCACTCCGGCACGTCGAAGGCTTCGGTCTGCACGTCCTGGCACAGGCTTAGTGTCACCGGCCCGCATACCGCCGGATCGGTCAGCACCGCGATCGCCCGCGGCAGGGCGACGAGCAGCTGCTCCGGCCGGGTGATGCGGTCCCAATAGCGAGATACCGGGCGGAAGCAGTCGTTCACGCTGGCCGTGCCGTCGCCAAAATCCTCGAGCTGCTGCAGCACCGGGTCCGGCCGGCGACTGGCGAACACGTCGCCCGGAAGCAACAGCACCGGCAGCCTGTTGACGTGCGCGACACCGGCGGCGGTGAGCATGTTCATCGCACCCGGGCCGATCGAGCTGGTGCAGGCCATCATCTGCCGCCGGTTGCGCGCTTTCGCAAACGCGATCGCCGCCAGCGCCATCGCCTGCTCGTTGTGGGCACGCAGCGTCGGCAGCGCCTCGCGCGCCTGCGCCAGGGCCTCGCCCATGCCGGCGACGTTGCCGTGGCCGAAGATCGCCCAGCAGCCCGCGAAGAGCGGCAGCTGCGCGCCGTCGATCGCCGTGCGCTGCGCTGCCAGATAGCGAACGGTCGCCTGCGCGGCGGTCAGCCTCATCTCGTGCCTCCCGAAGAAAGCCAGGCGAGGGCTCTGCCCTCGACCCCCCTCTTGAAGCGGTTGGGGGGCCCGTCGGCCCCAGACCCCATTTACTTAAGAAATCGCGTCGGCGAGGCGCAACGCTGCCTCTCCGTCGGCAAAACCGGGAGAGAGAACTGCGCCGCTCTCGAGGCAGGCGATGAAGTGGTCCAGCTCGGCGCGGTAGGCCTCGGCGTAGCGGGCGATGAAAAAGTCCTCCACCGGGTCCGCCGCGCGGGTGCGCTCGCCGCCCCACGCCTCAACCGTCGTCTTGTGCCGGTTCTGCGCCTGCAGCATGCCGCGCTCGCCGAACACCTCGATGCGCTGGTCGTAGCCATAGACGCAGCGGCGGCTGTTGTTCACGTGCACCAGCGCGCCGCTCTCCGCGCGCATCATCAGCATCGCCGTGTCGATGTCGCCGATCGCCGGATCGAGCAGGCTGGCGCCCATCGCCTGCACCTCGACGATGTCGCCGACGAGATAGCGCGCCATGTCGAAATCGTGGATGGTCATGTCGCGGAACAGCCCGCCGGACACCGCGATGTAGCTCGCCGGCGGCGGTGCCGGGTCGCGGCTGGTGATCACCACCTGCTCCACCCGCCCGATCTCCCCGGCGGCGACGCGCTCGCGCAGCGCGCGGAAGGACGGATCGAAGCGGCGGTTGAAACCGATCATGACACGCGATGCCAGCGGGCCGATCGCCTCCCGGCACGCCGCCACCCGCGCCAGGTCGAGGTCCAGCGGTTTTTCGCACAGCACCGCCTTGCCGGCGCCGACGCTGCGGGTGATCAGCTCGACATGGGTGTCGGTGCTCGAGGCGATCAGCACGCCGTGCACGCGCTCGTCGCTCAGCACCTGCTCGACCGAGCCGGCGCAGTCGGCGCCGAACTGCGCCGCCAGGCCCGCCGCGGCCGCTCCGGCCACGTCGTAGCAGGTCACCAGTTCGGCCCGGGGGTGCGCGGCGATGTTGCCGGCATGCACGCGCCCGATGCGCCCGCAGCCCAGGACGGCGATGCCGATCTTGTGCATCAGGCCTCGCCTTGCATCTCGCGGATGATGCTCCGCGCACTCGCCAGTGGATCGGGGCTGCCGATCACCGGCCGGCCGACGACGAGATAGTCCGCTCCATCGGCGATCGCCTGTCCAGGCGTGGCGCTGCGCCGGTGGTCGTCGGCCGCGCGTCCGGCCGGCCGCACGCCGGGGGTGGCGATCAGCAGGCCGGGGGCACCGGCCTCCCGGCGGATCGCCTCGGGATTGTCGGAGGCCGAAGCGATCACGCCGTCGCACCCCTGCTGCACCGCGATGCCGACGCGCAGCTGCACCAGCTCCTGCGCGGTGAGGCGGTAGCCCATCTCGTGCAGCTCCCGGTCGCCCAAGCTGGTCAACACCGTCACGGCGAAGATCTTCACCGCCGATCCGCCCTTGCCGCGAACCGCCGATTCAAGGATGGCGGCGTCGCCGTGCACGGTGACGAAGCTCACGCCGCGATCGGCAGCCCTGGCCACGCCCTCCTGAACGGTCTGGCCGATGTCGTACATCTTGCAGTCCAGGAACACCTTCAGGCCGCGCCGGACGAGGTCGCCGATCAGCCCGTCCACCCCTTCGGCGAAGGCCAGCCACAAGCCGATCTTGAAGAAGGAGACGGTGGGCGACAGCCGCTCGACCAGGGCGCGCGCCTGCCCGATGCTGGGCACGTCGAGCGCGACAATCAGCCGGTCCGCCATCGCCTCGGGTACAGGGCGGACGCGGCTGGCGCTTGGAGTCCCCGGGTCGTCCGGCATATCCTCGGCCTCCCTGCCGCAGCACGCGCTGGGGTAGCAGCAGCTGTTTCGCATACCAAGCCGGCACCTCGGGGAGGAGGCTCCATGGCGAATACGGAAGCGTGCGTCGCGGTCCTGACTGGTGGCTGCCAATGCGGCGCGGTCCGCTACGCCCTCTACGCCGCTCCCGAAGACCCGAGCATCTGTCACTGCCGCATGTGCCAGAAGGCGGTGGGCGGGCCGTTCGCGGCTCTCGCCGGGGTGCAGCTGGACGATCTCGCCTGGACCGGCGGGCAGCCCGCCGCCTTCCAGAGCTCCTCCATCGTGGTGCGGCACTTCTGCGCGGCCTGCGGCACCCCGCTGACCTACCGCGATCTCCGGCGCGAGCGGATCAGCGTGACCATCGGCAGCCTCGATGAGCCGGCGCGCGTGCCGCCGGTGCGGCAATACGGCCTGGAGAGCCGGCTGGCCTGGTGCGACGCCCTGACCGACCTGCCCGGTGTCGAGACCGAGGCGAAATACGCCGGGCTGACCAGCTATCAGCACCCCGATCATAAGGTGCCGGGCTGGCAGCCACGCCCGCCTCAGCCATCGGAGAACGCATGAACGCGCCCACCCTCGTTGCCCGCGGCCCGGATGCGAGCAGCGACGCCGATCGCCACTCCGTGTTGCGCCAGATCGAGCGCAAGCTGCTCTGGCTGTCCTCCTGGATGATCCACACCGCCAACCATGTCCGGCCGAATCGCGACGGCCTGAAGGTGGGCGGCCACCAGGCGTCCTGCGCCTCGGTGATTTCGATCATGACGGCGCTCTATTTCGCCATCCTGCGCCCGCAGGACCGGGTGGCGGTGAAGCCGCATGCCGGCCCGGTGTTCCACGCCATCAACTATCTGCTCGGCCGCCAGACCATCGAGAAGATGGAGCGGCTGCGCGGCCTCGGCGGCGTCCAGTCCTATCCCAGCCGCAGCAAGGACGGCCCGGAGGTCGACTTCTCCACCGGCTCGGTCGGCCTCGGCGTCGCCCTCACCAGCTTCGCCGCTCTGATGCAGGACTACGTGCGCCTGCACGGGCTGGGTCGCGAGGACATCCCGCCCGGCCGGCACATCGCCATCGCGGGGGACGCCGAACTCGACGAGGGCAACATCTACGAGGCTCTGCTCGAGGGCTGGAAACACGACGTCCGCAACGTCTGGTGGATTATCGACTATAACCGCCAAAGCCTTGATTCTGTAGTTCCTGACCGGCTGTTCGGCCGCATCGAGGGGCTGTTCCGCGACATGGGCTGGAACGTCGTCACTATGAAATACGGCCGCCGGCTGGAGGCGGCGTTCGCCCGGCCGGGCGGCGAGGCGCTGCGGCGCTGGATCGATGATTGCCCGAACAGCCTCTATTCCGCACTCACCTTCCAGGGCGGCGCTGCCTGGCGGCAGGCGGTGCTGGCGGATCTCGGCCGCGCCCAGGGCCTCCGGGCGATGATCGACGGCCTGTCCGACGACGAGCTCGGTGGGCTGATGACCAATCTCGGCGGCCACGACACCGAGGGGATCATCGAGACGCTGCGTGCCGCCGAGGCCGCCGGCGACCAGCCGACGTGTTTCATTGCCTACACCATCAAGGGCATGGGCCTGCCCTTCGCCGGCCACAAGGACAACCATGCCGGCCTGATGACCGGGGAGCAGATGGCGCTGTTCCGCGACGTCATGGGAATCCGCCCCGGCCACGAGTGGGACATCGCCGAGGGGCTCGACGTGGACGAGCGGGCGCTGCGCGCCGTTATCGCCGCCGCCCCGTTCGCCACGGCGCTGACCGCGGAAGGGCGCGCCTTGAGCGCCCCGCCGATCCATGTCCCGCCGGTGCTGCCGCGCGGGCCGGTAACCGGGCGGCGCATGTCCACCCAGTCCGGCTTCGGCGACCTGCTGGCGGAGATCGGCCGGGGCCATGGCGAGTGCCGCGAGCTCGCCGAGCGGGTGGTGACGACCAGCCCGGACGTGACGGTGTCGACCAATCTCGGTCCCTGGGTGAACCGGCGCGGCGTGTTCGACCGGCACACCCGCAACGACGTGTTCCGCGACGCCAAGCTGGCCAGCGCCCAGCGCTGGGGCATGAGCCCGAAAGGTCAGCACATCGAGCTCGGCATCGCCGAGCAGAACCTCTTTCTCCTGCTGGGCGCCGCCGGGCTGCAGCACGCGCTGAACGGCGCCCGGCTGCTGCCGATCGGGACGGTCTATGACCCGTTCGTCAACCGCGGCTTGGATGCGCTGATCTATGCCTGCTATCAGGACGCACGGTTTCTTCTGGTTTCAACGCCTTCCGGGCTGACGCTCGCGCCAGAGGGCGGCCAGCACCAATCCGTCAACACGCCGCTGCTCGGCATGGCGGCGGACCGGCTCGCCGCCTACGAGCCGGCCTATGCCGACGAGCTGGCGATCCTGCTCCGCCACGCCCTGGTGCATATGCAGGCGCCGGACGGCTCCGCGGTGTGGCTGCGGCTCTCGACGCGCGGGCTGCAGCAGCCCGAGCGGACCCTCGACGCCGCCGCGGTGATCGCCGGCGCGCATTGGGCGGCGCCGCCCGGGCCGGGGGCGCGCATCGCCATCGCCTACCAAGGCCCGGTGGCGCCGGAGGCCGAGGCGGCCTTCGCCGTGCTGCGCGAGGAGGAGCCGACGGCCGGGCTGCTGGCGATCACCAGTCCCGACCGGCTGCATGCGGGATGGCTGGAGGCGGGAAGGGCGCGGCGGCGGGGCGATCGCGGCGCCGTCTCCCATATCGAGCGCCTGCTGGCTCCGCTGGCGCCCGATGCGGCCATCGTCACGATCCTGGACGGGCACCCGGCGGCGCATTCCTGGATCGGCGGCGCCGTCGGCCGGCTGGTGGTGCCGCTGGGCGTCGACCGGTTCGGGCAGAGCGGCGATATTCTTGACCTCTATCGTGAGTATGGCCTGGACGAAGATGCCATCCTCGATGCCTGCGCCGCGGCATTGATGGAAGAGCCCGCAGAAGGCCGTATCCTGTAGCGTCGGGCAGAGCCCTCGCCTTCCGGCCGCGGGCGTGGTGGAATGGCAGACACGCCAGATTTAGGTTCTGGTGGCGCAAGCCGTGGGGGTTCAAGTCCCCCCGCCCGCACCACAACGAGGACTCCCACCCAGATGCAGGTCACCGAGACGCTCTCCGAAGGGCTGAAGCGCGCCTACACCGTGGTCGTGCCCGCGGCCGACATCGAGGGCAAGCGCACCGCCAAGCTGACCCAGCTCGGCAAGACGCTGCGGCTGCCCGGCTTCCGGCCGGGCAAGGTGCCGATGCCCGTGGTCCGCCAGCGCTACGGCAACGCGGTCATGGCCGAGGTGCTGGAGGAGAGCGTCGGCGAGGCGACGCGCCAGGTGCTCAACGAGCGGGGCCTGCGCCCGGCGATGCAGCCTAAGGTCGACCTGCTGGGCGGCCTCGAGCAGAACCGCGACCTCGAATTCAAGGTGGAGCTGGAGCTGCTGCCCGAAATCCCCATGCCCGACTTCGCCGGCATCGAACTCACCCGGATGAAGGCCGAGGTGGCGCCGGAGGCGGTGGACAAGGCGCTGGACGGCATCGCCCAGCGGCAGCGCACGCTCGAGCCGGTGACCGAGGAACGCCCGGCGGCGACCGGGGACGTGCTGACCGCGGATTTCGTCGGCCGCATCGAGGGCACGCCTTTCCCGGGGGGCGAGGGCAAGGATGTCGACCTGGAAGTCGGCGGCGCCGGCTTCATTCCCGGCTTCACCGAGCAACTCGCCGGCATGACCCCCGGCGAGACCCGGACGATCGACGTGACCTTCCCGGAGGCCTACCAGGCGAAGGACCTGGCGGGGAAGGCGGCGCAGTTCGAGATCACGGCGAAGCAGCTGAAGCGCCCGGTGCTGCCGCCGATCGACGAGGAGCTCGCCAAGAAGATCGGCTTCGAGGGGCTGGACGAGGTGCGCCAGACCATCACCACCCAGATGCAGCGGGAGTACGACCAGCTCTCCCGCCTGCGGCTGAAGCGCCAGCTGCTGGACGCGCTGGCCGAGCGCGCCACCTTCACCGTGCCGGAGACCCTGGTCGCGGCCGAGTTCGAGCAGATCTGGAAGCGTGTCGAGGCCGACCGGCAATCCGGGCAGCTCGACGAGGAAGACCGCGACAAGGACGAGGCGGCGCTGCGGGCGGAGTATCGTGCCATCGCCGAGCGGCGGGTGCGGCTCGGGCTGCTGCTCTCCGAGATCGGCCGCAGCAACGGCCTGACCGTGGCGCCCGAGGAGATGACGCGGGCGATGCGGGCCGAAGCCGGCCGCTATCCCGGGCAGGAGACCCAGGTGATGGAGTTCTTCCGCAAGAACCCCCAGGCGGCCGAGAACCTGCGCGGCCCGCTGTTCGAGGAGAAGGTGGTCGATTTCGTCCTCGAGCTGGCCCGTGTCGAGGACAAGCCGGTGACCCCCGACGAGCTGACGGCCGAGCCGCCCCCGCCGTGAAGCGGCCTCAGGCTGGAACCCGAGCCCTCGCGTCCCATCTAGGAGAACGCCCGGGGCAGGCGGCCGCGGGGGAAATTTAGGACAGCCGGAGCATGCACGAGCGCGATCCCGTCGAAGTCTACGGCAACACCCTGGTGCCGATGGTTGTCGAGCAGACCGCCCGCGGCGAACGGGCCTTCGACATCTATTCCCGGCTGCTCAAGGAGCGGATCATCTTCCTGACCGGCCAGGTCTTCGACCAGGTCGCCGCCCTGATCTGCGCCCAGCTGCTCTTCCTGGAGAGCGAGAACCCGGCCAAGGACATCGCCTTCTATATCAACAGCCCGGGCGGGGTGGTCTCCTCGGGCCTGGCGATCTACGACACCATGCAGTACGTCCGCAGCCCGGTCAGCACGGTGTGCATCGGCCAGGCCGCCTCGATGGGCTCGCTGCTGCTCTGCGCCGGCGCCAAGGACAAGCGCTTCGCCCTGCCGAACTCCCGGATCATGGTGCACCAGCCCTCCGGCGGCGCCCAGGGACAGGCGACCGACATCGAGATCCAGGCCCGCGAGATCCTGACCCTGCGCAAGCGGCTGAACGAGATCTATATGCGCCACACCGGGCAGCCGATGGAGGCGATCGAGCGCAAGCTGGAGCGCGACACCTATATGTCGGCCGAGGAAGCCCGGGATTTCGGCCTCGTCGACCAAGTGGTCGAGAACAAGCCGGTGCCCGCCGAGGGCGAAGCGGCCCGCACCTGAACCCCGGCCCGACCGGGCCGGGATGGTCGACTTTATTCATGCCGCTGGTGCACCCTGCCGCGGTCCTTGTTGACCCTTGGGTTGGGCGCTAGAGTTTGTCTGAGGGCTCCGAGGGCGGGGCAGGAGTTCGCATGAGCAAGTCGGGCGATTCGAAGAACACGCTGTATTGCTCGTTCTGCGGCAAGTCGCAGCACGAGGTCCGCAAGTTGATCGCGGGCCCGACCGTGTTCATCTGCGACGAGTGCGTCGAACTCTGCATGGACATCATTCGCGAGGAGCACAAGACGCACCTCGTCAAGTCCCGTGACGGCGTGCCGACACCCAAGGAGATCTGCAAGGTCCTCGACGATTACGTCATCGGCCAGGACCACGCCAAGAAGGTGCTCTCGGTCGCCGTCCACAACCACTACAAGCGCCTGGCGCACGGCCAGAAGAACAACGACATCGAGATCGCCAAGTCCAACATCCTGCTGGTCGGGCCGACCGGCTCGGGCAAGACCCTGCTGGCGCAGACCCTGGCGCGCATCCTCGACGTGCCGTTCACCATGGCGGACGCCACGACGCTGACCGAGGCCGGCTATGTCGGGGAAGATGTCGAGAACATCATCCTGAAATTGCTGCAATCCGCCGACTACAATGTCGAGCGGGCGCAGCGCGGCATCGTCTATATCGACGAGATCGACAAGATCAGCCGCAAGTCCGACAACCCGTCGATCACCCGCGACGTGTCGGGCGAAGGCGTGCAGCAGGCGCTCCTGAAGATCATGGAAGGCACCGTCGCGTCGGTGCCGCCCCAGGGCGGGCGCAAGCATCCCCAGCAGGAGTTCCTGCAGGTGGATACCACGAACATTCTGTTCATTTGTGGTGGCGCCTTCGCTGGGCTCGAGCGGATCATCTCGGCGCGCGGCAAGGGCACCTCGATCGGCTTCGGCGCGAGCGTGCAGGCCCCCGACGACCGCCGCACCGGCGAGATCTTCCGCTCGGTGGAGCCGGAGGATCTGCTCAAGTTCGGCCTCATCCCCGAATTCGTCGGCCGTCTGCCCGTCGTTGCGACGCTGGAGGACCTCGACGAGGCATCGCTGAAGAAGATCCTGACCGATCCGAAGAACGCGCTGGTGAAGCAATACCAGCGGTTGTTCGAGATGGAGAACATCGAGCTGACCTTCGCCGACGAGGCGCTTGGCGCGGTTGCCCGCAAGGCGATCGAGCGCAAGACCGGC
>JAFAYM010000040.1 GCA_019240395.1 Acidisphaera sp. | reverse complement strand
AATGGATGTAATCCATGTGAGCCGCGAAGTCGTCGTCATCGCGAATCGTATGCTCCCAATAGCGACGCTGCCAAATGCCGGCTTCGCGCTTGCGGAGCAGCGAGGCCCGCCGGTCCTCCGGGCGGGAGACGGCACGTGAGAACCTGGCCTTGATCGTCCGCCACCGCAGCGGGAAATCGGCGTCACCCTGCGGCAGCGTCCACATGCAATGCAGGTGGTCCGGAAGCACCACCCACGCGTCGATGTGGAACGGACGACTGGACCGCGTCTCACGAACCGCATCGCGAAGCACGCCGATTGCGGAGACCAACAGATCGGAGCGGCGGTCGAGCAGGTTGACGGTGAAAAAATAGCTGCCGCCAGCCACGAGGTTGCGGCGATAGTCGGGCATCGATCTGGTGGCTCATTCTGGTGGGCTGAAGCCCACCCTACATCATCAAGCGACCGCTTGGGTAACACCTTCACATTCCGAGCACGTCCGTCATCGAATAGAGGCCGGGTGGGCGGCCGTGTGCCCAGTGGGCGGCGCGCAGGGCGCCGGCGGCGTAGACGCGGCGGTCGAAGCTGCGGTGGACCAGCTCGATCTGCTCGCTCGCGGCGGCGAACAGCAGCCGGTGCTCGCCGACCACTTGGCCGCCGCGAATGGCGGAGAAGCCGATCGCGCCGGTCTCGCGCGGCCCGGTGTGGCCGTCACGGCCGCTCTGCATCACCGCGTCCAGCGCCGTGCCGCGTCCGCTCGCCACGCGCCGTCCGAGGGCGAGCGCGGTGCCGGAGGGGGCGTCGACCTTCTGGCGATGGTGCATCTCGATGATCTCGGCGTCGTAGCTCTCCGCCGGCAGGGACGCCGCCATCCGCTCGGCCAGCGCGAGGACGAGATTGACCCCGGGGGAGAAGTTCGCGGCGTAGACGACGGAGATGCGCTCGGCGGCCCAGGCCACGGCCTGCTCGTCCGCGGCGGAGAGGCCGGTGGTGCCGAGGATCCAGGCGCACGCGGTCTCCCGCAGCACAGCCGCGTGGCCACGGACCGCGCTCGCATGGGTGAAATCGACGACGGCATCGCTGGCGGCGGCCAGGGCGGCGAGGTCGGCGAAGACCGGGACGCCCTCGAGGCCTGCCGCGCTCGACCCCGGGCGGAGGACGCCACCGATGAGCACCGCTTCCGCCCGCTCGGCTTCAGCCACCAGGAGCCGTCCCATGCGCCCGGCGAGGCCGGCGATGCCGAGGCGTAGGGTCAAGTAAGGCGAGGGCTCTGCCCCACACGCTGAAGCATGGGACCCGCTGGGGTCCGTCGACCCCAGACCCCCTTACTTAAGCCAAGGGGTTTGGGGCCCGCGGCCCCAATGGGGTCCCATCCTTCAGTGTTTGGGGGCAAAGCCCCTCGCCTTGTTGCTTCGATCCGCTTCAGGGCACGGCGTTCCAGTAGGGCTCGGCCTTGTAATAGTCATACACCGACCGGCCCCATCCCTCGTCCTCCCAGGCCGGGGTGCGGTCGTCCGCATAGCTCGGCGCGCCCTCCAGGGTGCGGCGGTCGATGTTGACGACGTAGCCGCCGAGATTGGTGTCGTATTTCAGGGTCGACCACGGCAGCGGATGGTGTTGCCCGCCCATGCCGAGGAAACTGCCGAAATTCAGCACGGCGTAGGCGATGCGGCCGCTCGGCTTGTCGATCATCACGTCCTCGACGCTGCCCAGCTTCTCGCCGCCGGTGTCATAGACCGTGGTGCCGGAAACCCGGCTGCCGGCGATCAGCCGGCCGGACGTGCTGCTGGTGTCGCTCAGTCCTGCCATAGGGTATCCTCCTGCCGGGTAGCCCGCTGTCGCCGCCACTCGCGATTCCGCCCTTCTGGAGAGGTCGGCAGCGGGGGAGTTTTCGGGGCTTCCGGGGCCGTGGCGGCGCGGTCTGGGCCGCGCCGCCGGCACCCGGTCCGCTGTGCAGGTGGGGGGGAAACCGCACTGCGGATACCAGCCCAACGACTCCCCGGGCCGCGCGGTTGCAAGACCTGACCGTCGACTCCCGCTAGGCAGGTCACAAAAGCGAGAGGAGGCGTCGTGGACTCAATCCATGATCAGCAGGCGTTGCGGGCGCATTACGGGCCCATCAGCACGCTCGCCGTGCGCAAGGTGCTGCCTCGGCTCGACGAACACTGCCGGCGTTTCATCGCCCTCTCGCCGTTCCTGGTGTTGGCCAGCGGCGATGCCGACGGCAATCTCGACGCCAGTCCGCGCGGGGACGCCCCCGGCTTCGTCGCCGTGCTCGACGACACCACCCTGCTGCTGCCCGACCGGCGCGGCAACAACCGGGTCGACAGCTTCGGCAACGTGCTGGCAGCCGCCGGGGTCGGGCTGATCTTCTTCGTTCCCGGCATCGACGAGACGCTGCGGGTGAACGGCACCGCCGCGATCGTCACCGACCCCGCGGTGCTGGAGCCGCTCGCCGTCCAGGGCAGGGTGCCGGCGGCGGCGCTGCGGATCACCGTGCGCGAGGCATTCTTCCATTGCGCCAAGGCGCTGATCCGCTCGCAGCTGTGGAACCCGGAACGCCGCGTCGAGCGCAGCCGGTTCCCCTCGCTCGGCCGCATCATCGCTGACCAGACCCGCGCGATGAGCGTCGAGGAGGCGGAGCGGAGCACCGAGGAAGGCTACCGCACCCGGCTCTACTGACCGCTCCTGCGGTTCTCGCCGAAGATGCCGAACAGCCCGCGCAGGAAGCCGGGGGTGAGTGCCGCCAGCGGGTTCACCGAGACGCTCGGATCGTCCAGTCGCCCGCGCACCGAATAGGTCGCGGCGAATACTCCGCCGCCGCGCTCCGGGCTGAACAGCCGGCCGACCAGCGGCAGGTTGCCGAGCAGAGTGTTGAAGAAATACGCCGGCACGATCGTGCCCTGCAGGTCGGCGGTCTCCGCCGCCAGGTCGACGCGCCCCTTGGCGGTAAAGCCGAGCGACGGGCTGAAGGCCCGCGCGTCGTAGAGGTCGAGCGTGTCGCCCGCGAGCCGGAACGGCACCACCATGCGGGTGATCCCCAGCCCGGGGCCGCGCAGCAAATCCACCATGCCGTAGAGCGTCATCGCCTGCAGCAGGCGGGTCAGCATCGGCGCGTCCCGCAGGCGGAAATTGGTCAGTTCCGCCTGGCCGGTGATGGGGTGATCGGCTCTGCTGTCGTCATAGCTGCCGCTGAGCGTCAGGCTGCCGCCCTGCATGCCGGAGACCAGATCGAGCTGGTGGAGCAGCGCCCCGGCATCTCCGGCGGTGGCAGTCATCTGCCGAACGCCGCCCGGAGTGGCCCCTGGAGCGATCGCCAGCCGGAAGGGTCCGCCGGGCCCGGCCCGGCCCTCGATGAGGCCCTGGCGCACCACTCTGCCGTCATTCTCGGCGTGCGCCGCCACCTCCGTCAGGCCGCGATCGTGGCCCAGGATCACCCGGTCGAACCGCAGGTCGGCGACCCAGGGCGGCCCCGGCCGGTCCTCGCCGGCGGGGCGGGAGGGTTTGGCCTGCGGCTCGCCGTGCCGGGCGAAGCGGGCGGACAGGTCGAGGCTCCGGCCGGTCAGCCGGGCTCGCCAGGGCGCGGCGGGGGCGGCGGGGAAATGCAGCTCGCCCTCCGCCTCGGTCTCCCCCAGCATGAGGCGATCAAGCCGCAGCACCACCGGCTTGCCGTCGGCGAATTCCGCGGCGCCGTGCACGTCGATGCCCTCGCCCTGCACCGCCAGGCGATCCAGGCCGACCACGCGGTCATGGCTGAGCAGCACCCGGGCATCGGCGCTCGCCGGCCCGCCCGGCGCACGGCGCCAGCCGAGCTGCGTCAGGGCCAAGCCACCGCGCGCCAGGTCGGCGTGCAGGTCCGCCTCGCCGCTGCCGTCCCGCCGCTCCGCGACGTTCGCCCGCAGGCCGGCGCTGCCGGTGAAGACGCCTCCCGCATCCAGGCCGGCGGCCGCCAGCTGCTGCGCGCTCGCCGTGCCCTCGGCGGTGTAGTGCTGCAGCACCTGGGTTGGCGGACCGCCGCGGAAATCCAGCTCGGCGCCGATCGCGCAGGGAATGCCGGCCAGCGCCGCCGTGCCGCCAAGCTTCAGCCCGTCGCTCGTGACGTCGAAATCGAGCGCGCCGGCATCGAGGTCCCGGCCCGCCACCACCCCGGCCAGATGCGCATCCGCGATGTGCCCCTGGGCGTGGATCGCCACCTCGTCGATGCTGAGCTTGTCCTCGAGCGGCAGGCCGAGGGTCAGCTTCGCCGCCACCTGTCCCCGCGGGTCGCGCAGATCCATGGGGTGGCGCGACAGGAGGCGCAGCCGCGGCTGGCGCAGCAGACCCACCGTGTCGGCCACCGGCCCGGCGAGGTCGAGATCGAGCGCCGCAATCTGGTCCTTCTGCGACAGGCCGGTGATCCGCATGCTGCCGCTGCGCAGAACCAGCGCGCCGCCGGATTGCCGGCCGTTCTGCGCGGTGATCAGCAGTTCGTCCGGCGACAGCACGGTGAGCTGCGCGCTCGCGTGCTCGATCGGCGGCAGCGGGCGCAGCCAGAACGCCGACACGTCATCGCCCTGCAGCCGGCCGGTGAGCCCGGTCACCGTGACGTCGCTGCCGGCGAGAGTGAGCGCCAGATCGACATGCCCGTCATGCGCCGTGCCGGCGGTCATGTTACGGGTCAGCCAGGCACGCGCCCCGCCCTCTCGCGGCTTGCCGTCAGTGCCCTCCGGCCAGTAGCGCGCGAGATCGGCGAACGGCACCCGGTCGACATCCAGCCCGAGCGTGGCGGCGTAGCCCGAGGCGGTGCGCCTTGCCTCGCCGCTGCCCTGCACGATGGGCCCGGTGCCGCCGGCGGCGTCGGCGAGCTCGACATGCAGGGCGGCGAGCCGGGCGGCATCGCGATCCCCGTCGGCGGAGAAGGTGGCGGCGCGGAGTGGCACCACGCCACGCGCGACATGCACCAGGCCGGCGCCGAACTGTGCCTGCAGCGCGACGCGTTGGATGGCGAGATGCGGTCCGAGTTCGAGCTGCACCTCGCCCTCGACCGGCGCCTCGACGGCCGCCAGCGGGGCGAGGGCAGGCGCCGCCGCGGCCAGCGCCGCCGGCGCCAGCCGGCCCACGCGAACCCGCAGCCAGGTGCCGGATTGCCCCGGCCGGAGCGTCGCCTCGGCAGTCAGACGGGCGGTCTGGTCGCCGAGCGCCAGGACGATTTCGGCGCTGCCCTCCACCCCGCCTTGCGGCTGGCGCACCAGGTCGATATCGGCACGCGGCGCCCGCCAGGTGGCGCCGAGCTGACGGTCGATCACCACCATCTCGGCCCCGGCGATGCGCACCCGCCGTAACTGGCTCCAGGGCGAGGCGCCGGCGCGGTCGCTGCGATCGGTCCCGGGCGGCCGCCCCAACTCGCCGAGCAGGGCGCCGAGCGGATTGTCCGGCGACGGCCCGGTCTGTGCGTCGGGTGTTTGCGGCGTCACGGCATCGCCGAGGCTGCCGAGATCCAGCGAGAGGCCGCCGTCGGCGGCGCGCAGCACGCGGATACGGGCGCCGTCGATCTCCAGGGCGCGCGGCACCAGCCGGCCGAGCAGCAGCGCGCTGAAGGAGAGGGAAAGCTCGGCGCGCGGCACCGCCGCCAGCCGGGCGCCGCCCGTGCCTGCCTCGACGGCCGCGACATCGGTCAGCCGCAAGTCGAGCGGGCGGTCGAGGCCGAGCCGCCAGCCCTCCCAGGCCAGAGCCGCGCTGCCGATGCGCAGGCGCGTGGGACCGCCGCCGGCGTTGGCGGCTGCCTCGACGCGCCGGGCCACCCAGGCGAGGTCGAGCGGTCCGCGGGAGAGCCGCCAGGCCAGTCCGCCGACGCCGACGACGAGCAGCAGGACGAGGGCGAGCGCCAGGCGCGCCAGGGCGTGGGCCAGGCCGGCGAAGCGGCGGGCGACTTGACCGGCGAACCGCCTCACCGCCAGCCTGCCCGGCGATGAGCCCCGATCCCGCGGAACGCCTGGAGTGCTGGCCGAAGCCGGCCGACGCCGATGCCGCCGGCCGCCTGAACGAGCGCTTCGCGGCACTCGGCCGGGCCGAGGCGCGGTTCGCGCGGGCGCCGCGCACGGCGGCGATGCTCGCCGCGATCGGCGGCAACAGCCCCTATCTCGCCGATCTCGCCTTGCGCGAGGCGGCCAGCCTGCGGCTGCTGGCGGTGAGGGGTCCGCAGGCGGTGGTCGACCGCGCGCTCGGCCAGCTCGCCGCCGCCTCGCCGGCGGCGCCGCGGCCGCGCATCGCCGCCCTGCTGCGCCAGGCCAAGCGGCAGGTGGCGCTGGCCGTGGCGCTCGCCGATATCGGCGGCCTCTGGAACCTGGCCCAGGTCACCGAAGCGCTCACCGAACTCGCCGACCGGGCGCTGAGCCTGGCGGTGCGCCATCTCCTGCACGAAGCGGCGCGCCACGGCGAGCTGCGGCTGCCCGACAGCGCCGACCCGGCCGCCGGCAGCGGCTTCACAGTGCTCGGCATGGGTAAGCTCGGGGCGCGCGAACTGAACTACTCCAGCGATGTGGACCTCGTGCTGCTCTACGACCCGGCGGTCCATCTCTACCACGGCGACGGGTCCGGCGATGGGCCCGCGCCTGGAATCGGCGCGTGCTTCACACGCCTGGCGCGCGGGCTGGTCGCGCTGATGGAGGCGCGCGACGCCGACGGCTACGTGTTCCGCACGGATCTCCGGCTGCGCCCCGATCCGGCGGTCACGCCGCCGGCCGTCGCCCTGCCGGCAGCCATCGCCTATTACGAGAGCATGGGCCAGAACTGGGAGCGGGCGGCCATGCTGAAGGCGCGGCCGGTGGCCGGCGACCTGGCGCTCGGGGCGAATTTCCTGGCGGCGATCCGGCCCTTCATCTGGCGCAAGCATCTGGATTTCGCGGCGATCGCCGACATCCACGCCATGAAGCGCCGCATCGACGCCCACAAGGGCACCGACTTCACCGGCGCCGACCCGGTGGCGGGGATCGCCGGCCACGACCTCAAGCTCGGACGCGGCGGCATTCGCGAGATCGAGTTCCTGGCGCAGACCTTGCAGCTGGTCTGGGGCGGCCGGGTGCCGGCCCTGCGCGAGCCGACGACGCTCGGCGCGCTGCGGCTGCTCGCCGGGGCGGGCCATATCGGCAAGCGCAGCGCCGGCGAGCTCGCCTCCGCCTACCGGTTCCTGCGCACCGCCGAGCATCGGCTGCAGATGGTCGCCGACCGGCAAACCCATCGGCTGCCGGACAAGCCCGAGGAGCTCGATCGGTTCGCGGTGTTTCTCGGCTATCCCGATGCCGAGGCCCTGGCCGGCGTGATGCTGCGCCATCTCGGGCGGGTGAAGGCGCGCTACGCCGAGCTGTTCGAGGCGGTGCCCGAAGGCGCCGAGGAGCCGGTTGCGCTGGATTTCCGCGGCGATTCCGACCGTCCGGGTGCGGCCGTGGCGCTCGAGCGGCTCGGCTTCACCGACATTCCGCACATCGTCGCCTCGGTGCGCGGCTGGCAGGCCGGCCGCGTGCGCGCCCTGCGCTCCCACCGTGCGCGCGAATTACTGCATGAGGTGCTGCCGCGCCTGCTCGCCGCACTTGCCGGCCAGGCGCAGCCGGACGCCGCATTCGCGCGCTTCGATGCGTTCCTGGCGCATCTGCCGGCGGGCGTGCAGCTGCTGTCGCTGTTCCAGCGCAACCCGCGGCTGCTGGACCGGGTGGCGGCCGTGCTCGGCGCCGCACCCTCGCTCGCCGACTATCTCGCGCGCGTGCCGCAGGCGATGGAGGGGCTGCTGCAGCCGGCGGAGCCGCGGCACCCGTCGCGCCTGCTGCGCGAGCGGCTGGTCGACGCGCCGGAGCTCGAGGACGCCATCGAGGCGATCCGCGCGGTCTGCCGGGAGGAGGATTTCCGGCTGTCCGTGGCCACCATGGAGGGCCGGATCGACGCCGATGCCGCCGGGATTTCGCGCGCGGCGCTGGCCGACGCGGCGATCTCCGCCCTGCTGCCGCGCGTGCTCGCCGACCACGCCGCCCGCCACGGGCGGGTGCGTGGCGGCGGCATGGCGGTGGTGGCGCTGGGCAAGGCCGGCGGGCGGGAGATGATGGCGGGGTCGGATCTCGACCTGATGCTGATCTACGACCATCCCCCGGATGTCGGGGAGAGCAGCGGCCGCAGTCTCGCGCGCAAGCTGCCGGCCAGCCAGTGGTACATCCGCGCGGCGCATGCCTTCATCGCCGCGCTGACCGCGCCCGGACCGGAGGGGCCGCTCTACGCCGTCGACATGCGGCTGCGTCCGTCCGGCAACAAGGGCCCGGTGGCGGTCTCGCTGACGGCGTTCCAGGCCTATCACCGGGCCGCCGACGCGGGCGGCAGCGCCTGGACCTGGGAGCGCATGGCGCTGACCCGGGCCCGCGTCGTCGCCGGCCCGCCGGCGCTGCGCGCCCGGGTGGCGGCGGCGATCGGCGAGGCGGTCCGCAACGCCGGCCCCGCCGCGCGCATCCGCGCCGACGCCGCGGCAATGCGTGCGCGGCTCGTGCGCGAGCACAAGCCGGCGAACGGCCCGCAGGCCAGGCACTGGGACGTCAAGCACTGGGAGGGCGGGCTGGTGGAGGTGGAATTCATCGCCCAGGTGCTGCAGCTCATCCACGCCGGTGCGCATCCCGGAATCGCCAGCCCGACCACGCGCGTCGCCCTGCGGGGCCTGTCCGAGTGCGGCGCGCTCGGCGCGGAGGATGCGGCGCTGCTGATCCGCGCCGACCTTGCGTGGCGCACCGTGCAGGGCATGCTGCGCATCACCGTAGGCCGTGCTGCCGAGGCGGCGCTGCCGGTCGCCGCGGGGCAGGCGCTGCTGCGCGCCGTGAACGATGGGCCGGGGATCGCGGCCGACGACGTCGCCGGGCTGCACGCGGCGCTGCTGGAGGTTGCGCGCGAGGTGCGTGCCGCGTTCGAGCGCATCGTCGGCCGGCCGGAATTGACGATGGCGGAAGGAGAGCGCGTGGCATGACGAAGCGGGAAGGCGAGCCGGCCCCGGACTTCACGATGACCGCGAGCGGCGGCCGTACGGTGAGCCTGCAGGCGCTGCGCGGCCGGCCGTTCGTGCTCTATTTCTATCCCCGTGCCGACACCCCGGGCTGCACCCGGCAGGCCTGCGCCTTCCAGGAAGCGCTGCCGCAGCTCGGCGCGCTCGGCATCGAGGTCATCGGCGTGTCGAAGGACAAGCTCAAGCCGATCGAGAAATTCGCCGAGAAATACGGCCTGAAATTCCCGCTGGCGTCCGACGACAGCGGCGTCGCCGAGGCCTACGGCACGTGGGTCGAGAAGTCGATGTACGGCAAGAAATACATGGGAATGGAGCGCACCACCTTCCTCGTGGACGGCGAGGGTCGGATCGCCCGCGTCTGGCCGAAGGTGAAGGTGGAGGGTCACGCCGCGGAGGTGATGCAGGCAGTCGGCGCGATGCGATCGAGCCGGTGACCCGGGAGATCAGCCGCACGGAGCTCTTCCTCGGCTTCCTGAAGATCGGCCTCCTGGGGTTCGGCGGCATCGCGCCCTGGGCCCGCCACGTCATCGTCGAGGAACGCGGCTGGGTCAGCGACAAGGATTACGCCGCCGTGCTCGGCATCGGTCAGGTATTGCCTGGGCCGAACACGATGAACATGGCGGTGATGCTCGGCGACCGCTTCCAGGGCACCGCCGGTGCGGTGCTGTCGCTGCTCGGCCTGATGGCAATGCCGCTGCTGATCCTGGTCGGGCTGGCGACGCTCTACGCCCGCTTCGCGGCGGTGCCATGGGTCGGCGCGGCGGTGGGCGGCGCCGCCTCCGGCGCTGCCGGCCTGGTGATCGGCACGGCGCTGAAGATGACCCGCAACATCCGGCCGACTCCCATGGCTTGGCTGTTCGGGCTGCTGGCGTTCGTCGCGATCGGCGTGCTGCAGCTGCCGTTGGTTGCGGTGGTGGTGGTGCTCGTGCCGCTCAGCATCGCCGCCGCGGCGCTGGAGCGCCGGGCGTGAGGGGCGGCCTGCTCGGGCAGATCGCCGTGACCTTCGCGTCGCTCTCGCTGGTCTCGATCGGCGGCGCCAACGCGATCCTGCCGGAAATCCACCGGCAGGTCGTCGAGGTGCTGGGCTGGATGGACGATGCGACCTTCGCCCATCTGTTCGCGATCTCGCAGGCGGCACCGGGGCCGAACGTGCTGCTGGTCAGCCTGATCGGCTGGCAGATGGCCGGGGTTGCCGGCCTGCTGGTCGCGACCTCGGCGATCCTGCTGCCCTCAGCGGTGCTGGCGTTCGCCGCCGGACGGATCGTCGCACGCTGGTCGGAGACTGCCTGGGTGCGCGTTGCCAAGAACGGGTTGGTGCCGATCGCGCTCGGGCTGATCCTGGCGAGCGGATTGGTGACGGCGCGCGCCGCCGATCACGATGCGCTGGGCTTCGCAATCAGCGGCGGCACTGCGCTGTTCCTGGTGTTGAGCAACCGCAATCCGCTCTGGGCGCTCGGTGTCGGCACGCTCGTCAGCGTGGTTTGCACGTTGCTCTAGGGAACGGTTTCCAAAGGCATTGCCTTTGGTGGGGGTTGGGGGGCAAAGCCCCCTCACCTTTTTTCTTTCGTGCCCAAGTCACCACCGCAACAGCCAGGGCAATCAGTCCGACCCAGGCCGAAGGCCGGAGCCCGAGATCGAAGTCGAGCACCAGGTTCGCCGCCAGCACGCGGTGCCAGTTCAAATGCGTCATCAGCGCGTACCAGAGCGCCTCGATGCCGGCGGTGGCTGCGGCGGCGGCGGGCGCGAGCAGCAGCAGCACAAACGGATTGGCCTCCAGACGCGTCGGCAATGTCCGCACCAGCATCAGCCAGGCGAACAGGCCGGCCATCAGCACGGCCTGCGTCACGTCGGACTTGGACTGCATGAAGAAGTGCACCAGGGCCAGAACGCCCAGCAGGTAGATGACACGGTGCAGCCGCTTCCAGTTGGCGCCCAGCACGGCGACCAGGCGATCGGTCGATGTCGAGGCGAGGATGACCAAGCCGAGCAGGGTGACGAAGCCGATGGTCAGATAGAAGCGGTGCACGATCTCCGAGGCGACGGTCAGCAATCGGAAATTCTCGTCGACGATGTAGAGCGTGAAATGCGACGCGGCGTAGCAGGCGGCGAACACGCCGATCATGCGGCGCACCGTCGCCAGGCGCGGCCAGCGGAGGAGCGTGCGCGCCGGCGACACCGCCAATGCGATCAGGAGCAGCCGCACCGTCCACAATCCGGTGCCGTGGATCAGTTCCGTCACCGGCCGGGCGCCGAGCGTCCGCGCAATGGCGTTCCCGGCGAGCCACAGGCCGGGGGCGAGGCAGGCCGCCAGCACCATCGTCTTGAACAGCGAGAAGCGGCCGCTGCGGTCCCGCCAGAGTACCCGGAGATCGAGTCTATGGCGCGGCAGCTTGCGCCTGGTTCGGGGTCGCGCAGCCGGGCTGGCGTTCATCGCGGCTCCGGTCCTGGCGCCGACTCGTGATGGTAGTCGGCGGGGATGCGGAACGCCGCGTCATCGGCCGGGGCGTATTGCACGGCGATCGCCTCGGCCAGCGTGCTGGTGCCGCTGCGCAGCCGCAGCAGCACGCCGTCGGCGGTCAGGCAGAGCGATGTCCGGGGCAGGGTGCCGACCGCACTCTGCCATTCGGTGCAGCCGAGACCCGCCACGGTGTCTTCGCCGATGCGCGTGAAGCGCGCCTGGGGTCCCGGCGAGAGCGGGTCGGCGATCGGGGTCGGCATGTCCAGCACCGTCCGCGACTGGGTGTTCACCACTTCCATGAGGTGAGCCCGGCGGTCGATGAGGACGTAAGACTCCTCCGCGCCAGGCGGTTCTACCCGCTCCTTCTCCGCCGCCGCCAGCCAGCGCGTGCGTTCCTGCAGCGTCTGGCCGGCGCGCGTCACCCGGTAGGTGATATCCACGTCGCGCGTCGGCGTGGTCTGCGGCCGGTCCTGCGCGCGGGCACCGGCGGCGAGCACGAACAGCAGGGCGCCGAGCGCCGGTCCATGCAGATTTGGCCGCATTTCAGTGCCCTGCCATCGCCCGGATTTCGGCATCGAGCAGCGCCGGAGCCGGGGCGGCCAGCCAGCGCGCCGCCACGTCGATGGCGCCGGCGAGCAGCAGCTTGTAGCGGTCGCGCGGGATCTCCTGCGCGCCGAACTGCGCGAGATGGGCGGTGACGAACTGGGTGTCGAGCAGCCGGTAGCCGCCGAGGCGCAGCCGCGCGACGAGATGCACCAGCGCCACCTTCGAGGCGTCGCGGACGCGGCTGAACATGCTCTCGCCGAAGAACACGCCGCCGAGCGTCACCCCGTACAAGCCGCCGACCAGCCGGCCGCGCTGCCGGCACTCGATGGAATGGGCGTGGCCCTGGGCGTGCAGCTGCAGGAACAGGCGCTCGATCTCGGCATTGATCCAGGTGTCTTCGCGGCCCGGCACCGCGGCGGCGCAGCCGCGGATGGTGGCGGCGAAATCGGTGTCGGCGGAGATGTCGAAGCCGGCGGAGAGCACGGTGCGCAGCAGCCGGCGCGACAGGTGGAACTCGGCAAGCGGCAGCACGCCACGCTGCTCCGGGTCGAGCCAGTAGAGCCGGTCGCCGCGCCGGGTCTCCGCCATCGGGAACAGGCCGGCGCGGTAGGCCCGCAGCATGAGGTCCGGCGTGATCTCGAACGAGCGGCGTGACATGGCCCATTTTGCGTGAGAACGCGGGGCGCGCGCCAGCAAATCGAGGCGAGGGGTTCTCCCTCCGCGGGACCCGTCGCGCAGGAGCAAGGCGCGCTCGCCTTCTTATGATTATACCAACTGTCATAACTGATGACCTTGGTATTTATGGGAGGCCGCACAGAGCGCAACCCATTATCGTCACCCCCGCGAAAGCGGGGGTCCACGCCGCACATGGGGATCCCGCTTCGCTGATATGACGGTCATGAGTCGGCGCTTCCGAGAACTGGTATTGCGCCCTTTATTTGGCGCGCCTCCGCCCGCCAACCCGGCTGGTATTACTTTGCTACGAAGTTCTCAAGCCAGTGGATCGTGTAGTCCCCGGCCTGAAACTCCGGATCGTCGACGATGCGTTGGTGCAACGGAACCGTCGTCTGGATGCCATGCACGGCGAACTCGTCGAGCGCGCGGCGCAGCCGGTTGATCGCGTCGGCGCGGCGCGGCGCGTGCACGATCAGCTTGGCAACCAGACTGTCATAATACGGCGGCACGAAACAGCCGGCGTAGAGTGCGGAATCGATCCGCACGCCGAGGCCGCCAGGCGCGTGATAGGTGGTGACCCGGCCTGGTGTCGGGGTGAAGCCGATCGGGTCCTCGGCATTGATGCGGCACTCGATGGCGTGGCCGGAGAAGGCGATATCGGACTGCCGATAGCCGAGCTCCTGGCCGGCGGCGATGCGGATCTGTTCGCTCACCAGGTCGACGCCGCAGACCATTTCGGTGACGGGGTGCTCCACCTGCAGGCGGGTGTTCATCTCGATGAAGGCGAAGCGGCCGTCCTGATAGAGGAACTCGAGCGTGCCGGCGTTGCGGTAGCCGAGCCGCGCCAGCGCACCCGTCACCGTCTCGCCGAGCGCGTCGCGCGCGGCGGGGTTCAGCGCCGGCGAGCCGGCCTCCTCCAGCAGCTTCTGGTGGCGCCGCTGCAGGCTGCAGTCGCGCTCGCCGAAATGCACCACGTTGCCGTGCGCGTCGGCCAGCACCTGCAGCTCGATATGGCGCGGCCTGTCGAGATAGGCCTCGATGTACACGGCATCGTTGCCGAACGCGGCGCGGGCCTCGGCGCGCGCCAGTCGCCAGGCATCCTCGAGCTCCGAGGGGTCCGCCGCGACCTTCATGCCGCGCCCGCCGCCGCCGGCCGCGGCCTTGATCAGCACGGGATAGCCGATGCCCGCCGCTACCTCGCGCGCCGTCGCCAGGTCGGGCAGCGCGCCGTCGGAGCCCGGCACCAACGGCACGCCGAGCGAGGCCATCGCCCGCTTGGCGGCGATCTTGTCGCCCATCATGCGGATATGCTCGGGAGACGGGCCGATGAAGGTCAGGCCGTGCGCCTCCACCGTCTCGGCGAAGCCGGCGTTCTCCGACAGGAAGCCGTAGCCGGGATGGATGGCGTCGGCGCCGGTGATGGTGGCGGCCGACAGCAGGGCGGGGATATTGAGGTAGCTGTCGCGCGCCGCCGGCGGGCCGATGCAGACGCTCTCGTCGGCCAGGCGCACATGCATCGCCTCGGCGTCGGCGGTGGAGTGCACGGCGACCGTCGGGATGCCCAACTCGCGGCAGGTGCGCTGTATGCGCAGCGCGATCTCGCCGCGATTGGCGATCAGGATCTTCTCGAACAGCAGCGTCTCAATCCAGGATCAGCAGCGGCTCGCCATACTCGACGGGGGCGCCGGTGGCGACCAGGATGCGCGCGACCGTGCCGGGCTTCGGCGCCTTGATCTGGTTGAAGGTCTTCATCGCCTCGATGAGCATCAGCGTCTGGCCGGCGGCGACTTCCTGCCCCGGCGTCACGAAGGGCGGCGCCCCCGGCTCCGGCGAGAGATAGGCGACGCCGACCATCGGGCTGAGCACCGCGCCGGGATGGCGCGCATCATCGTTGGCCGTCTCCGGCACCATCCCCGGCGCGGCAACCGGGAGGGGAGAGGCGGCCACCCCGACCTGCATGGCCGCGGCGATCCCGCGGACCAGGCGGATGCGGCTGTCCCCGTCGGAAATCTCCAGCTCGGCCAGGCCGGTCTCGTTCAGAATCGCCGCGAGGGCGCGGATCGCCTCGGCGTCGTACGGCACCCGGGTCATCCCACTGGCCTCCCCTTGAAGGCGCCTGCCTCCTCCAGCAGATCGGCCATGCCGTTGAGCGCCAGCGCGTAGCCGCGCACGCCGAGGCCGGCGATCACCCCCACGGCCGCCTTGGAGACATAGGAGTGCTGGCGGAATTCCTCGCGGCGGTGGATGTTGGTGACGTGCACTTCGATAACCGGCAGCTCGCAGGCCAGGAGCGCGTCCATCAGGGCGATCGAGGTGGTGGTGTAGCCGGCGGGGTTGATGACGATGCCCTGCGCGCGGCCGCGGCATTCCTGCACCCAGGAAATCAGCTCGCCCTCGGCGTTGGTCTGGCGGAAGTCGATGGCCATGCCGAGTTCTTCCGCCACTTCCGCACAGAGCGTCTCGACGTCGTCGATCGTCGCGGCGCCGTAGAGCTTGGGCTGCCGGAGGCCCAGCATGTTCATGTTCGGCCCGTTCAGCACGGCGACGAGCGGCGGGGGCATGGAACTCCGGGTAGCACAGGGGGCTGAGTCGGTCCAACCGCTGGGGTTTCTTGTCCGGAGCGCGCGAAGCACCATACTGAGGTCATGCTCCAAACCGAGGTCATGCCGCCGTCCCTGGTCCTCACGCTGAACGGCGAGAGCCGGTCGCTCGACGCTCCGCTGACCGTCGCCGGGCTGATCGGGCGGCTCGGGCTCGACACCAGGAAGGTGGCGGTCGAGCGCAACGAGGCGATCGTGCCGCGATCCGCCTATCACGAGACCTGGCTGGAGCCGGGAGACGCCCTGGAAATCGTGCACTTCATCGGAGGCGGCTGAGATGGACGGAGCGATCCAGGCAACCCCAGAACTTGCGCCCCAGGAAGATAGCTGGACCGTGGCCGGACGGCGCTTCCGCTCCCGCCTGGTGGTCGGCACGGGCAAATATAAGGACCTCGAGGAGACCGCTGCGGCGATCGAGGCGAGCGGTGCGGAGATGGTGACCGTCGCGGTGCGGCGGGTGAACCTGTCCGATCCGAAGGCGCCGATGCTGCAGGACTACGTCGATCCCAAGCGCTACACCTATCTGCCCAATACCGCGGGCTGCCACACCGCCAAGGACGCGGTGCGCACCCTGCGCCTGGCGCGCGAGGCCGGCGGCTGGAACCTGGTGAAGCTCGAAGTGCTGGGGCCGCCGCCGCACCTCTATCCCGACATGACCGCCACCTTCGAGGCGGCCGACGCGCTGATCCGCGACGGCTTCGAGGTGATGGTCTACTGCGCCGACGATCCGGTGGCCGCCAAGCGGCTGGAGGAGATGGGCTGTGTCGCGATCATGCCGCTGGGTGCGCCGATCGGCTCGGGGCTCGGGGTGCAGAACCCGGCGATGCTGTCGCTGCTCATCGAGCAGGCCGGCGTGCCGGTGCTGGTCGACGCCGGCGTGGGCACCGCGTCGGACGCGGCGATCGCCATGGAGATCGGCTGCGACGCGGTGCTGCTCAACTCGGCGATCGCGCACGCCAAGGACCCCGTGCGCATGGCGCGGGCGATGAAGGCGGCGGTGGAGGCGGGGCGGCTGTGCCGCCTCGCCGGGCGGATGCCGCGGCGGATGGGGGCCGATCCTTCGAGTCCGCTGACCGGGCTCATCAAGTGAAGAAGGCGAGGGGCTCCGCCCCTCGACCCCGCTGGGGCCGCGGGCCCCAGACCCCATTACTTAAGTAGAAGGGTGCAGGGACGACGGTCCCTGCCGGGGTCGAGGGGCAGAGCCCCTCGCCTTACTTCCTTTTCGGGATGTACAGGTCGGTAATCGTCCCCTCGAACGCCTCCGCGGCCATGCCAATGGTTTCGGACAGTGTGGGATGCGGATGCACGGTCAGGCCGACGTCGGCGGCGTCCGAGCCCATCTCGATGGCCAGCGCCGCCTCGGCGATCAGGTCGCCGGCATTCGGACCGACGATGCCGCAGCCGATCATGCGATGCGTCGCCTCCTCGAACAGCACCTTGGTGAGGCCCTCGTCGCGCCCGAGCGAGAGCGAGCGGCCGCTGGCGGCCCAGGGAAACACCCCCTTGCCGTATTTGACGCCCTGCGCCTTCGCCTCGTTCTCGGTCAGGCCGACCCACGCCACTTCCGGATCGGTGTAGGCGACCGAGGGGATCACCTTCACGTCGAAGGAGCTGTTGCGGCCCGCCGCCACCTCGGCCGCGACGTGGGCCTCGTGCGTCGCCTTGTGCGCCAGCATCGGCTGGCCGACGATGTCGCCGATGGCGAAGATGTTCGCCACGTTGGTGCGCATCTGGCGGTCGACCGGGATATAGCCGCGCTCGTCCACCGTGATGCCGGCGTTCTCGGCGCCGATCACACGACCGTTCGGCCGCCGGCCCACGGCGACCAGGATGGCATCGAAGCGGTCCGTCGCCGGCGCGCGGCCGCCCTCGAAATGCGCGACGATCCCCTCGCCGGTCGCCTCGACCTTGGTGACCTTGGTCTTGAGATGGATCGCCTCGTACTGCTTCTCGATGCGTTTCATCAGCGGCGTGACGATGTCCTTGTCGGTGCCGGGGATGATCTGGTCCATCAGCTCGACGACGGTGATCCGCGAGCCGAGCGCGTGATAGACCGTCGCCATCTCCAGCCCGATGATGCCGCCGCCGAGCACCAGCAGCCGGCCGGGTATGTTCCCCAGCTCCAGCGCCCCGGTGCTGTCGAGCACGCGCGGGTCCTGGTGGGGAATGAAGGGCAGGGTGATCGGCTCGGAGCCGGCGGCGATGATCGCCTGCTCGAAGCCGACGGTCTTGGCGACGCCGTTGGCCTGCACCTGCACCTGGTTGGGCGAGACGAACTGCCCGACGCCCTGCACGACGGTGACCTTGCGCTGCCGGGCGAGGCCGCTCAGCCCGCCGGTCAGGCGCTTGACCACGCCGTCCTTCCAGCCCCGCAGCTTGTCGAGATCGGTCGCCGGCGGGCCGAAGCTGAGGCCGTGCGATGCCATCTCCTGGGTCTCGGAAATCACCTTCGCCGCGTGCAGCAGCGCCTTGGAAGGGATGCAGCCGACATTGAGACACACGCCGCCGAGCATCGGCCAGCGCTCGACAAGCACGACCTTCTTGCCGAGGTCGGCGGCGCGGAAGGCGGCGCTGTAGCCGCCGGGACCGGCGCCGAGCACCAGCACCTCGGCCTGCAGATCGCTCGGCGCCGAGCTCGGCGGACGTGGTGCGGGGGCGGCGCGCGGCGCCTGGGCGGCGGCCGGGGCCTGGCCGGTGCGCAGCCGCAGGATCGGTGAGCCCTGCGAGACGCGGTCGCCGGTCTTGACCAGCAGCTCGGTGACGGTGCCGGCGGTGGGTGCCGGCACGTCCATGCTGGCCTTGTCGGATTCGAGGGTGATCAGCGGGTCCTCGGCGCGGACCTGATCGCCGCTCGCGACGTGCACCTCGATGATCGGCACGTTCTTGAAATCGCCGATGTCGGGGACGGCGACATCGATCGCGTCATAGACGCCGGCGGGCGAGCCGTAGCTCGAGGGCGGTCCTTCCGGCTGCGGCTCGGCCTCCTCCTTCACGGTCTGCCTCGCCGGCGCCGCGGCGGCACCCTCGGCCTCGAGCAGCAGGATCAGGCTGCCTTCCGACACGCGATCGCCGGTCCTCACCATCAGCTCGGTGACCGTGCCGGCCTGCGGCGCCGGCACGTCCATGGTGGCCTTGTCCGATTCCAGGGTGATCAGCGGATCCTCGGGAGCGACCTTCGACCCCGCGGCGACGTGGATCTCGATCACCGGCACGTTCTTGAAGTCGCCGATATCGGGAACCTTGATTTCTACCGTTGGCATGTCGGGTTCCCTCAGAGGATCAGCCGGCGCACGTCTTCGAGGACGTGGCAGAGCTGCCGGGCGAAGCGGGCGGCGAGCGCGCCGTCGATCACCCGGTGATCGTAGGACAGCGAGATCGGCAGCATCATGCGCGGCACGAAGCTCTCGCCGTTCCACACCGGCGCCATCTTCGAGCGCACCACGCCGAGGATCGCCACCTCCGGCGCGTTGACGATCGGCGTGAAGCCGGTGCCGCCGATGCCGCCGAGGCTGGAGATGGTGAAGGTGCCGCCCTGCATGTCGGTGGCGCTGAGCTTGCCGTCACGCGCGCGCTTGGAGATGGCGCCGAGCTCGCGGCTGAGCTCGCCGATGCCGCGGCGGTCGACATCGCGCACCACCGGCACGACGAGGCCATCCGGCGTGTCCACGGCGACGCCGATATTGTAGTAGCTCTTGAGGATCAGCGCGTCCTTCTCCGGCGACAGCGAGCTGTTGAACTCGGGAAACTGCTTCAGCGCGGAGACGCTGGCCTTCATCAGGAAGGCGAGCAGGGTGACGCGGTAGCCGGCATCCTTGGCGGCGGTATCGAGCTCCTTGCGATATTTCTCGAGGTCGGTGATGTCGGCCTCGTCGTTCTGCGTGACGTGCGGCACGTTGAGCCAGGCGCGATGCAGATGCGGGCCGGACAGCCGCTTGATGCGCGACAGGGGCCGGACCTCGACGGGGCCGAACTTTCCGAAGTCCTGGGCCGGGATTTCCGGAATCCCCGCACCTGCAGGCGCAGCCGGCACCGGTGCACTCGGCGTGGGTGCACTTGGCGTGGGCGCGCTCGGCGTGGGTGCGCTCGGCGTGGGCGCGCTCGGCGTGGGTGCGCTCGGCGTGGGTGCGGCGGCGGCCGGGGCGGCGGCGGGTCCGCGCACGAAGCCGACCACGTCCTCCTTGGTGATGCGGCCCTTCTCGCCGCTGCCGCGGACCTTCCCGAGGTCGACGCCGAGCTCGCGCGCGACCCGGCGTACCGCCGGGCTGGCATGCGGCATGGATTCGGTGGCGGAACCCTGGCCCGCTCCCGCCGTGGCGGCGGGATGGGCGCCGACGCTCGCCGCGGGTGCCGCGGTTCCGGCGGGGGGCGCCGGCGCCGGCCGGGCCGGCGGGGTCGGATCCTGCTGCGCCAGCAGCGAGGGCGGCTGCGTCATCGCGCCCTCATCGGCGCGCAGCCGGAGGATGGGCATGCCCTCGCTGACCCGATCGCCGAGCTTGACCAGCAGCGCCTCGACGGTGCCCTGCGACGGCGCCGGCACGTCCATGGTCGCCTTGTCGGACTCGAGCGTGATCAGCGGGTCCTCGGCGTTCACCGGGTCGCCCACCTTGACGTGGATCTCGATGATCGGAACGTTCTTGAAATCGCCGATATCGGGGACTTTGACCTCGGTCGCCGCCACGTTTGTCTCCTGTCCTGGGCCCGCGCCTGCCGGGGCCGGACGCTGCCGCGCGCTTCTCGCCATCGCCTCAGGTCCTTGCCGGGTTGGGCTTCTCGGGGTCGATGCCGAACTTGCGGATGGCATCGGCGACGACCGAGGTCTCGACGGTTCCTTCCTCGGCCAGCGATTTCAGCGCCGCCAGCGCCACGAAATGCGGGTTCACTTCGAAGAACGAACGCAGCTTGCGGCGATAGTCCGAGCGGCCGAACCCGTCGGTGCCGAGAACGCGATAGCGTCGCGGCACGAAGGGCCGGATCTGGTCGGCGAAGGTCTTCATGTAGTCGGTCGCCGCGACCACCGGTCCGGGATGCCCGTCGAAGCATTGCTCGACATAGCTGCGCCGCGGCGGCTGATCCGGATGCAGCAGGTTCCAGCGCTCGCAATCGAGTCCTTCGCGGCGCAGCTCGGTGAAGCTCGGCGCGCTCCACACGTCCGCCGCCACGCCGAACTCGCTGGCCAGCAGATCGGCAGCCGCCATCACCTCGCGCAGGATGACGCCGCTGCCGAGCAGCTGCACGCGGGGCGCGCCCGCGCGCCCTTGGGCTTCTCCCTCACCCGCACGCAGCAGGTACATGCCCTTGAGGATGCCCTCCTGCGCGCCCTCCGGCATCGCCGGGTGCGGGTAATTCTGGTTCATCAGTGTTAGATAATAGAAAACGTCCTCCTGCTCGCCGTACATCCGCCGCAGGCCGTCCTGGATGATCACCGCGACCTCGTAGGCGAAGGTCGGGTCGTAGGAGACGCAGTTGGGGATCGTCGAGGAGAGGATGTGGCTGTGGCCGTCCTCGTGCTGCAGGCCCTCGCCGTTCAGCGTGGTGCGGCCGGCGGTGGCGCCGAGCAGGAAGCCGCGGGCGCGCATGTCGCCGGCGGCCCAGGTGAAGTCGCCGACGCGCTGGAAGCCGAACATCGAGTAGTAGATGTAGAACGGGATCATCGGCACGTCGCTGCTGCTGTAGGAGGTCGCGGCAGCGATCCAGGAGCAGATGGCGCCCGGCTCGTTGAGGCCCTCCTGCAGGATCTGCCCCTTCTGGTCCTCCTTGTAGAACATCAGCTGCTTGGCATCCTCGGGCTGATAGAGCTGGCCGACCTGGCTGTAGATGCCGAACTGGCGGAACATGCCCTCCATGCCGAAGGTGCGGCTCTCGTCCGGCACGATCGGCACCACGCGCTTGCCGATCGCCTTGTCGCGCAGCAGCGTGTTGAGGATGCGCACGAAGGCCATCGTCGTGGAGATCTCGCGATCCTCGGTGCCCTTGAGCTGGGCGTCGAAGATCGACAGCGGCGGGATCTCCAGCGCCTGCGAGTTGCGGCGCCGCGCCGGCAGGCTGCCGCCCAGCGCCGCCCGCCGGGTGCGCAGGTACTGCATCTCGCCGCTGTCCTCGGCGAAGTTCAGGAACGGCACCTCGGTGATCTGCGCGTCGCTCAGCGGCAGGCTGAAGCGGTCGCGGAACTCGCGCAGATGCGCTTCCCCCATCTTCTTCTGCTGGTGGGTGATGTTCTGGCCTTCGCCGGCCTCGCCCATGCCGTAGCCCTTCACCGTCTTGGCGAGGATGACGGTGGGCTGGCCCTTGTGCTTCACCGCCGCGGCGTAGGCGGCATAGACCTTGTTCGGATCGTGGCCGCCGCGACTCAGCGCCCAGATCTGATCGTCGCTCATATCGGCGACCATCGCCTTCAGCTCGGGATACTTGCCGAAGAAGTGTTCGCGCACATAGGCGCCGTTCTTCGACTTGAAGTCCTGGTACTCGCCGTCGACGCACTCCTCCATGCGCTTGAGCAGGATGCCGGTGGTGTCGCGCGCGATCAGCGCGTCCCAGCCGGTGCCCCAGATCACCTTGATGACGTTCCAGCCGGCGCCGCGGAACTCCGCCTCCAGCTCCTGGATGATCTTGCCGTTGCCGCGCACCGGCCCGTCGAGGCGTTGCAGGTTGCAGTTGATGACGAAGACCAGATTGTCGAGGCGCTCGCGCGCGGCCATGCCGATGGCGCCGAGGCTCTCCGGCTCGTCGGTCTCGCCGTCGCCGAGGAAGGCCCAGACGCGGCGGTCCGTGGTATCGGCGAGGCCGCGATGGTGCAGGTAGCGGAGGAAGCGCGCCTGGTAGATGGCCATCAGCGGACCGAGGCCCATGGAGACCGTCGGGAACTGCCAGAAATCCGGCATCAGCCAGGGATGCGGATAGGAGGGGATGCCGCGCCCGTCCACCTCCTGGCGGAAGTTCAGCATCTGCTCCTCGGTGAGGCGTCCTTCGAGAAAGGCGCGGGCGTAGATGCCGGGCGAGGAATGTCCCTGGAAGTACACGAGATCGCCACCGTGCTCGGCGGACGGCGCGTGCCAGAAATGCATGAAGCCGACGTCGTAGAGCAAAGCGGAGGACTGGAAGCTCGCGATGTGGCCGCCGAGTTCGGAGGAGAGCTTGTTGGCGCGCAGCACGGTCGCCACTGCATTCCAGCGGATCAGCGATCGGATGCGGTGCTCGATCGCGCGGTTGCCGGGGTGGCGCGCCTCCTTGTCCGGCGGGATGGTGTTCAAATACGGCGTGTTGGCGGAATAGGGGACCGGTGCGCCCTTGCGCCGGGCTTCGTCGGCGAGCTGTTCGAGCAGGAACTGGGCGCGGTCCGAGCCCTCGAAGGCGAGTACCGACGCCAAGGCGTCGAGCCACTCCCGGGTTTCCGTGGGATCGTGGTCGGCAAGCATTTCCATGGTTTCCTCCCGTCACGCCGCAAGCACCACCGCCGCCGGCAAGCGTTTGCCGCCGAGCCTCGGCAGTTCCGATTTCAGCACCGGGTACGGGGCGGGTGCGGACGCCCGGCCAGCGAGCGCTGCCGGGTGTTGCGGCAGTCGGATCGTGCGGCTCGGAAAACTGTGCACCAGAACCGTTCAGACCCGCAAGGCGTCCTCCCGCAGCCGTTTCGGCGGGGAAAACGCTGGACTTCACGGATCGGTTCGACAACCAATGACCGGTCCAAGGAAAACGCGAGGGAGAGCCATGCGGCGACGATCGGTCCTGACATCGGGCCTGACCCTGGGAGCCGGGCTGGCGCTGGGCGGCATCGGCAAGCTGCGCGCCGACACCGCAACCTCCGGCAAGCTGGCGATCTGGCTCGGCTACGGCGAGACGGCGCCGACCTATCAGCTCGCCATGCCGGCATTCAAGCAGCTCTATCCGAACGTGCAGGTCGAGCTGCTGACCTTCGACTTGCGGGAGTTCGAGGCGAAGCTGGCGGTCGCCGTGCCCACCGGCACCGGGCCCGACCTGCTGGCGCTGCACGATTTCCTGTTTCCCCGCTATTACGAGAGCGGCTCGCTCGATGCCGTGCCGAGCGACCTCGCTGCGGTCGCCGGCGATGCGAAGGTCTTCGACCCGACCTTCACCACGCTGGTGACGCGCGACGGCAAGCCGTGGGGCGTGCCGTGGTGGACCGGGCGCAGCGCGCTCTTCTACAACCTCGACCAGTTCAAGGAGGCCGGGCTGTCCGGTCCGCCGCAGACCATCGCGCAGCTCTGGGAATATTCCGAGAAGCTCGCCAGGCGCGGCGCCGACGGCAACCTGACGCGCGCCGGCATATCGCTGCGGCTGACCGAGCCGTCCGGCGGTATCCAGAAATTCGGCTATTTCTATTACCAGATGACCGGCCAGCAGATCTTCGAGCCGGGCAAGCAGCCGGGTATGGTGCGAGTGACGCTGAAGGACAATCTGGACATCGCGACGCAGGCGCTGCTCGATCATGTCGAGCATCTGCACGGGCCGAAGAAGGTGGACGACTGGGCGCTGAAGCATGACGCGCAGGGTTTCGCCAACGGCGCCGCGGCGATGTTCTTCCGCGAGGCCTGGGTGATCCCGTTCGTGCGCAAGAACGGACCGGACATTCACATGGGCGTGGCGCCGATGCCGCGCGACAAGGCCTGGGGCGCCTTCAACCTCGTCGAGATCCTGTCGGTGAACAAGGACTCCCCGCTGAAGAAGGCGGCCTGGGACCTGATCCGGCTGCTGCAGGAGCAGAAATATCTCGACAACCTGCTCGAGACGAGCGGCTGGATTCCGCTGCGCAAGGACCGCGACTTTTCCGGCTTCCTGGCGAAGAACCCGGAATACCGGGCGCTGATGGAGGAGCCGGCGGGCTACAAGCAATACGTGGAGGCGCCGGACACCGCCTATCAGGAGGTCACCGCCCGCACCGGCGAAGTGATCCTGGCGGCGTACCGCGACGCCTCGCTGCTGGGCAACCGCGATGCCGCGCGCAAGGTGATCCTCAAGGCGCACGACACGGCGGTGCCGATACTCAAGGACGCCGGCATCTACGAGGCCTGAGCGCATGAGCATCGCTTCCGGGCAGGTGCTTTCGCCGCCGACCTCGGCGCGCCGCGGGCGGCTGGCGACGTCGCTGGCGCGGCTGCGGCGCCAGCACATCCTGTTCGTGCTCGCGACCCTGGGGCCGATCCTGCTGCTGTTCGGGGTGATCCGCGTCTATCCGATCCTGGAGACGATCCGGCTCTCCTTCTACAACTATCATATCACGCAGCTGCGCCGGCCGTTCATCGGCCTGGAGAATTACGCGCGCCTGCTGGATGACGACTCCTTCCTGACGGCGCTGCTCAACACCGCGCAGTTCTCGGCGCTCTCCGTGGTGATCACGCTCACCCTGGCGCTTGCCGTCGCCATCCTGCTGCGCAGCATCGAGCGCGCGGCACCCGGCTTCGAGCTGCTGTTCTACATTCCCGTGGTGACGCCGTGGGTGCCCGCGGCGGTGATCTGGAAGTGGATCTACGATCCGATGTACGGGGTGCTGAACCTCGGGCTGTCGCTGTTCGGCGTGCCGCGGCTGGGCTGGCTGCAGGAGCCGAACCTGATCGTCTATGCGATCGTGCTGGTCTCGGTGTGGAAGCTGCTGGGATATTTCGTCGTCATCTACGGCGTCGGCCTGCGCGGCGTGCCGGAGGAGCTGCTGGAGGCGGCGGAGCTGGACGGCGCCACGGCGTGGCAGCGGCTGGTGCACGTGGTGCTGCCGCTGATGCGTCCGATCATCCTGTTCAGCGTGGTGATCTGCACCATCGTCTGCTTCAACGTCTTCGCCCCGGTCTACGTGCTGACCGCCTCGGCGCAGGGCGCGCCGGCCTATGACTTCAAGGTGCTGGTCGGCGAGATCTACCAGAACGGCTTCGTATTCTATCACATGGGCTATGCCGGCGCGGAGTGCGTGGTGCTGCTGCTCTGCGTGCTGTCGCTGATCGCCGTGCAGCTGCTGGCGTTTCGCGAGCGGTAGCGATGTTCCGCGAGAAAGGTGTGCGCATCGCCGCCTGGGTCGTCTGCAGCGTGCTGGCGTGCTTCGCGGTGGCGCCTTTCGTCTGGGTGATCGCCACCGCCTTCAAGACGCCGGCGGAGATCAACCTGCAGCCGCCGGACTTCCTGCCGGCGCAGCCGACGCTCGAGAACTTCCACCGCATCCTGCACGACGAGCATTTCCTGCGCTACATCGGCAACTCGCTGGTGATCGCGCTCGGGTCGATGGTCTCGATCCTGTTCACCTCGAGCCTGGCGGGCTTCGTCTTCGCGAAATACCGGTTTCCCCTGCGGGGCCTGCTGTTCCTGGTGATCCTGGCGACGGCGATCATTCCACTGGAAGCCTACATGATCCCGCTCTACATCATGGTGTTCAAGGCGCGCATGCTGAACAGCTATGCGGCACTGATCTTTCCGATGGTGATCATGACCTTCGGCGTGTTCTTCATGCGCCAGGTGATCATGGGCATTCCCGACGAGCTGCTGGAGGCGGCGCGCATCGACGGGGCGAGCGAGTTCTGGATCTACAGCCGGATCGTGCTGCATCTCGCCAAGTCGGGGATGATGGCGCTCGGCGTGTTCGCCTTTTCCGAGGCCTGGGCGAACTTCATCTGGCCGCTGGTGATCGTGTCGAGCAAGGACATGTACACGACCGAGCTCGGCCTGGCAGTCTATCAGCGGCAGTTCTTCACGGAGTACGGCCCGGTCTCCGCCGGGGCGGTGATCAGCATCGTGCCGATGCTGCTGGTCTTCGCCCTGCTGCGCCGCCACATCATGCAGGGCATCGCCACGACCGGCCTGAAGGGCTGATGAGGGCAGGGTCGATCAGAGCCTGGGAAGCGCTGCCCTGCGGCCTTTTGGGTGGGTGCGGTCTAATACCAGTTCTCGGGCGCGCCGACTCATGGCCGTCATTCCCGCGAAAGCGGGAATCCACGTGCCGCGTGGCATGACAAAGCAATCGCCGGCAGCGGCCGCGCCAACAAGGCGGAGGAAAGCACGCGCGATCTAGCGATGGTGCCCGGGCATAATCACCCTGACCGGCCGCCCGCTCAGTCCCGCAGCCTCGCGTGCAGACGCCTCCACCGCGTGCGTGCGGCGCCAGGCGCCGGCTGAAGCGTCGTGCGGCGGGCGAGATCCTCGATCAGCCGGCGGGCGATGGTGCCGCGATGGCCGCGTTCCCAGTGGTCGGCGGCGTCTTCCGCGGCGGCCCAGCCCGGCAGCGGCAGCAGCAGATAGCCGGCGAGGCCATCGAGCAGCGGCTCATAGGTGGCGCGCAGCGCGGCCAGCGTCTCCTCGACGGCCGCGCCGCCGCGCCAGGTCAACCCGGCCTCGTGGAATTCCTCCTCCAGCCGCAGATAGGCGTCGTGCGCCAGGCGGTCGCCGCCGGTGTAGCGCGACGGCCCGACATTGCAGGAACGGCTCATCTCGAGCATCACCTGCCGCGCCATGGTGAACGTCATGCGCGCCTGCAACGGGCTGGATTCCTCGACGCCCACCAGGATCAGCGCACAGCAATCCATGATCGCCGCCAGCGCCGCCAGCCAGGACTGGTTGTCGTGCTGCGAGCGGTAATAGACCAGCATGGGGTAGGAGAGATGGCTCTCCAGCAGCTCGGAGCCCCAGATTTCCCATTCGCGCAGCAGATCGTCGAGCTTGTCGAGACCGCCGATCTCGGCGTGGCGACACAACAATGTGGCGGCGGTGGGTGGAGATCCGGCGCGCCCATCGAGCTGGATGACATGCGCCTCGCGACGCGAGAACAGCTGATAGAGCACTGGCAGGTAGCCGATCACCACGGCCATGAAGCCGAAGCCGGTGCCGGCCTCGATGACCGCCGCGGCCCGCGCCGTCGCGGTATGTGGGACGATATCGCCGAAGCCGAGGGTGAAGAAGGTCACCCCGCTCATGTAGAGCTGCTCGCCCAGATTCGGCGGCGGTCGGACGGAGCCGGCCTGGAACGCCCATTCCAGAAGTCCGAAGCCGAGGATCAGGCAACTCGCCCAGGCCGCGAACAGAATCACCATCGAGAGCGCGCCGAAGACGCTGAGAAAACGCTCCCGCTCCGAGCCGGCCGGGAGGCGCAGCGCCAGCCGCGACCAGGCATGCCAGGAGCCGCGGAAGTAGAAACTGGTGAAGCGCAGATGCCGGGGCACCCTGCGAGGCAGCAGCATCACCTCGAAGGCATCCTGCAGGGTCAGCGCCGTCAGGAAGAACCCCACCAGCGCGACGGTGACGATTCCGATCATGGACGGCCGATCATGGGCGGCCGATCATGGCGGCCCGATCATCCGCCAGCGGCGCCGCGGACGTTGACGTAGAGCGCGTACACCGACTGGCTCGACGCCATGAACAGCCGATTGCGCTTGCGCCCGCCGAAGCAGAGATTGGCACAGCGCTCGGGCAGGGCGATGCGGCCGATCGGCTCCCCCTGCGGGGAAAACACCATCACCCCGTCGAGCCCGGGATCGCCCATGCCCCAGCCGCACCAGAGATTGCCGTCCTCGTCGCAACGAAAGCCGTCCGGCGTGCCGGGACCGGCATTGATCAGCACGCGGCGGTTGGCCAGGCGCTCGCCGTCATCGGCGACGTCGTAGGCCAGGATGTTGCGCGGCGAGGCGCGGCTCTCCACGACATAGAGCAGCCGCTCGTCGGGCGAGAAGGCCAGGCCGTTCGGTCCGGCGATCCCGTCGTCCAGCACGCTGGCGCGCCCCGTCGCCGGATCGAGCCGATAGAGATTGGCCGGCAGTTCCGGCTCGGCACGGTGCCCCTCATAGTCCGACAGCACGCCGAACGGCGGATCGGTGAACCAGATCGAGCCGTCCGACTTCACCACGACGTCGTTGGGCGAGTTCAGCCGGCGACCGTCGAAGCTGTCGATCAGCACGGTAATGCTGCCGTCATATTCGGTGCGGGTGACCCGCCGGCCGCCGTGCTCGCAGGTGACCAGGCGGCCCTGGCGGTCGCGGGTATTGCCGTTGCCGAAATTCGAGGGCTTGCGGAAGACGCTGACGGCGCCGGTCTCCTCCTCCCACTTCATGATCCGCTCGTTGGGGATGTCGCTCCAGAGCAGGTAGCGGCCGTCGCCGAACCAGACCGGCCCTTCGCACCAGCGGTGTCCCGTGCTCAGCCGCTCGACGGCGGCCAGCGGCAGGCGGTATTTCGCGAAATCCGCGTGCAGCGGCTGGACGGCGGGGTCGGGATAGAAGGAGGTCGGTTCCCACATCGCATTCATCGCCTCGGTTGCAGAGGGGGATGATGGCGGCGAGAAGCAAGGAAGGCCAGGGGCTCTGCCCCCAAACGCCGAAGGGGGGCACCCCGCTGGGGGCAGCGGCCCCCAGACCCCACTTACTTGAGTCATGGGGTCTGGGGACGACGGTCCCCAGCGGGGTCGAGGGGCAGAGCCCCTCGCCTTACTGCGGCACCTCCAGATCGAGCAGCGGCCCATATTGCTGCGCACCGAAGATATCGCCATCCCCGGGACTGCCGCTCGGAGCAGCCCGGCGCAGCGTGAACTTGATCGCCAGCGCCGGATCGAAATGCACATGATCGGTGATCCGGTCGGGCGCGATGCCGAAGATGCGGCAGACCGCTTCGCGCGACAGCGCGCCGCTGCGGCAGACCCGCTCATAGCCGGCGCGATCCGCGAAAATCACGTCGAACGTGATGCGATCGACGCCGGCATTCTTGCTGCGGATCGTCTTCGCCAGGTCGAACAGCCGGGTGCTCATATCCCCGCCTCCACCAGCCCCGTCGGGAACAGCGCGATCGGATCCTCCACGCGCATGGTGTGGTTCAGCGTCCAGCGATAGGCCGGGCTGGCCGGCAGCACCTCGTCGAGCGCGAAGGCGACGCCGCCGGCGGTGCCCTTCACCTCGGGCAGCCGGGCATAGAACATCTGGCGCAGCCCGGTCATGCAGACCTCCTCGGCCGTCTCGCGGGTCGGTGCGATTCCCTGCACCATGATGCAGAGCTCGTGGCCGGGTCGGTGGCGCAGCGGCTCGCGCTCGCCCATCACGCCGTCACGGCCATAGACGGTGTAGTGCAGCTCGTATCCGGTCTCGCCGAAACGCTCGCGCACCTGGGTCCGCGCCCAGCCGATCACGCCGTCGACATTGGCGATGGTGTAGGGGTCACGCACGCCGACCAGGCCGACGAAGCGTTCGCCGATCTTCCCGGCGCCTTCGAGCTTGACCCGCAGCTCGCCGGCGGGCTCGAAGGTCGGGCCGGTGATGCGGCAGGTGCGCTCGTCGTATTGCTCATAGACGCACCGGCTCATGTCGAGGCGACCGCCGAGGAAGTGCTCGTAAAACGGATTGGCGCGTTCGTACATCGCATGCCCGGCGACCGAGGCAATCGTGCAGCGTTGCGCCGGCAGCAGCGCCGTCACTTTGACGTCCTCCGCGGTGATCTCGCCGAGCACGGATTCCTTGCCGGCGTACGGCTCGGCGCAGAATGAGGCGCATTCCAGGACCTTGCCGTAATAATAGGCCAGCGCCTCGGGGAAGCCGGCGCGGATCGCCGGCGCGGCGAAGATCGCGCAATCGCTGCTGCGCCCGCCGATGATCACCTCCGCACCGTCCTCGAGCAGCGCCATGTAGGGATGCACGCCGGCCACCGCGACGATCCGGTCGGTGGCGTCCAGGGTGGCGGCGTCGAGCGGCGGCCGGTCGTCCAGCCCCTCGATGGTCTCCCCGTCGGCCAGGCGCTGCGTCAGCAGCGATTTCGGCACCTCGGAATGGAACCAGCCCACCCGGAATTGCGGGAGCGCGTGCTTGCGCGCGAGGTCCTGGATGATGCGGACATACAGGTCGACCCGGCTGTTGGTGCCGGTGTCGCCGGCCGAGCCGATGATCATCGGCACGCCAAGGCGGCGCGCGCCGAGCAGCATCTGCTCGAGATCGTGGGTCTGCCAGGCGAGCGGACTGCCCGAGATGTCGGCGCCGAGCGGACCGGGGCCGATGTCGCAGGAGCCGGAATCGGCGCAGAGCAGATCCGGTTCGCAGCCGAGGCCGATCTCGAAGCTGCCGGTCTTGATCGGCGCGAAGCCGAGATGGCCGTTCGGGCAGACGATCCGCAGGGTCCGGTTGGCGGAGCGCTGGTGCTGGATGGCGACGGGCATGGGTCTTTCCTTGTCAGGTCGCAACGAGAAAGCAGGCGTCGGCCGGCACCGACCAGAAGACCGGAGCGCCCTCGGCGAAGTCGGGCCGCGGCAGGCCGCGCGCACAGATCGCCAGCTCGCCGCAGCGCAGCTCGTACTGCATGAAGTCGCCGAGATAGGTGGCGGCGACCACCGTGGCCGGGTGGGCGCCCGGCGCCGCGTGCGGAAACAGCTGCACGCTGATCGGGCGGAAGCAGACGGCAGCCGGGCCGTCGGGCGCTGCCTCGCGCACCGGCAGACGCAGGCCGCCGGGGAGCAGGGCTGCCGCCTCCGCCACCTCGCAGGGCAGGATGTTGCGCACGCCGACGAACTCGGCGACGAAGCGCGATCGCGGCGTGTCGTGGATCTCCGCCGGGGTGCCCGCCTGCTCGATGGCGCCGTCGCGCATGACCAGGACGCGGTCGGACAGCACCAGCGCCTCCTCCTGGTCGTGCGTGACATAGATCGCGGTGAGGCCGAGCCGGCGCTGCAGCGCCTTGAACTCGGCGCGCATCGCCAGGCGCAGCTGCGCGTCGAGGTTGGACAGCGGCTCGTCCAGCAGGATGACGCGCGGGTCGCCGGCGATCGAACGGGCGAGTGCCACGCGCTGCTGCTGACCGCCGGAGAGGCGTGTCGCCGGGCGCTCGGCGAGCGCGCCGAGCCCGACCAGGTCGAGGCTGCGGCGGACCGCCCCGGCGAGATCGCCGTCGGCGACGCCGCGCGCGCGCAGGCCGAAGGCGACGTTCTCGAACACCGTCATGTGCGGCCAGATCGCGTAGGACTGGAACACCATGGCGAGCCCGCGCCGCTCCGGCGGCAGATTGGTGCGGCGCGCCGCGTCGAACACCGTGCGGCCATCGATGGCGATGCGGCCCTCGCGCGGGGCTTCCAGCCCGGCGACGGCGCGCAAGGTCGTGGTCTTGCCGCAGCCGCTCGGGCCGAGCAGGGTCAGCACCTCGCCGGCGCGCGCCTCGAAGCTGATGCCGCGCACCGCCGGGACCGTGCCGTGGGCGACCAGCAAGGCCTGCACGCTCACCGCACCCGCGCTCATGTGACGCCACGACGCTGGCGCAGTCCGAGGACCAGGCTGACGACGATGAAGCTCGCGGCGAGCTGGAGGAAGCCGAGCGCCGCGACATCGCTCGGGTTGCCGTTTTCCCACAGGTCGAAGACGGCGACGGAGAGCACGATGCTGCGGCTGGTGTAGAGCAGTATCGAGGAGCTGACCTCCTGCATCGCCATGACGAACAGCAGGACCCAGGCGGCGAGCACGGCCGGCTGCACGAGAGGGAAGGTGATCCGCCGCATGGTGCGCAGCCAGGAGGCGCCGGCGACGCGTGCCGCCTCCTCGAGCTCCGGATGCAGTTGACGCAGTGCCGCGCTGCTGGTGCGCACGCCGAACGGCAGGTAGTGCGTGCAGTAGGCGAGCAGCAGGATGCCGATCGTGCCGTAGATCGGCAGCCTCACGCGGACATAGACCCAGAGCAATCCGAGGGCGAAGACCATCGCCGGCATGCTCAGCGGCAGCATGCTGAGCTGGTCGAGCACGCCACGCCCGGCCTGCCGGGCGCGCAGCACCACCCAGCTCACGGCCAGGCCGAGGAGGCAGACCAGCGAGGCCGTCAACACGCCGAGCAGCACGGAATTGCCGACCGCCAGCCAGGTCTTGGGATAGCCGAACAGCACGAAGGCGAAATGCGCCGCGGTGAAGCGCATCAGCCGGAAATCGGCGGTGACGAAGGCGCTGCTCGCCGCCCAGAGCAGGGCGAGCAGCGGCAGCACGGTGGCCAGCGCGACATAGAGCCAGGCGAGCGCCGCACGCAGCCCGGGTGCCGCCGGGGACCGCAGGTTCGGGCGGAACGCCTTGCCGGTGATGGTGACGAAGGAGCGGCGTCCGAGCAGCGCGGATTGCGTGAAGGTCAGCAGCGCCGCAATCGCCAGCAGCAGCATGCCCCAGGCGGTCGCGTCGGCGATGCGCGGGGGATAGCTCTCGAGCAGCCGGTAGATCTCCGTGGTCGCGACGTAAAAGCCGGCCGGCATGCCGAGCACGGCGGGGACGCTGAACAGGCCGATCGCCTGGACGAAGACCAGCATCGCGGCGGCGAGACCGGCGGGCAGCAGCAGCGGCAGGGTAACGCGCCGGAACACCCGGGCCGGCATCGCGCCGTGCACCCGTGCTGCCTCCAGCAATGCCGGATCGAGGCCGCGCAGCGCATCCGAGATCAGCAGGAAGGGCAGCGGCGCCGTCGCCAGCGCCGCCACCGCCATGGCTCCGGCCGGCGAGACGATGTCGAGCGTGACATGCGGGCCGAAGGCGGCGTGCAGCAGCAGGTTCAGCAGTCCGCTGCGCGGCGAGCCCAGCCAGTTCCAGCCCATGGCGGTGAGGAGCGGCGTCAGATAGAGCGGCATGACGACGAGCCGCTCCAGCAGGGTGCGGCCGGGCACGCCCGCCCCCAGCGCCAGGGCCAGCGCGCCGCCCGTCACCAGCGCGCCCAGCGTGGTCAGCAGGCCGAAGAGCAGCGTGTTCAGCACCAGGTCGGTGTGGCGCAGCGGCGCGAAGCCGGCGCCGACGCCGGTGACCATCACGGCGATCAGCGGCGGCAGCACGAGGACGGCCACCAGCGCGCTGACGCCGATGCCGAGCACCGTTTCGGCGCGCAGCACCCCTCGCGTCGTCGCTTCAGTGGAAGAGGTCTTCGAAGTGCCGGGGGAAATCACGGCTTGCCTGCACGTAGTCCTGCTGGTCGGTCGGCAGCAGCGGATGGATATCCGCGAGCGGCTTCTGCCCGGCCGGCGGCGGCACGTCGGAGCGCATCGAGTACATGCCGTAGAGCTCGGTATCCAGCAGCCGCTGGCCCTCCTGCGACAGGATGAAGTCGATGAACAGCTTCGCCGCGTTGGGATGCGGCGCGCCGGCGAGCATGCCGACCGGCGCCAGGGTGAACGGCACGCCCTCATCCGGGATGACCGCCACCAGCCCGGCCTGCGCCGCCTCCGGTGTGAAGGCGCGCCAGTGGTCGAGCGCCGCGCCGACCAGGACCTCGCCACGGTCGATCGCGTCGGTCATCTGCGCGCCGGTCGCCATGACGACCGGGTGCTGGGCGGCGAAGCGGCGGATGAAATCCGCACCGAGCTTGCGCTCCAGCAGATAGTTCCAGTTGAACTGGGTTCCCGCGGCGGAATTCTGGATGGCGAGCTTGCGGTCGGCGAAGCGCGGCTGCAGCAGGTCGAGCCAGGAGTGCGGCGCCTCGCTCAGCGGCAGCACGTTGCGGTTGAAGACGGGAATGACGCCGATCGCCTGCGCCGCCGCCCAGTAGCCGTCCATCTTGGCGCCGGCGGGAAACGCCGCGTATTCCGGCGAGTCGTAGCGGGCGATGCGGCCCTGATCGGTCATCTCGATCCAGGCCGCGGTGTTGGCCGCCAGCATCACGTCGAAGGTGAGCCGCTTGGCGTCGATCTCCGCGTTAACCCGGGCGAGCACGCGCCCGGTCGGACCGGAATAGAAGCCGCCGGCGAGATCGAGAAACGGGTATTTCGCCGCGAAGGCCGCCATGAATTTCTGGAAGTTCTCGCCCGGCGCGGAGTCGGCCATCGCCAGCACGCCCTCGCGCCGCGCCGCTTCGACGACGGCCGGATCGGCGGCGCGCGCCAGCCTCGGGGCGAAGGAGAGAGCGAGGGTGCAGAGCAGCAGGACTCCTCGGATCATGCTTCCTCCTCGGCGCGGCCATCGCTGCGGAACGCGATGATCTGGCGGTGGCGGTCGGAGCGGCAGAACACCTGTGCATGCTCGATCGCCGTGCCGTCGCGAGCCAGGAAGCTGCGCTCGAGCAGCAGCAGCGGTGCGCCGGCGGCGGTATCGAGCATCGCGGCGATCGCCTTGGGCGCCGCCACCGCCTGCGCCACCTGGATCGCCTTGTGCATGGGCAGCGCGTTGGCGTGGGCCACCAGGCTGACGAAGGGCTCGTCCTGCACACGCGCCTGCCATCCCGTCGGCAGCTTGCGCGCCAGCTCGGCGGGGATGTGGACGATCGAATAGGCGTACGGCACGCCCTCGGCCCGGCGCAGCACGCGGATGCGCAGTGCGCGCGCCTCCTCCGCCAGGCCCAGCGCGCCGGCGATCCGCGCGGGACAGCGCGCCTCGGCGGCATCGAGGATGATCGGCGGCGTCGGAAAGCTGCCCCGGACGAGGTCGTCGAGAGAGGTCAGCATCCGTGCGTCGGTACCGCGCGGCCGCGCCGCCACGAAAGTGCCGCGACGGCGATAGCGTTTGATGATCCCGTCGGCGACCAGCCCGTCGAGCGCCGCGCGCACGGTGAAGCGGCTGACCGCGAAGTCCTGCATCAGTTCCTCCTCGGTCGGCATCTGCTCGCCGATGCCCCACGCGCCCTCGGCGATGCGGCTGCGCAGCTCGTTCAAGATGCGCTGATAGACGGGCAGGCTCACCTGGACGCGCCTCGCATTCGCCGGACCCTGGCATTTCATACGGACAAATGCAAGCGCCGGAGTTGCCGAAAATCCCGGAGCGCCGCAGATTGGGCACAACCTCAGCCACCTTTCCGGGAGCCGGGATGAGCAAGCAAGCGCGGGGTCGTGCCTCTGTTTTTCTCGCTGTCACGGCGGCGGCGCTCCTGACGGCGCTCGGGCAGGCAGGAGCGCAGTCCACGTCGGCTTCCGGCGCGTTGCCGGCGGAGACCGTGCAGCCCGACCTCGTGAAACTGCTGCCGCCGCGCGTGGCGGACGCGAAAACCCTCACTGTCGCGGTGTCGCTCGGCTCGCCGCCGGACGATTTCCGCAACGACCGCGGCGAGATCGCGGGATGGGAAATCGACATCCTGCGCGCCGCGACCGAGGCGATGGGATTGCAGCTCGATATCCGTCCGACGACCTTCGACACGCTGATCCCGGGGTTGCAGGCCAGGCGCTTCGACGCCGCGGTGGGCCAGATCGGCGTCACCGAGGTCCGCGAGAAGGTGGTGGACATGATCGGCACCCTGCTGGGCAACGAGCTGTTCGCCGCGCTGACCGGCTCGGACATCAAGGTCAACGGTCTCGACGATCTGTGCGGCCTCACCGTCGCCACCACCCGCGGCTCGCGCGAATACGAGTTCGCGCAGCTGCAGAACCCGAAATGCGAGGCGGCCGGCAAGAAGCCGATCAACATGCTGGCCTTCAATGACGGCAACAGCGCCGCCGAGAGCCTGATGAGCAAGCGGTCCGACCTGTTCTGGGTCGGCTCGACCGCGGTGAGCTATTTCGTTGCCCAGTCCCAGGGCAAGACCAAGGTCGTCGGCAGCTACACCGACCTCAGCTATATCGGCGTCGCCCTGCAGAAGGGATCGGACATGTCGGCCCCCCTGCAGGCGGCGATCCAGCATCTGATCGATGACGGCACGTATCGGAAGATCGTCGAGAAATGGGGGCTCGAGAACGGCGCGATCAAGCAGGCCGCGCTGAACCCGACCGGCACGCCGCGCTGACCGCTCCCGACGTGGCGGAGGACCCGCCGGCACCGCAGATCGTGGTGCCGCTGCGCCATCCCTGGACCTGGCTGGCGAGCGCGCTGGTGGTGCTGATCGCCGGCCTGGTGCTGTTCAGCGTGGCCACCAACCCGGCCTTCGAATGGCCGGTCGTAGCGCAATACATGCTCGACGGGCAGATCCTGCTCGGGCTGTCGCGCACGCTCGAGCTGACCGTCGCCGCCATGCTCATCGGCCTGGCGATCGGCACCGTGCTCGCCATCATGCGGCTGTCGCGCAACCCGCTGCTGTCCACCCTCAGCTGGCTCTACATCTGGTTCTTCCGCAGCGTGCCCGTGCTGGTGCAGCTCATCTTCTGGTACAATTTCGCCGCGCTCTATTCCACGATCACGCTGCGCGTGCCGTTCGGTCCGGTGTTGTACGCCGCCAACACCAACACGCTGATCACGCCGCTCTTCGCCGCGCTGGCCGGGCTCGGCCTGGCACAGGCAGCCTACACGGCCGAGGTGATCCGCGCCGGCATCGTCTCCGTGCCGCACGGCCAGACGCGGGCGGCGAAGGCGCTCGGCATGCGGCCGATGCCGATCTTCCGCCGCATCGTCTTTCCGCAGGCCATGCGCGTCATCATCCCGCCGGTCGGCAACGAGGTGATCTCGATGGTGAAGAGCACCTCGCTGGTCAGCGTCATCGCACTCGCCGAGCTGCTCTACACCGCCCAGCTGATCTATTCGCGCACCTACGAGACGATCCCGCTGCTGATCGTCGCCTCGCTGTGGTACCTGATCATCGTCTCGGTGCTGACGGCCGGGCAGCATGTCCTCGAGCGCCGCTACCGGCAGCGCTGATGGACCCCATGGTCAGGATCCGCGGCCTGCACAAGCGCTACGGCGAGACGGAGGTGCTGCGCGGCATCGACCTCGACGTGCCCGCCGGCAGCGTCATGTGCATCATCGGTCCCTCCGGCTCCGGCAAGAGCACGTTGCTGTCCTGCATCAACCATCTCGAGCGCATCGACGGCGGCCGGCTCTGGGTCGGCGGCGACCTCGTCGGCTATCGCGAGCGCAACGGACGGCTCTACGAGCTGCCGGAGCGGCAGGTCGCGGGGATGCGCCAGAAAGTCGGCATGGTGTTCCAGCAGTTCAACTTGTTCCAGCACATGACGGCGCTGCAGAACATCATCGAGGCGCCGGTGCAGGTGAAGCGCGTGCGTCCGGCGCAGGCGCGGCAGCGCGCCATGGAACTGCTCGATCGCGTCGGTCTCGCGGCCAAGCATGCGATGTTTCCGGCCCAGCTCTCCGGCGGCGAGCAGCAGCGCGTGGCGATCGCCCGCGCCCTGGCGATGGACCCGCAGCTGATGCTGTTCGACGAGCCGACCTCGGCACTCGACGCCGAGCTCGTCGGCGAGGTCCTCGCTGTCATGAAGGATCTGGCACGGTCGGGCATGACGATGATGGTGGTGACGCACGAGCTGGCCTTCGCCCGCGAAGTCGGCGACGAGCTGATCTTCATGGACGCCGGCCTGGTCATCGAGCGAGGCGCGCCGCGGGAGGTGCTTGGCGCGCCGAAGGAGCGGCGGACACGGGATTTTCTTTCGCGGGTGCTTTAGGAAGTAAGGCGAGGGCTCTGCCCTCGACCCGCTGGGGGCAGCGGCCCCCACACCCCATTACTTGTACCAGTTCTCGGGCGCGCCGACTCCTCGCCGTCATTCCCGCGAAAGCGGGAATCCATCTGGACGTCGATATTGCTAAGCGTCGTGCCGCGTGGACCCCCGCTTTCGCGGGGGTGACGATATGGGTGGCACTCTGTGGGAGCTCGTATCAAGTAATGGATTTCAAAGGCTATGCGTCGCGCGAAGAGCGCGCAATGGATTTGGCGGGGTCGAGGGGCGGAGCGGGCGAAGGTTCTACCGGCGAAGCCGGTGGAATTGCCCGCGGCGGGGAGAGCCCCTCGCCTTCTACCCTGCGGGCTGAAGCAGCGCACCGCCCGACGGATGTTCCACCGCCCGATCCGGGGCGAAGGCGGCGATCGGCCAATTGGTCTTCCCGTCGGCCGCGAGCTGCGCCACGATCGAGCCGATGAACGGCCCGAGCTCGAAGCCGTGGCCGGAAAACCCGAACGCGTGCACCAGTCCGGGATGCACCGCCGATAGGCCGATCACCGGGATCTCGTCCGGCATCACGCCCTCGATGCCGCACCAGACATGCACGATGCTGGTATCCCGCAG
>JAFAYM010000169.1 GCA_019240395.1 Acidisphaera sp. | reverse complement strand
TCCGTGCTTCACCCGCGGATCGATCAGGCCATAGGCCAGGTCGGTCAGCAGGTTCACCGCGACGATGAGGAAGCAGTACACCACCATCAGGCCCTGCAGCATCGTATAATCCCGCGCGGTCAGCGCATTGACGATCAGGCTGCCCAGGCCCGGCCGGTTGAAGACGATCTCGGTCAACACCGAGTTGCCGATGAGGATGCCGACATAGAGGCCGACCACCGTCACCACGGGGATGCCGGCGTTGCGCAAGCCGTGCCGCCAGACCACCTGCCCCCGCGACACGCCCTTGGATCGCGCGGTGCGGATATAGTCCTCGCGCAGCACCGCGATCATCGCGCTGCGGGTCACCCGCGTGATGTAGGCCGCCATCACCAGCCCGAGCGTCGCCGCCGGCAGCACCAGCCGCCACAGCCGGTCGCCGAGGCCCGCGGCGGCCCCGGTGCCGATCACCGGGAAGATCGGCCAGTGCAGGGCGAACAGCAGCAGCAGGAAGATGCCGGAGACGAAGACCGGGAAGGAGAGGCCGAGCAGCGAGACGATGCGGATCGCCAGGTCGGCAAACCGCCGGCGGTAGAGCGCCGCCGCCACCCCGGCCGGCACGCCCACGGCGACGCCGACCAGCAGCGCCGCGGCGCTGAGCTCGAGCGTGTAGGGCACGACGGTGGCGACGTCGCGCACCACCGGCCGGTTGGTCACCATCGAGGTGCCGAAATCGCCGCTGAGCGACTGGCCGACGAAGCGCAGATATTGCTGCCAGATCGGCACGTCCAGGCCGAGGCGCGCGCGCAAGGCGGCCACCGCGTCCGGCGTCGCACGGTCGCCGAGGATGGCGATCGCCGGGTCTCCCGGCACCACCCGCACCAGCAGGAACACCAGCGTCAGCACCGCAAGGAGGGTGGGCACGGCGGCCAGCAGCCGGCGAACCGCGTAGGCGATCATGTCAGGGCTGCGGCGCAGCCATGTCAGGCGGCGGCGTAGCCGAGCACGGCCTTGATCTCGAGGAACTCGGCGAGGCCAAACTCGGCGTATTCGCGGCCGTTGCCGGACTGGCGGTAGCCGCCGAACGGCGCGCCCGGATCGATCGCGGGATAGTTGACCTGCACCGTGCCGGTGCGCAGGCGCGCGGCGACCCGGCGCGCCGCATCCAGATCGGCGGATTGCACATAGGCCGCCAGGCCGTAGACGCTGTCATTGGCGATGGCGATGGCGTCGTCGACATCCCGGTAGGGCTGGATGCCGATCACCGGGCCGAAAATCTCCTCGCGCGCGATCGCCATGTCCGAACGCATGTCGGCGAACACGGTGGGGCGGACGTAGTAGCCGCGGTTGATGCCCTCCGGCCGCCCGGGGCCGCCGGTCACCAGCCGCGCGCCCTCCTGCATGCCGCGCTGGATGAAGGCCTGCACGCGCTCGAACTGCACGGCATTGGCCACCGGACCCAGATCGGCCGCGGGATCGGCGGCCGGGCCGACGCGCAGCGACTCCGCGGCGCGTTTGGCGATCGCCGCCGCTTCCTCCTGCCGCGCGGCCGGCACCAGCAGGCGCGTCGGTGCGTTGCAGGACTGGCCGCTGTTCTTGAAGCAGACCAGCACGCCCGTCGTCACCGCCGGCTCGAGATCGGCGTCGGGCAGGACGATGTTGGCGGATTTGCCGCCGAGTTCCTGATGCACCCGCTTGACCGTGTCCGCCGCCACCTTCGCCACCCGGATGCCGGCGCGTGTCGAGCCGGTGAAGGAGACCATGTCGACATCGGGGTGGGCCGCCAGCGCTTCGCCGGCCACCGGCCCGGTGCCGTTGACCAGGTTGCAGACACCCGGCGGCAGCCCGGCCTCGTGCAGCACCTCGGCGATGATGAGCCCGCTCAGCGGACTCACCTCGCTGGGCTTGAGCACGCTCGTGCAGCCCGCGGCGATCGCCGGCGCCAGCTTGCAGGCGATCTGCACGAGCGGCCAGTTCCACGGCGTGATCAGGCCGCAGACGCCGATCGGCTCGCGCACCACCAGCGTGGTGCCGCGCATCTCCTCGAAGCGGAACTCCCGCAGCACCTCGATCATCTTGCGGAAGTGGCGCACCGGTCCGGGGATGTGGCGGTCGCGGGCGAAACGGAACGGCGCACCCATCTCCTGCGACAGCGCATGGGCGATGTCGTCGGCACGCTGTTCGTAGGCGCGCAGGAAGCTTTCCAGAAAGGCGAGGCGCTGCTCGCGCGTGGACGCCGCGAAATCGGGAAAGGCGGCGCGGGCGGCGGCGACCGCGCGGTCGATGTCGGACGGACCGGCGGCGGCGACTTCGGCGCAGGGCTCCTCGGTCGCCGGATCGACCACGGTGATCCGCTCGGAGCCCAGGGGATCGACCCACTCGCCGCCGACGTAGAACTGGCCGGTGTGCATCGCCGCCTCCGCCGAGAAGTAAGGCGAGGGCTCTGCCCTCGACCCGCTGGGGCCCGTCGGCCCCAGACCCCATGACTTATAGGTGCGAACTGTATTAAGCCAGCGAGGAGCGCTCGGTCAGCAGCACGCCGCCGGCCATCTCACCCTGCAGATCGTAGCCGAGTTGCACGTCCTTGTGCCGCGCCGAGACTTCCAGCGTCTCGATCAGCGGCACCGCGGCGACCTCGGCGATCAGCTTGCGCTGCGCCTCCTGCCACAGCGCGACCTGCCTGTCTTGGTGCGGCTCCGTCCGCGCGGCGTCGAGCAGGCTATCCACGTCGCGGCTGTGGCTGAAATTGGTCACCGCCGTCGGCGTGTTGACGATGCTGCGCGAGGCGAAGAACTGCGTGAGATAGACATCCGCCACGGGAAAGCGCGCGGCGGAATACATCACCAGCGGGCTGCGGTCCTGGCGGATCATCTGGTGGAACGTGCTGTGCTCGACGAGCTGGAAATCCAGCTTGATGCCGGCGCGCTGCAGCTGCGCCTGCACCACCTGCATCAGGTTGAGCATGTCGGGATACTGCGTCTGGATCACCGGGATGGTCAGCCCGTCGGGGTGCCCGGCCTCCTTCAGCAACTGCTTGGATTTCTCCAGATCGAATTTCGGCAGGCCGTTATCGGCGGTGTAGCCGAGCGTGCCGCTGGGGATCACGCTCAGGCCGGGACGGGAAATGTCCGCACCGCGCCAGCGCACCAGCTCGTCGCGGTTGACGGCACAAGCGATGGCCTGGCGCACGCGCAGATCGTTCAGCGGCGCCGTGTCCATGTTCAGGTAGAGCTGCGACAGCTCGGCCGGCTCGAAGATGTCGACGATGGTGTTCGGCAGCGCCTTGAAGCGGGTGACCCAGCGCTGGTCCTGCACGCCCTGCGCCACGTCGAGCTCGCCGCTCTGGAACGCCAGGTCGCGCGAGGCGCTGGCGTTGAGGAAGCGGTAGGCGATCGTCTTGATCGCCGGCGCGCCGCGGAAATACTTCTCGTGGGCGATGAGGTTCAGTGCCTGGTTCGGCACGATGCTGTCGAGAGCGAAGGGGCCGGTGCCGACCGGGGCGCGGGTGAAATTGTCGCCGCGCTGCTCATAGGCGCGGCGGGAGATGACGAAGCCCCCGGAGTAGTTCGCCACCATGCCGAGCAGGCTCGGGATGGCGTTGGCCAGCTCGATGCGCAGCGTGTAGGGGTCCGGCGCCGTGACGCTCTTGAAGGCGCGGTAGTCGCCGGAGAACGAGGAGGTCGCCGGTTTCGCCGCTTTCTGCAGGCTGAACACCGCGTCATCGGCGGTGAACTCGCCGAAGCCGGCGTGGAAGGCCACACCGCGGCGCAGATGGAAGGTCCAGACCGTCTTGTCCTCGTTGAACTCCCAGCTCTCGGCGAGGTCGGGCTGCATCTGCGCCGGGTCGATGGTGCCGTCCTTGAAGCGCACCAGGCCGTTGAAGATCCAGCTGACGGCGATCCGGTCCGGCGTGCCGACCGCCTTGTGCGGATCGAGCTGGCCGATGTCGGTCGCCGAAAACCCGGCGGCGAGACCGGTCTTGCCCTGCGCCAGAGCCGGCGGCACTCCCGCCATCGCGAGGCTCGCGGATCCGGACAGGAGGAGCGAACGGCGGTCGATCATGGGTGCGCCTTCATCCGGCTGAATGCTATTGGGGCTTCAGTCCTGCGCATCGAGCGCAAACTCGTCACAAAGTGCGTCTATGACCTCGCGGGCATGTATCGTGTAATGGTCATCTCGCGAGACGCCGCTTAGCGTCGGATCTGATGAACTCTGGCCTTCGGCAACATGATCGAAAAACAGGTTCATTACTCGATCCACGCCAGCCTCAGTTACGGAGCGAAGATCATCAGCGAAGTAAGCACCCCGGGCCTGTGGGCCCGTGATGATCTCATACGACGGAAAGTAAGCGACTCCGGTAACACGCCGCGCAACCGTCTCCGCAGCAACCCGCAGAACCGATTTGGAATAGACGGTTGCCAGCAAAACGTGTTGATCCTCGGCAGTTGCAACGAGGGGAACCGGCGACACCGTCAGGATGATCCGTGCTCGCGCATTGACCTCGCTCAGCTCTTGAAGGAAGCTGGTCAAATCGGAGACCACCTCAGCAACATCCTGATTCCGAAAGCTATGGGTGGACGGATTGAAACACCCCCCGGCGGTGCCTGGGCAAACCGGAAATACGGCTCCGTCCACCCTATGCTCCCAGCATTCCGTCAGACCCAGCGTAAAGATCAGAACGTCCATACTCTCGATAGCCCGCCGCACCGCGGAGAAATGCTGATCCCGATCGCAGCGGTATTCTTCAAGGCTTGCAAATCCGCCAGGCTGAATCTGGGGACGAAAGGGATCGATGAGCGCCTCTTCGTCATTGAACCACACGTCTTCCAGCGGAGAAAAGCGGCCATACACGCGACGAAGGAGTTGCAGCAGCTGGCGGGCAGTGTAGATGTTGCCATACCGAGCACTGAAGCGGCCGTAATTATACGCCTGGGCGATCTCCGGCGGCAGCAGCGGGTGCGGCGGCTCCGTTACGAGAAAATCGTAGCCGTTCGCTCGTAAGCGGCCGGATATGTGTTGGGCGAAGCAGCTGCCTGCTGCAACGACCTTGTCGTCGCGCGAGATCCTGAAAGGAAAGTCAACCACTGGATCGGTACCGCTCCCCAGCGCGGAAACAGATTTCCGCCATAAGCGATGTGGCGCCGCGCCTGAGTAGGGATGGGTCACAGGCACTCCTGCATTTGAGATAGCACTAGCTGTCCATACGCCACATTCCCGTGGGTCGCATTGGAGTAATAACTCGTTCTCAGGAAGCCGCCTTGGGTCAAGGCCTGAGAGGGCGGATGTATCACCGCAATTCCCCTGCGGGTACACCATTCCTCAAGAAGAGAACTATAAACCAAGTAGAATTTGAGCCGAAGCGGGGCAGGCGAAAACGTCTCCCCTTCTCTCATAGGCCATGGCGGCATAGTCGCCAGGAGTTCGTTGTCCTCCAAGGGCGGCTGCGAGATTATGTGGATCAGCCTCCCACCAGCAAGGGAATCTGCAAGTGCGAGTATCTTGAAATCCTGCTCCATGTGGTGCTTCAGCAAGTCACGAATCACCTGGAAAGGAATGAACTGGGCACTGGGATCGGCGCGAAGCTCGGGCCGCCACGGCACCATGAAGTCGAATGAACGCGGATGCTGAACCAGGCTCAAAATATCATGGACGGACCTGCCCACCGCGGAGAAGACAGTTGCACAGTTGAGCAACCGAGCAACTTCAGGATGAAACGCGGTGATATCGGCATCGAATGGGGGCTGGGGCCCCTCAGCGAATGGAGTGCCCCTAAGTCGAAATCCAGCTTGCCTCGCAGCAGCGAAGATCAAAATGCTATGGCTGTGGCCGATCAGCACGGGGGAGTCGTCCTGCGTGCCCGACAGGGCCATTCCACAGGGTTGCTGATCCTCCATCCTGTTTCCGACTTCGATTATTCCTGTGCGAACAAACCGGAGGTACGCGTAGGCTCCCTGGCACGCATGGTCAAGGGCGTGCCACGGCCCCCGCTCCCGGTCTCGGATTACGTCAGGCCGTGGGTGATGCGTGCATGGTGCGGCGGAACCGGTCCAGCCCGAAGGGCGTCGGGTCCACCACCGGCGGCTTGCCGAGAACCAGGTCGGCCATCAGGCGTCCGGCGCCGGGGCCGAGGCCGAAGCCGTGGCCGGAAAAGCCGGTGGCGATGTAGAGGCCGGGCAGCCGGTCGGATTGCGCGATCACCGGCACCGCATCCGGCGTCACGTCGATCAGGCCGCCCCAGCGCTCGGCTTCCGTCATCGCGGCGAAGCCGGGAAAGCGCCGCGCCAGGTTGCGCCGCGCCTCTTCCAGCAGGCCGGCGGCGGGCTCCGGATCGAGCACCCGCGCGCGCTCGAACGGCGACGCCTCGTCCAGCGCCCAGCGGCGCGGCACAAGCCACTCCTGCAGCGCGCGGCGGCCGAGGCGCAGCCGCAGCTCCCGCCAGCTCTTGCGATAGGCCGGCATGAAGTCGAAGAACAGCCGGAAGCTGTCCGGCACCACCGGCGTGATGTTGGCGCCGCGCCGCGCCACGGTGTAGCCGCCGTCCAGGCGCTTGCGGAAGGCGAAGTCGCTGCCGCCCACCGCCACCTCCGGCAGGCCGTCCAGCCGCCGTGTGCGCAGCGCCGAGCCCAGCACCTTCAGCTGCGGCAGGTCGATGCCGAGATTGCCGCAGAACAGGCGCGACCAGGCGCCGCCGGCAAGCACGACCGCATCGCAGGCGATCGGCCCGCGCTCGGTCACCGCGGCGCATACCCGCCCGGCGCGCGCCTCGATGCCGCGCACCGCACAGCCGGTCAGCACGGTGGCGCCGGCGCGTTGCGCGCCGCGGGCGATCGCCGGCGCCGCCCGCCCGGGCTCCGCGCGCCCGTCGGTCGGCGTGTGCAATCCCGCCGCGAACGGCCTGGCGGCGCCGGGCAGCAGCTCGGCGAGCGCCGCCCCGCGCAGCAGCCGGCCGCCGACCTGGTAGTCGCGCGCGGCGTCCAGCCATTGGCTCTGCGCCGCGGCCTCCGCCTCGGTTTCGCAGGCATAGACGATGCCGGCCTGGCGAAAGCCGGTCTCCTCGCCCACCAGCGCGTTCATGCCGCGCCACAGCCGCAGGCTCTCCAGGCTCAGCGGGATTTCGCGCTTGTCGCGGCCCATGACGCGGCACCAGCCCCAGTTGCGGCCGGACTGCTCGGCGCCGATGCGGCCCTTCTCCGCGAGCACGACGGGAAGGCCGGACTGCGCCAGGAACAGCGCGGTGCTGGCGCCGACGATGCCGCCGCCGATCACCACAACGCCGGTCGATGCCGGCTGTGCCGGCGCGGGCTCCACGGCGGCGAGATCGTCATGCGTGCCGTCGCCCACGACGCTCACAGATCCTTGCAGATGCGCAGCGCGTCGTAGATCGCGGCGTGCACGTTACGGCTGGCGACCGCGTCGCCCAGGCGAAACAGCAGGAAGCTGCCCGAGGGGTTGCTGTCGGGGATGTCGAGCTTTCCCTCCGCCAGCGCGTCCAGGTCGAACTCGCCGAGATTGCGCGAGCGCGGCAGCAGGGCGTGGAAGACGCCATCCGCCGGCTCGGTGCCGTAATTCGTCACCAGCGCGTCGACCTGCCGCTCCTCGATATCGCGGGAATAGGCGTTCATCAGGCGCACGGCCAGGCGGTTCCCCGACCGCTTCGCGCCGAGCAGCCGCCGGTCCGGCGTCAGCGCCACCTTCGCGGCATAGAGCTCGCGCAGATGCACGGGGAAGTTCTGGCCGCCGATGGCGAGCCCGACATGCCGGTCGGGGGTGACGAGCTCGACCTCGTGCCCGGCGGCGGCGATGAACTCGGCGGTGGACAGGCCGGACTGGCTGCCGGTCTCGTCATAGACCAGGACGCGGCCGCCGATTGCTGCGTGCCCGGCGAGCACATCCCAGGAGGTGGCCGCCAGCTCGGCGCCGCCTTCCGGCATGTCCTGCATCGGCACGCCTCCGGTGGCGACCAGCACGGCGTCCGGGGCTTCCGCCAGGACGGCGGCGGCGTCGGCGAAGGTGGCGAGCGCGACCCGCACGCCGAGGCGCTCGAGCTCGCGCGCGTACCAGTCGACGATGGCGCCCATGTCGCGCCGCCAGGTCGCCGCCGCCGCCAGCACGAGCTGGCCGCCGAGGCGCGCGGCGGCCTCGAACAGCACCACGCGATGGCCGCGCTCGCCGCACACCCGCGCCGCCTCCAGCCCCGCCGGCCCGCCGCCGACCACCACGATCTTTCGTGCGGCCGGCGCGCGCGCGATGACGTGCGGCATCGTGCGCTCGCGGCCGGTGGCGGCATTGAACAGGCACAGCGCATCGCGGCCGACATAGCCGCGGTCGATGCAGTAGCCGGCGCCGACGCAGGGCCGGATGCGCGCCTCCTCGCCGCGCTGCAGCTTGGCGACGATATGCGGGTCGGCGATGTGCGGCCGGGTCATGCCGACCATGTCGAGAAAGCCGCCGGCGATGGCGTGGTTCGCCGTCGGCAGGTCGGCGATGCGCGCCGCCTGGAAGGTCGGCAGGCCGGACGCCTCGCGCACACGCCTGGCGAGCAGGAGATAGGGCGCGCTGGGGAACGCCATGCCGGGATATGTCTCCGCCATTCCCGCCGCGGTGCCGGCGTAGCGGCCGTTGACGTTGAGGAAGTCGATCTGCCCGGTGGCGGCGATCATGCGGGCGATCTCCAGCCCCTCCTCCTGCGACAGGCCGCCCTCGTTCGCCTCGTCCGCGGCGTAGCGCACGCCGACGATGAAATCGTCCCCGGCCTGCCGGCGCGCTTCCTCGATGACCTCGAGAAGGAAGCGGGCGCGGTTGCGCAGGCTGCCGCCGTAGGCGTCGGTGCGCCGGTTCGACAGCGGCGACAGGAACTGTCCGAGCAGGTGGGTCGTCGCCAGCAGCTCGCAGCCGTCGAGGTCGCCCTCGCGGCAGCGCCGCACCGCCTGGCCGAAGGCCTTGGTGAGGCGCATTATGTCGGCCGCACTCATCGCCCGCGGCACCGAGTGGTGCGCCGGGTCGCGCACCACCGACGGTGCCAGGGTCGGGAACCAGTCCCCGGCGTCCCAGGTGGTGCGCCGTCCCATGTGGCTCACCTGGCACATCAGCGCCGCGCCGTGCCGGTGGATGCGCGCGGCGAAGGCGCGGAACGGCGCGATGATGTCGTCCGACCCGATGTAGATCTGGCCGTAGATGCTGCCGGCGTCGCGCGCCACGTTGGACGAGCCGCCGAACATGGTGAGCGCCAGGCCGCCCTTGGCCTTCTCCTCGTGATAGGCCTGGTAGCGCTCGTTCGGCAGGCCGCCGTCGGTGTAGCCCGGCGCGTGCGCCGAGCTCATGATCCGGTTCTTCAGGGTGAGCCGCCGGATGGTCAGCGGCGAGAGCAATTCCCTGTAGTGCATGTCGCGCAGAGCAGCACGATTAGCAAGCCAAGTATACCAGTTCCCGGGAGCGCCGATTCATAGCGGTCATTCCCGCGAAAGCGGGAATCCATGTATGGCGTGGACCCCCGCTTTCGCGGGGGGTGACGATAAGGGGGCGCTCTGTGCGACCTCGTATCACTTGAGTCATGGGGTCTGGGGACCACGGTCCCCAGCGGGGTCCCATGCTTCAGGGTTTGGGGGCAGAGCCCCTCGCCTTTCTGCCTTCCCCGGCGCATCATCGACCCATGATCCTCTTCGAACGCGACGAATTCCTCCGGCGAGTCGGGCTGGTCAAGCGGGCGATGGCCGAGCGCGGCATCGATCTGCTGCTGGTCGCCTCGCCGGCCAATCATTTCTGGCTCACCGGCTACGACGGACAGTCGTACTACACGCCGCAGATGGTGGCGGTGTCGCCGGCGCAGGAGGAGCCGATCTGGATCGGGCGCAAGATGGACGCGGTCGGCGCGCGTTTCACCGCGTTTCTGTCGCCGGAGAACGTGCTGCCCTATCCCGATGCCTATGTCGGTTCCGGCGAGCTGCATCCCATGCAGTTCGTGGTGGAAGAGCTGCAACGCCGCAACTGGCATCGCGGCACGATCGGTGTCGAGACGGACGACTACTACTACACCGCGAAGTGGGATGCGATCCTGCGCCACGGCCTGCCGGAGGCGCGCTTCGCCGATGCCTTCCTGCTGGTGAATCGCTGCCGCATGGTGAAGTCCGAGCCGGAGCTCGTTTTCATGCGCCAAGCCGGGCGGATCGCCGCGGCGGCGCAGCAGGCGGCGTTCGAGGCGGCGGCGCCGGGCGTGCGGCAATGCGACGTGATGGCCGAGCTCTATCGCGTCACCACCGCCGGCCTGCCGGAATTCGGCGGGACGTTTCCGTGCAAGCCGCCCAACGCCATGGTCGGCGAATACTGCGCCGCGCCGCATCTGTCCTGGACCGACGACGCGCTGAAGCCGGACGACCTGTTCTATATCGAGATGGGCGGCGTGCGGCACCGCTACCATTCGCCGCTGTCGCGCTGCATCTATCTCGGCCGGCCGCCGGCGCGGCTGCTGGAGCTGACGGCGATCATCGCGGAGGGGCTGGAGGCGGTGCTGGCGAAGGTGGCGCCCGGCGTGCTGTGCGAGGAGCTGGCGGCGGCGTGGTCGGCGGTGATCGCGCGGCACGGCATCGAGAAGGACAGCCGCATCGGCTATCCCGTCGGCATCGGCTATCCCCCGACCTGGGGCGAGCTGACCGCCAGCCTGCGCGCCGGCGACCGCACGGTGCTCGAGCCGGGGATGACGTTCCACTGCATCCCCGCCCTGTGGTTCGAGAATTACGGCCTGGTGATTTCCGAGACCTTCGCGGTGACCG
>JAFAYM010000011.1 GCA_019240395.1 Acidisphaera sp. | reverse complement strand
GAACATCAGTGGCAGCACGCCCATGCCGACCAGGTTGGAACGGTGGATACGCTCGAAGCTCTCGACCACCACAGCCTTGATGCCGAGTAGCAGCGTGCCCTTGGCGGCCCAGTCACGCGATGAGCCAGTGCCGTATTCCTTGCCGCCGAACACCACGAGCGGCACGCCCTCGCGCTGGTAGCGCATCGCCGCGTCATAGATCGGCATCTGCTCGCCCGAGGGCTCGTGGCGGGTCATGCCGCCTTCCACGCCGGGCACCATCTCGTTGCGGATGCGGATGTTGGCGAAGGTGCCGCGCATCATCACTTCGTGGTTGCCGCGCCGCGCGCCGTAGCTGTTGAAATCCTTCTGCAGGATCTGGTGCTCGCCGAGATACTCGCCCGCCGGCGAGTTCTTGCGGATGCTGCCGGCCGGGCTGATGTGGTCGGTGGTGATGGAATCGCCGAGCACGGCCAGCGCCCGCGCGCCGACGATGTCGTGCACCCCCGGCGGCTCCATCGTGATGTCGGTGAAGTAGGGCGGGTTCTTCACATAGGTCGAGCCGCCGGACCAGCGATAGGTGTCGGTATCGCCCTGCACGGCGATCGCCTGCCACTGCTTCGGGCCCTTGAACACGTCGCCGTAGCGCCGGCGGAACATCTCGCGGGAGACGTTGTTGTGCACGACGTCGTTGATCTCCTGCGTGCTCGGCCAGACATCGCGCAGAAACACCGGCTTGCCGTCCCGCCCCTGGCCGAGCGGTGCGGTGGTGATGTCCTCGTTCATCGTGCCGAGCAGGGCATAGGCGACCACCAGCGGCGGGCTCGCCAGGTAGTTCGCTCGCACGTTCGGATGCACCCGGCCCTCGAAATTGCGGTTGCCCGACAGCACCGACACGCCGACCAGCTTGTGGTCCTCGATGGCGTCGGCGATGGCCTCTTCGAGGGGGCCGGAATTGCCGATGCACGTGGTGCAGCCGTAGCCGACGGTGTTGTAGCCGATCGCGTCCAGGTCCTTATCGAGCCCGGCGCTCTCGAGATACTCCGTCACCACCTGCGAGCCCGGCGCCAGCGATGTCTTCACCCAAGGCTTGGGCGTCAGCCCGCGCTCGCGCGCCTTACGGGCGACCAGGCCGGCGGCGACCATGACATAGGGGTTGGAGGTGTTGGTGCAGCTGGTGATCGCCGCGATCACCACCTCGCCATGGCCGATTTCGTAGTTCTTGCCCTCGACCTTCACCTTCGTGCCGACATCGTTGGCCGGCACGCCGAGGCTGCGGGTCAGCTCCGTCTTGAAGGCGGCGGAGGCGTCCTTCAGCAGCACGCGATCCTGCGGCCGCTTTGGCCCCGCCAGGCTCGGCTGCACCGTGCCGAGGTCGAGCTCCAGCGTGTCGGAAAAGCTCGGCTCGGGCGTATTCTCGTCGTGCCACAGGCCCTGCGCCTTGAGATAGGCTTCGGCCAGCGCGATGCGGTGCTCGTCGCGCCCGGTCAGCCGCATGTATTCGATGGTCGTCTTGTCGACGGGGAAGAAGCCGCAGGTGGCGCCGTATTCCGGGGCCATGTTGCCGATCGTCGCACGGTCCGCCACCGGCAAATGGTGCAGCGCCGGGCCGTAGAACTCCACGAACTTGCCGACCACGCCCTTCTTGCGGAGCATCTGCGTCACCGTCAGCACCAGGTCGGTCGCCGTCGCCCCCTCCGGCATCCGGCCCGTCATCTTGAAGCCGACGACGTCGGGGATCAGCATGGCGATCGGCTGGCCGAGCATCGCCGCCTCGGCCTCGATGCCGCCGACACCCCAGCCCAGCACGCCCATGCCGTTGACCATGGTGGTGTGGCTGTCGGTGCCGTAGAGCGTGTCGGGATAGGCGTAGGTCTGGCCGTCGACCTCACCGGTCCACACCGCCTGGGCGAGGTATTCCAGGTTGACCTGATGGCAGATGCCGGTTCCCGGCGGTACCACCGAGAAGTTCCTGAACGCCTCCTGTCCCCAGCGCAGGAACTGATAGCGCTCGCCGTTGCGCTCGAACTCGATCTCCACGTTCTTCTGCAGCGAGTCTGCGGTGCCCGACACGTCGACCATCACGGAGTGATCGATCACCAGGTCGACGGGCACCAGCGGGTTGACCTTCTGCGGATCGCCGCCGAGCCGGGTGATGCCGTCGCGCATCGCCGCGAGATCGACCACCGCCGGCACGCCGGTGAAATCCTGCATCAGGATGCGCGCCGGCTTGAACGGCACTTCGCGGGCGGAGTGCTGCTTCTCCAGCCAGCCGACGAGCGCGCGCGCGTCATCGACGCGATAGCTTCGGCCGTCCTCGAAGCGCAGCACGTTCTCCAGCAGGATCTTCAAGGTGACCGGCAGGCGATCGACGTCGCCGAGCGTCTTCGCTGCTTCGGGGATGGAGAAATATTCGTAGTTCTTGCCGCCGACGCTCAAAGTCCTGCGGGTCTTCAGACTGTCCTGGCCTACCGTTTTCATGGGGATTTGCCGCTCCTTGGCGCCGCGCGGGGGTGTGCTGCTTAAACCATAGAGCATGGTCGCCGTCCATAAACCGGGGCACAAAGCGCCACCACGTCGGGAGGAGACCCGGTTGCTGGAGGCGGAAGGGCTGGCGGCATTCCGGGCCGAGCGTCTGGTGTTCCGCGACATCGGCTTCGCCGTGCCGTCCGGCGGTGCGCTGATCCTGCGCGGGCCGAACGGCTCGGGCAAATCGACGTTGTTGCGTTTGCTGGCGGGCCTGCTGCGCCCGGCGGCCGGGCGGCTGACCTGGCGCGGCATGGACGCGCTCGCCGATACGCTGGCGCAGGCGCGGCGCGTCGCCTATGTCGGCCATCAGGACGCGGTCAAGCCCGGGCTCACCGCCGCCGAAAATCTGCGCTTCGCCGCGGCGGCAGCCCGCGTGTCAGTGCGCGATGCCCTGGCCGCGTTCGATCTCGCGCCCCTGGCCGGCCTGCCGGTCCGGCTGCTCTCGGCGGGGCAGCGCCGCCGGCTGGCCTTGGCGCGACTGGCGCTGTCTTCGGGGCCGATCTGGCTGCTCGACGAGCCGACGCTCGGCCTGGACGATGCCTCCATAGGTCTGCTCGGCGCGCTGCTCGCGTCGCACCGCGCGGCGGACGGCGTGGTGATCGCCGCGACGCATTTGCCTCTGCCGTTGCCCGAGGCCGCGGAGCTGCGCCTGGCCGGGGCATGAAGCTGTTCATCGCCCTGCTGGCGCGCGAGCTGCGCCTCTCGCTGCGCCATCTCGGCGACACGCTGGGTGCGCTGCTGTTCTTCCTTGTCGCCGGCGCGCTGTTTCCGCTGGCGATCGGACCATCCCCGGAAACGCTGGGCCGGCTCGCCCCGGGGATCGTCTGGGTCTGCGCCCTGCTCGCCGCCCTGCTGCCGCTCGACCGGCTGTTCGGCGCCGATTACGAGGACGGTTCGCTCGACCAGCTCCTGCTCTGCGGTCTTCCCGCCGCGGCGATCGCGCTCGGCAAGGCGCTGGCGCACTGGCTCGCCACCGGCCTGCCGCTGCTGCTGGCCGCCGGGCCGCTCGGCATCATGCTGCGCCTGACGCCCGAGGCGCTGCCGGCACTGCTCGGCGGATTGCTGGCCGGCACCTTGGTGCTTTCGCTGCTCGGCACGGCGGGAGCGGCGATCGTGCTCGGCGCGCGTCGCGGCGGCGTGCTGCTGCCCCTGCTCGTGCTGCCGCTTGCCGTGCCGGTGCTGATCTTCGGCGCCGCGGCGACCGACGCCGCCGCCGCCGGCCTAAGCCCGCGGCCGCATCTGCTGCTGCTTTGCGCGCTGCTCGCCGGCGCCCTGCCGCTCTGCCCGATCGCCGCCGGCGCCGCTCTGCGGGGCGCAGCGGAATAGCCCTTAGAGCGGGATGACTTCTCCTAGACGAAGTCATCCCGCTCTAACTCGTTGTTTGAGAGCGTGATTCAGACCTGCGGTGATTCACCTTCGGTCATCACGCTCTAATCGTCGGCGACGTGGTCGGCGACGAAGGCACCCCGCTTGCCCATCGGTTTCGGTGTGCCCTCGGTGCTGTCCTCGGCCGTCTGCAGCTCGAGCTCGGCGTTCAGCTCGGCCCCGAGCAGCACGGCCAGCACGGTGACCCAGAACCACATCATCACGCCGACCACGGCGCCGAGCGGCCCGTAGGTCGCGTCGTAGGTGGCGATCCGCCCGACATACAGCGAAAACAGCGCCGAGCCGATCAGCCACAGGCAGGCCGCCAGCAGCGATCCCGGCGTCACCCAGTGCCACTTCGCGCGCCGCCGGCACGGGCCGAAGCGGTAGAGCAGCGACAGGGCGAACACCACGAAGCCCATCAGCAACAGCCAGCTGATGACGCCGATCAGGTTCTTCGCGTAGGCCGACAATCCGACGAAGGCGAAGATCGCCGGCAGGCCGACCAGCAGAGCCAGCCCGACCACCGCCGCGACGATCACCCCGAGCGTCATCAGGAAAGCCGTGAGCTGGAAGCGCAGGAAGCTGCGCTGCTCGACTTCCTCGTAGGCGACGTTGAGACCCGAGATGATCGCCTTGGTGCCGGTCGCCGCGCTCCAGAACGTCAGCATCGTGCTGATCAGCAAGCCCAGGCCGAGCTTGTGCGTGGGCTGGGAGACCAGCAGGTGGACGCGGTCGGCGATCAGCTTGAAGCCCTCCGGCGGCAGCAGCCGGCTCAGCACGTGCAGTTGCGGCTCGACGCTCACCGGGTCGAACATCAGGCCGTAGGTCGACACCAGCATGGAGATCGCCGGAAACAGCGCCAGGGTCGCGTAGAAGGCGCAGCCGGCGGAGACCAGCGACACGCGATCGGAGATCATCTCCTTGACGGTGCGGTGCAGCACCGACCGCCAGCCGCGCCAGGGAATCTGCGTCGGCCGTTGCGCGTCGCGGCCGAGCTCCGCCCGCTGCTGCGCCAGGCTGCGCCGGACCGCCCGCCGTGAGACGGCCCGCGCCCGGCCGCCCGCCCCGCCGGGTCCGGCCGGCGCCGTCTCGATATCCTGCTCCGCCTCGGCCGTCACCGGCACCTCCTGCCCGCCGAACGCCGGACGCGAGCCGGCGGTTGCGATTTTTCCTTGCATCCCTGGGGTGGGGCCCCTATGTGCCGCAGCTACGCAGCAACGCACGTGCCTCTGGCCCTCGAGGTTACGCAACGACGTCAAGCGTTCTGGCAATCCGTTCTGGTCGCTGGTTCGTTCGACCGTTTCGTCAACACTGCCCGTCGCCTCTCTCAGGCGGGCTTTCCATGAGGGGAGGCCGGGTGCGATGACCCCCAAGATCGCCCGTTTCCTTGCTGAGCAGCAGCCGGCGACACCGTGCCTGGTGTTCGACCTCGACCGCGTCGAGGAGAATTTCCGGGCGTTGCGGCGCGCCTTGCCGCTGGCCGCGATCTACTATGCCGTGAAGGCCAATCCGGCGCCGCCGGTGCTGCAGCGCCTGGTTCGGCTCGACAGCCGCTTCGATGCCGCCAGCATCGAGGAGGTCGAGTGCTGCCTTGCCGCGGGCGCACCCGCGTCGGCGATCAGCTTCGGCAACACCATCAAGAAGGCCTCGGCGATCGCGCGCGCCCATGCCGCGGGCGTCACCATGTTCGCCTTCGATTCCATCGAGGAGCTGGAGAAGCTAGCGCGTCACGCGCCGGGCAGCCGCGTCTATTGCCGCATCCTCGTGGAGAACGAGGGCGCGGACTGGCCGCTGTCGCGCAAATTCGGCACCACGGTCGAGAACGCCCGCAGCTTGATGCTGCGCGCCGGCGAGCTTGGACTCGATCCGTTCGGTCTGTCCTTTCATGTCGGCAGCCAGCAGACGCGGACCGCGTCCTACGAGGCGGCGATCGGCCGCGTCGCCATGCTGTTCACCGATCTGCGCGAGCGCGGGGTCGATTTGCGCATGCTCAATTGCGGCGGCGGCTTTCCCGTGCGCTACCGCGAAGACGTGCCGGAGATCGACAGCTTCGCGCAGGCGATCATGGCGGCGATGACGAAGGCGTTCGGCAACGCGCTGCCCGAGATGGTGGTCGAGCCCGGCCGCTGCCTGGTCGCCGATGCCGGCGTCGTGCGCTCGGAGGTCGTGCTGGTCAGTCGCCGCGAACCGGACGATGCGATGCGCTGGGTCTATCTCGACATCGGCCGTTTCGGCGGCCTGGCGGAGACCGAGGGCGAGGCGATCCGCTACCGGATCACCACGCCGCATGACGGCAGCCCGAGCGGCCCGGTGGCGATTGCCGGCCCGACCTGCGACGGCGCCGACATCCTGTACGAGAGGGCCAGGTACCGCCTGCCGCTCGCCCTCCGCTCCGGCGAGCCGGTGGAGCTGCACGCGACCGGCGCCTACGTCGCGACCTACGCGAGCCAGCGCTTCAACGGCTTCGCGCCGCTCGACGAGCATTACATCTGATCCCAGCCTGTCGGGACATGCCCGACGGGAGGGCACCGATCGCGCCTCGTTTCGATTGCAGATAGGCCCGCTGCCGAATATCATCGTATGTCAAGCCCGGCGCACGGGTCGCTCGCTTCGGGGGGCTCGGGCAGAACGAAACCGCCGGTCTGGGGGGCATGCGATGCAGTATCTCGGCAACAACCACGTGGGTTTTGATCCCGCGGCGCTGGGCTTTCCCAGCATCAAGGGATGCCAGGCGATCGTCTATCAGACGCAAGCCGGCATCTTCGGCTTCCACGACATGAAAGCCAGCGGTGGCGCGACGGCAGACAACGCGAAGGCGCAGGCGTTTGCAGCTTTCGTGCAAAGCGTCGCGATGAACCACGCCACCCAAGCGCTGCAAATCTACGGAGTGATCAACCGGGAGGAGCAATACCTGGACACTGCCGGGGGGCAGACGGAGTGGCGAGATTGCCTGCTCGGCGTCGCCACTGCGCTGAACTTCAACGGGCACATCTACCAGGTGCGGATAAACAGCCACGTGAACAAAGGCGACTCCCTCTACGTCCGATTCGACGTCGCTGGGAACCAGAGCACGATCCGATACAAGCGATGGTCGAAAATGGCCTATGACAAGACCATCACGGAAGTCCTGAACAATCAGGAGGAAATGCGCAAGCGGCCGGCCACCACCCAACAGAAGACCGATCCCGTTCTGGCGCAGCAGTATATGGACAACCCGCAGTATATGACGCAATTCCCCAACGAGCAGGTCTATCCTGTCCGCCGCAAGGCAAAGAACGGCAATGGGCTCCTGGCGGATGAGGGCAACCTGAACACCGTCAGCCCCTCAGCGATCAAGACGTTGCGCTGAGCGCGCAGCGTGTAGCCCTACGGAAGGCTAAGCCGGCGGCGTGGCGCGGGCAGGAGCCCTCGCCTTCCCTCCCGACCGACGATAAGCTTCCCCAAGTCCTCCGGGGGAACGAGCATGGCAATGATCCAGATCGACGCGGCCGACGGCGCCGGAAAATTCGGCGCCCTGGTCGTCGAGCCGCGCGACAAGCCGGCCGGTGCTGTCGTGGTGATCCAGGAGATCTTCGGCATCAACGACGCCATGCGCGCAACCTGCGGCCAGGTGGCGGATCTCGGCTTCATCGCGGTCTGCCCCGACCTGTTCTGGCGGCAGGAGCCCGGCGTCGTCCTGACCGACAAGACCAAGGAGGAATGGGATCGCGCCTTCGCGCTGATGAAGGGTTTCGACCAGGATCGCGGCATCGAGGACCTCAAGGCCACCCTCGCCGCGGCGCGCACGCTGCCCGGCTGCAACGGCCGCGCCGGCACGATGGGCTACTGCCTCGGCGGCCGGCTCGCCTTCATGATGGCGGAGCGCTCGGACGCCGACGTGAACATTTCCTATTACGGCGTCGGGCTGGACGGCCTGCTCGGCGACCTCGACAAGGTCCGCGCGCCGCTGATCCTGCACATCGCCGAGCTCGACGAATTCTTCCCCCCGGAAGGCCGGGCCAAGGTCATCGAGGCGGCCAAGGGTCATCCGCAGATTGCCGTCCACAGCTACCCCGGCGCCGACCACGCCTTCGCCCGGGTCGGCGGCGTGCACTGGAACGGCCGCGCCGCGACCATCGCCAACGGCCGCAGCGCCGAGGCGCTGGTCGCCGCTCTGGGGTGAGGTGAACGGCACGGCGCACCCGGCGTTGCACCGGTGCTGCCAGAAGAGGAGGAGGAAGCCATGTCCGACCAACCCGGCAAGACCGGCACCGGCGCGACCCAGCCGAAACTGAACCCCGGCGACGAGGCCGCCCCCGGCACCCCCGGAACCGGCGAGGACATCTGCGCGGATTGCGGCGGCTCCGGCCGCGTCAAGGGCCAGGAGTGCCAGACCTGCAGCGGCACCGGCAAGGTGACCAAGGCGATCGGCGGCGCGTGACCCAAAGCGTCCTCTCGCTCGATGACCTCGCGGCAGGGGTGCCGGACGGCGCGCTGCTCGCCCTGCCGCCCGACAACTCGCTGCCGCCCTCGGCGCTGGTGCGCGCCCTGGTGCGCCGCGGCGTGCGCGGCCTGCGCCTGCTCGGCGTGCCGGTCTCCGGCATGGTCACCGACCTGCTGATCGGCGCCGGCTGCGTCGCCTCGGTGCAGAGCAGCGCCGTCAGCCTCGGCGAGGCGGGCACTGCGCCGCGCTTCACCGCGGCACTGGCCGCCGGCAGCATCGAGATGATCGACGCCACCTGCCCGGCCATCCACACCATGCTGCAGGCGGCGGAAAAGGGCGTTCCCTTCATGCCGCTGCGCGGCGTGCTCGGCAGTGACCTGCTGGCGCACCGGCCGGACTGGCGGGTGATCGACAATCCCTTCGACCATGACGACCCGATCCTGCTTCTCCCTGCCCTCAGCCCGGATGTGGCAGCGTTCCACGCCGTGCTCGCCGACGCGCACGGCAATGTCTGGGTGGGCCGGCGGCGGGAACTGGCGACCCTGGCGCACGCCGCCAAACGCACCCTGGTCACCGTCGAGCGCATCGTCGCGGACAGCCTGCTGGACGACGAACGCATGGCGCCGGGCACCATCGCCGCCACCTACATCGAGGCGATCGCGGTGGTCGAGCACGGCGCCTGGCCGATCGCCCTGCTCGACGAATACGAGGCAGACAGCGCGCACATCGCGGAGTACGCCCGCCTGGCCCGCAGCGACGCCGGCTTCCGCGCCTATCTCGACAGCCACGTTTTCGCGCGGAGCGCCGCCGCGGCGGAATGATCGCTCCGGAGAAGCGTGGCATAATAACTCCCGAGGAGCGCCTGGCGTGCGTGCTGGCGCGGCTGATCCTCGATCCCGCAGCGCCGCCGGCGCGCCACATCGCCGTCGGCGCCGCCAGCCCGATCCCCGCCGCCGCCTGCTGGCTGGTGCGGACACTCGGCCATGACGTGCGGCTCTCGCTGCTGCACAAGCGGACCGGCAACCCCTTCACCGAGGGCTCGCGCGAGCTGTTCGATCTGGCGGGACAGGGCCGCATCGACCTGTTCTTTCTCGGCGGCGGCCAGATCGACGGCGCCGGCAACATCAACCTGATCGGCACCGGCGAATGGCCCGGCCGCACCACGCGCTTTCCCGGCAGCTTCGGCTCGGCGTTCATGTACACGGTGGTGCCGCGCACCATTCTGTTCCGCGAGGAGCACTCGCGCCGCGTGCTGGTGCCGCGCGTGGATCACGTCTCGGCCGCCGGGAGCCCGCAGGCTCTGGTCACCGGCCGCTGCGTGTTCCGCTTCGCCTCGCGCTTTACGCTGGCGTCGCTGCATCCCGGCGAGAGTGCAACGAGCGTCCGGGACAACACCGGCTTCGCCTATGAGAGCCCGCCGGAGGTTCCGACCACCCCCGAGCCGAGCGAGCAGGAGTTGCAGTTGCTGCGCGGGCCGGTGCGCGTGGAGATGCTCGAGACCTATCCGGGATTCTGCAGAAGGGTATGGGGAGAGAATTAAGGCCAGGCCTCTGCCCCCGGCCTTCTTGCCCCTTCCGCCTCCCGCCGCAGCCGCCGGAAGCTGCGCACGCTGAACGGCAGCATGCCGACATACAGCAGCCCCATGCCGGCCAGCGCCGCCCACGGATCGGCCACCAGCACCGCGGTGAACGTGCCCACGCCGAGCAGCACCGGCAGCACATACTGCGACGGCACCTTGAAATTCTTGAAGCTCCACACCGGCAGCGTCGAAATCGACAGCAGCGCCGTGCCCGCCAGCACGACGGCGCAGAGCAGCGGAAACTGCGCCGCCGTCAGCAGCCAGCTCCAGCCCAGCGCCTTCGCCTCCAGCCCGAGAAACAGCGGGAACAGCGCCAGACCGGCACCGGCAGGCGCCGGCACGCCGGTGAAGAAGTTATAGGCGTAGGCCGGCGACGGCGCGCCGTCCATCGCCGCATTGAACCGCGCCAAGCGCAGCGCCATGCACACCGCGAACATCAGGCACGGGGCGAAGCCATAGCCGCGCAGCGATTGCAGCGACCACAGATAGATGATGAAGGCCGGCGCCACGCCGAAGCACAGGAAATCCGCCAGGCTGTCGAACTCGGCGCCGAACCGCGACACCGCCTTGAGCAGCCGCGCCAGGCGCCCGTCCAGACCGTCGATGCAGCCGGCGACGACGATCGCCACCGCCGCACTGCCGAACCGCCCCTCCAGCGCGAAGCGCATGGCCGTCAGCCCGGCGCACAGGCCGAGCAGGGTCATGATGTTGGGGATCAGCCGGTTGAACGACTGGCCCTTGAAGCGCGGCCGATGCCGCGGCCGGAACCGGGTGCGCAGCCGGTGGACCGACGAATCGCTCATGCCCCAAGCTCCGCTATCACCGTCTCGCCGCCCACCATCGTCTGCCCCTCCGCCACCAGCGGCCGCACCCCCTCGGGCAGATAGAGGTCGGTGCGGCTGCCGAAACGGATCATGCCGAGGCGCGCGCCGGCGCGCACCGCGTCACCCTCGCGCAGCTCGCACAGGATGCGCCGCGCGATCAGCCCGGCGATCTGCACGACCGCCATCTCCCGCCCGTCCGGCAGGCGCAGCGCAATGGCGTTGCGCTCGTTGCCCTCGCTGGCCTTGTCCAGGCTGGCGTTCACGAAACGCCCGTGGCGATAGGCGATCCGGGTGATCGTGCCGTCGGCCGGCACGCGGTTCACGTGCACATCGACCACCGACAGGAAGATGCCGACCCGCCAGCGCGCAATCGGCCCGAGGCCCAGCTCGGCGGGGGCCACCGCCGGCGCCACCGAGACCACCTTGCCGTCCGCCGGCGCCACGACGGCCCCCAGCCGACCCGGCGGCACCCGCTCGGGATCGCGGAAGAAGAAGAGGCAGAACAGGATGAAGAACAGGGCGATCCAGGCCAGCCCATGCCCGACCAGCAGCCCGAGCACAAAGGCCGCGATGCCGCCGACGATGAACGGCCGCCCAGCCGGATGCGGCGGCGCAAGCACGAGGCGGAACGTGTCGGCCGTGCTCATGCGATCCCAGCCGGTGCAGCGCCCTATTGCGCGGTGGCGGGCGGCGAAGCGGGGCCCGCCGGGGTGTCGGCCGGGATCGCGAAGGTCTGCCCGGGATAGATCAGCGCCGGGTCGCGGATCACTGCGCGATTGGCGGCGTAGATGACGGTGTAGCGGATCCCGTGCCCGTAGCTGGCCCGCGCCATGCGCCAGAGATTCTGCCCGGGCTGCACCACCACCCGCCCCTCCGGCACCGCGGCGGCCGCCAGCGCCTCGCGCATGAACGGCAGCTCGACACGCGCGCTCACCCCGCCTGCGGCCGTGAGCTGATCGACACGCAGGCGGTGCGCCCCGGCCGCGACGTCCAGACCCGGCGTCAGGGACCAGTTTCCCTGGGCGTCGGCCACCGCATCGCCGGCGGGATGGTCGTCGACATAGAGCCGCACTGCGGCGCCGGGGGCGGCGTGCCCGGCGAAGCGGATCGCCCCGTGCTCGTCATAATCCACCACGTCCAGACCGAGCCGCCCCTGGCTGGCTTGGGGGTGGCCGTTCTGAGACTGGCCATCCGGCACTGCGCCGACCTGCGCCTCGGTGACCTGCGGGCCGGCGGGATGGGGCGGCTCGGCCGGGGCCTCGGCCACCGCCGGAGGCGCCTGCAGCAGGCGCGGGGCCGCGGGTCCGGCGGGCACCAGCACGGCCATCGGGGGCACGGCCATCGGGGGCGCCGCGTTGGTGGCGGCCGTCGCCGGCCCGGGGACCGTCAGCATCACCGAGCCGTCGGCGGCGGCAACCTGGCCTTCCGGCGTGCGCGACGACAGCGTCAGCTCCTGCCCGCCCGGCGGCAGCTGCTCTTTCGGCAGCAGCACCCATTGCCCGCGCTCGTCGGCCCAGCTCCGCCCGATCTCCCGCCCGCCGGCGAACACGGTGACCTCCGAGCCCGGCGCCGCCCGGCCGGCGATCACCGCCTCGCCATGCGGGGTGATGCGCACGATGTCGAAGCTGGGTTTTTGGGCCGCGGCCGGCGGGGTCGGAAGCGCCGCCGTGGCGGGCGGACGAGCCGGCGGGATCACGGCCGGGCGGGCCGGAGGGAGGTCGGGGCCGGTCAGACCGGCGACATCCAATCCGCCGCGCAGCCCGACGAAAAGACCGACCAGCAGCAGCAGCGCCAAGGCCCCGGCGAGCAGCCAGGGGCGGCGCGTCGGCCGATGCAGATTTTCTCCGGGTTGCAACATTGTCAGGACCGTAGGACTGCCTGGGGCCGCCTGCAATTAATCTTGAGACTTCACCGCAAGCCGGCCAGCGCCGCCGCGCTGTAGGCGAGCAGCGCCACCAGGGCGAGAGCGAGCAGCGCGCCCGCCGCTTCCGCACCGCCCCGCAGCTTGCGGAACCGCGGCACCAGCCGGCCCGCCAGCCACGCCGTGAGAAGCGGCGCCAGGCAGGCGATGTCCACCGGCCCCAGCCCGGCATGCGGCAGGCGCCCGGCGGCGATCACCGCCGCCGCGGCGGCAGCGCCGATGCCGAGCGCCGGCGGCACCGACGGCCGCTCCGGCGCCGCCGCCGCGCCGAGCGCCGCCGCGCCGGGAACGATCGCCAGCAACGCCCAGACCCCGACACCGATCGCCTGCAGCGCCGCCCAGAGAGCCAGGGAACTCGCCGCCAACGCCGGCAGATCCGCCTGCACCAGCAGCCACGCCGAGGCGGCGATCCAGGCCGCCGCGACAACCATGTCGGCCGCCTCGTGCCATGCCGCGGCCCGCGTCTGCGGCGCCCCGCCGAGCCACCAGGCACCGAGCAGCACCACCAGGAAAAACCCGGCCTGACGCGCCCGCCCGAGACGCTCGAGCAGGAAGGCGAATGCCAGGGCGACCAGGGCGACCGCCGGCAGCCGGCCCGGGAGCGCCCGCGGATGCAGCGACAGCCCGGCCTCCGCCACCCACCCCGCCAGCATCCCCAGCCCGCCGGCGGCAAAGCCGAGTGCCGCCACCCGCAGCAGCCGGCCCGCGAGCGCCGCCGCGAGGGCGACAGCCGCGGCGATCAGCGGCGCGCGCCACGCCTCCAGGCCGGCAAAAGCCCCCCTGCCCAGAATCGCGTGCGCGAGCATCGGCCCGGTCTCGCCTCTCTGGCGCCGCGCCGTCAAGTCGCCTATGGCAGCCCGCCGATCTGGAAAGCGAGAACACGATGAGCGGCATGCGGCTGTCGATGCGCGTCTGGGACCTGCCGATCCGGCTCTTCCACTGGGCGATCGTCGTGCTGCTGGTGATCAGCTACCTGACCGAGCGCACCGGCCGCATGCAGTGGCACTTCTATTCCGGCTACACCCTGCTGACCCTGCTCATCTTCCGGCTGATCTGGGGCTTTGTCGGCAGCGACACCGCGCGGTTTCGCCACTTCCTGAAAAGCCCCGCTGCCGCGCTGCGCCACCTCGCCCAGTTCCACCGGCGCGAGCCGGACAACGAGATCGGCCACAATGCCGCCGGCGGCTGGATGGTGCTGGTGATCCTGCTGCTCCTCGCCGTGCAGGTCGTCACCGGCCTGTTCGCGCGCGACGACGATGTCAGCGAGGGGCCGTTCCGCAACTATGTCTCCGACGCGCTGAGCGACCGCCTGAGCTACATCCACTACCTCAACTTCAACTATCTCATCCTGACGGCGGTCGCGCTGCACGTGCTGGCGGTGCTCGGCTACGCCGTCGTCAAGCGCCACAACCTGCTGCGGCCGATGATCACCGGCAAGAAACGCATGCCCGCGGCGATGCGCGCGCCGCGCATGGCGAGCCCGGTGCTGGCGCTCCTGGTGCTCGCCTGCGCCGCCGGCGCGGTCACCCTGCTGCTGCGGACTTTCTAGCTCGTCATTGGGTGCGGGCGCGGTAGGCGCGGTGGCAGGCGCCGCAGGTCTCGCCGACCGCCTGATACTGCTCGGCGAAGGCCGCCTTGTCGTTGGTGGTGGCGACCTGCGCGAGCTTGGCGGCGGCGGCGTTGAAGTTTGCGGCGTCCTTGTCGAAGCCCGCCTTGTCCGACCAGATCGCCGGCAGCGCCTTCGTGTCGTGCCCGGTCTCGCTGCCGGGCGGGAACATCGAGGGGATCAGCTGACCCCATTGCGACATCCAGGCGGCGTCGGGGGCGAACGGCGCCGGGTCCTGCTTGGCGTCGATCGCCTTCTTCATCGCCCCGAACATCTGGCCCTGCGCCTTGTAGGAGGCCTGGCGGGCCACGATCGCCTCCTGCGGGTCCGTATAGGGCGGCTTGGGAAGCGCCGGAGGCGCCGGCGGCACCACCTGCGCCTGCGCCAACCCGAACACCGAGACGGCGAGCCCCGCCGCCAGCAGCACCTTCATCCTCGCCATCGCGTCTTCGATCCTTTTCCGGAGAACCCAGGGTTGCACCCTGGCACGGATACCGCCAGAGCGCCGCGTCGTAAAATAAACCACGGGGAAACTGACGAATGCCCATCTCCAAGGTCCACCCCAGGAGTTTTCGATGGCGGACATCCGCAGCGTCGCCGTTTTCTGCGGCTCCCACCCCGGCAGCCATCCCGCCTACCGCGCCAGCGCCGAGGCCATGGGACAGGGCCTGGCCGAGGCCGGCATCCGCCTGATCTACGGCGGCGGCCGGGTCGGCCTGATGGGCGCCGTCGCCGACGCGGCGCTGGCCGCCGGCGGCCAGGTGCTCGGCGTCATCCCGGAATTCCTGATGCGCCTCGAAGTGGCTCACGAGGGCCTCGCCGACCTGGTCATCACCGACACCATGCACAGCCGCAAGCGCCGGATGTTCGAGCTGGCCGACGCCTTCGTCACCCTGCCGGGCGGCCTCGGCACCATGGACGAGACCATCGAGATCATCACCTGGCGGCTGCTCCGGCTGCACGACAAGCCGATCTTCCTCTGCGATGTCGAGGGCTCGGCGACCGCCTTCCTCGCGGCGATCGACGCGGCGATCGACGCCGGCTTCGCCCACGCCGACGCCCGCCGGCTCTTCGAGGTGACGGACGGGGTGGCGGAGGTGCTCGACCGGCTGCGGACGACCCCGGCGGCGGGCACCGGGCTGGCGGCGCTCACGTGAGCCCATCGGGCGCAGACCCCTTCCCGTGGACAGCCCAAGTCGCTAGTGCTGCGCCCATGGGCCGGACCGCTTCGCTCAGTCGGACCACCTCGGAAACCGACATCACGCTGACGCTGGACCTCGACGGGTCCGGGGCGGCGGAAACCGCCACGGGCATCGGCTTCCTCGATCACATGCTGACCGCCTTCGCCCGCCACGCCCTGATCGATCTCGCCGTCCGGGCGCGCGGCGACCTGCACATCGACGCGCATCACACGACCGAGGACGTCGGCATCGTCCTCGGCCAGGCGCTCGCCCA
>JAFAYM010000008.1 GCA_019240395.1 Acidisphaera sp. | reverse complement strand
GGGAATTCGTGACGGCAGACAGAGTTCGGTGCTGGTCATACGGCCGCAAGCAGTTTGGGTATCCCCACCAGGTTGTAGGCAGCAGCCGTCAGCGTGAACTGCCAGTCGATACGGGCGGTGCCGCGATGGCGCGTCTTGCGCAGGCCGCCCCAGGTCTTCATCCAGCCGAACCCTTCCTCGATGCGCTTGCGGATGCGCAGGCTGATCGTATAGCCGGCATGGCGCGTGGTGCGCCCGTCGATGGCCGAGCGGCGGCGGTTCGTGTGCTGGGTGACATGGGGTGTCACGCCCAGCCGGCGCATCTCGGCCACGAAGTCCTGCGTGTCGAACAGCTTGTCGGCGCCCACCGTGATGCGGCCGCCGGCCGGCAGATCGCCCAGCATCGCTGCCGCCGCCTCACACTCGGCAGTGCCGGTGGCGTGTGTCAGTCGCGCATCGACCACGAGGGCGCTGCGGTTCTTCATCAGCAGGTGCCCCAGGTGGCAGAGTTGCGCCGGCTGGCCCGCGGATTTGCGGAACAGCCTGGCATCGGGATCGGTGGTGGAGGCGTGCGTGGCGTTGCTGCGCTTCTCGCCGTGAAAGTCTCGCTCGCCGTTGCGGCCGGGGGCCGGTGGCTCGCCGCTGCCGTCTTCGGGCGAAAGCTTTTCATGCTCGCCCAAGCCTCGATCAGCGTACCGTCCACGGAAAAATGTTCCGAGGAGAGCAGTCCCACCACCTGCGGATCGGCCAGCAGCGTGGTCAGGCAGCGGCCAGCGATGTCGCCCTCCAGCAGGCGGTCGCGGTTCTTGGTGAACACGCTCACGTCCCACACCGGCGCGTCCATGGCCAGGCCAATAAACCAGCGGAACAGCATGTTGTAGCTGATCTGCTGCATCAGCTGACGCTCGGATCGCACGCTGAAGAACGCCTGCAGCAGCAGGGCACGCAGCAGCTTCTCCGGCGGGATCGAGGGCCGCCCAGTCGTGGCATACAGGGCCGCGAAGTCGCCCGACAGTCGCTCCAGCGCCGCGTCCGCCAGCCGCTTGATCGCGCGCAGCGGATGATCCGGCGGCACCAAAGCCTCGGGGCTCACATAGCTGATAGCCTACAGTCTGCCGATCCCGTCCGCGCATCCAAACCAATCTCCCTCTCCCGACAACCCCAATGAATCAGATCAAAGCCGATTAGGGGAAGAGTTTTTCCGCAGCCTGCTAGAGGCCCTCAGGTCGACTTCTGCTTCGTCCATCAGGGCTGCCAGCTTCGGCACGTGCGGTCGGGCTTGGTCGGCGACCTCGCGTCATTGCTTGCGAGCGGCAGCTGCATCGTCCGAACGCCGTGCCGCCAGGCGGAGACGATGCGGCGCTGCGTTTCGCCAGCATAGGCCAGAGCGTTGCGCATGAAATCCACCCGGCAGCGCTGCCACGTGGCGCTGAGCACTTTGGCGATCACGGCCTTCAGTCCCTCGTGCGCGTCGGAGATGACCAGCTTGACCCCGCGCAGGCCGCGCCGGGCCAGGGAGCGAGGAACTCGATCCAGAACGGCTCGGCCTCGCTGCTGCCCACGGTCATGCCGAGCACTTCGCACGACCGTCGGTGTTGACGCCAACGGCGACGATCACCGCGACGGAGACGATGTGGTAATCGCGCCCGACCTTCATGTAGGTAGCGTCCAGCCAGACATCGGGCCAGTCGTCTTCAATCGGCCGGGTCAGAAAGGCGCCCACCCGCTCGTCGATCTCGCCGCACAACCAGGATACCTGGCTCTTGCTGATGCCCTCCATGCCGAGCGCTTTGACCAGGTCGTCGACCGAGCGGGTGGAGTGGGATTGACCCGTTTTGGTGGACACCCTGAAGCTTTCACCAGAGGTGTTCGTGATGCCCAGAACCCGCCCGCCATATTCGCCTGAGTTCCGCCGCCAGATGGTCGATCTGGTCCGTGCCGGACGATTGCCAGAGGACCTTGCTCGAGAGTTCGAGCCGACGGCGCAATCTATTGGCGCGTGGGTAGCTGCGGCCGACAAGCAAGAGGGTCGCCGGGAGGAGGCGAGCCTGGGCCTCGCCGCGGCCGAGCGGGATGAGTTGGCGCGGCTGCGGCGGGAGAACAAGCAGCTCCGGCTGGAGCGCGACATCTTGTCAAAAGGCCGCGGCCTGGTTTGCACGAGAGACCGGCGCCGGACGCTGACCGGCCAGAGCCACGACTACAAGCGGCACGGCACGACCACGCTGTTCACCGCGCTGGACGTGGCGAGCGGGCAGGTCAAGGCGGCGCATTACAGGCGCCGTCGCCGTGTCGAGTTCCTCGACTTCATGAACCGCTTGGTCGCCGACCACCCCGATCGGGAAATCCATGTCGTGCTGGACAACCTCAACACTCGCAGGCCCAAGCGCGACCTGTGGCTGGCCCGCCATCCGAACGTGCGTTTCCAGTTCACCCCGACCCACGCCTCCTTGGCTGAACCAAGTCGAGATCTAGTTCTCCATCCTCAGCCGTGGCGCCCTGCACGGCGCCAGCTTCACCTCGCCCCGACAAGTCAGGGACCACATCGATGCCTTCGTCGCCAGCTACAACAAGCACGCTACCCCGTTCGCCTGGACGGCCGCCACAGTTCACCAAAAACACCTCGGTACCCGGGTCAGCCATCCATGATTCCGGGTACTAGCCGGGGCGCCGAGCAGGGGGTAACGTGTGGCTGCCTTGACCGCAGCCCAAGATTGTACCAGCCTGAGGTTGCCGCGGCGGGCAGCGGCCAACGCAACCTGATCGAACGCTGCTTTAATCGTCTCAAGCACTGGCACCGCGCCTCGCCCCACGTTTCGACAAGCTCGCACGTAACTACCTTAGCACCGTCGGCCATCGCTGCCATCCGGCTGTGGACACGCTTTGAGTCCAGAACTTAGGCCAAGTGTTGTCCGCTGATCGGAGGAGGGCTTGCGAAAACAGCGCCGCCATGCGGCCCTGCGCGAGTGGTTCCCCCGTCAGTACGGAATACGACGATGACTGACGCCCCCTATGGCCTCCCCTCTGCCCTCGCCGACGCATTGATCGCGCAGGTCGAGGCGGCCCCCGATCGGAAGGCGATGGAGGCGCTGATGGAGCATATCTATTGGCGCGACGTTATGTGGAATCTTGGGATGTACGATCGAAAATTTTTCCAATGCGTGCTCGATGCAGTCTCCCGCAAGCTGGAAACCTGGGGCAATGGTGCCGGCGGGAGATAGCGATCCGGAGCCGGAGCACCGGGCAGATGACCAATGGGCGACATCGCGCATCGCCCTTCTTGGTCCGCGCGGCACGTAATCGTGAGTATCTGTCGCGCGAGTTCGAGCCCGATCGCACAAATCGATCCCCAGCACGGTCGTTCAGGCCGATCGTAGCGAAGGCCGCCGGGAGTAGGAAAGCGGCGCCATGTGCGGCGCGGACGCGAGGAGCTGGTCCGGGTTCGTCGCGAGGTATGCCAGCTGCGGCTGGAGCGAGACATTCTCTCAAAAGCTGCGCAGCCTGGCTAGCGCGAGATCGGCACGATACCGTCCGAGTCTTCCGGTCATGAGCACAACCAGCCCTGCTCCCGGTTGCCACCATGGCGCGCGTGGGCTACTGCGCTTGGCGCGACGGCCCTGCATCCGCCCATGCGTTGAATGACGCGGCGCTGCTGCAGCGGATCAGAACCGTGCATGCCGGCTCGCGCCACCTGTACGAAGCACCGCGTATGCACGCCCAGCTCCGAGCTGAAGGGGAGAGGCATGGGGCGCGAGCGGATGCCGCGTCTGATCCGCCAGGCAGGGCTAATTGGCGCAAGCCATCGCGGGCCGGCTCGTGACTAGGCGGCCGGACCTTGGCGCATGGCAACCCCCCGAGCAGCAAAATGTAGTCGAGCTGCTCCGCCGGCTGCCGCTCGGAGCAATTGGAGAAACCTTGCAGCAAGCAGCTGCTAAAGCAGTCCCGCGTTAAGCAAGCTGACGCACTCGCCGCGTCCAACGAT
>JAFAYM010000226.1 GCA_019240395.1 Acidisphaera sp. | reverse complement strand
CAATTCGGCGACGGGACGCTGCGCCTCACGCCCTGGCGAGCACTGGTTCTGCCTGGCATCGCGGCAATCGACCTGCGGCCTCTGAGTGAGGCGGTCGACCGGCTTGGGCTCATAACGAAACCGGACGATCCGCGACGGATGATCATCGGTTGCTCGGGCCTGCCGCGCTGCGCCGCCGCCTCGGTGAATGTGCGTAGTGATGCCCTGCTCCTTCTCGGCCTCCCCCTATCCGCACCGGTGCATATCTCCGGCTGCGCCAAGGGGTGCGCCCATCCTGGCACCGCGCCGGTGACGCTGGTCGGCGCCGGCGGCCGTTACGACCTGATCCGGAACGGCAGGGCCAGCGACCCCGCCCCGCTGCGTGGTCTGACCATGCACCAGGCCGTCGAACTGCTGAGGCGCGGCACGTGAGCGACCGGCGATACCTGCGCGAGCCCTCGGCGATCTATGCGCGCTCGTTCGCCATCATTCGCGCCGAAGCCGACCTGGCCAGGTTCTCGCCCCTGGAGGCAAGGGTCGCGGTCCGGATCATCCATGCCTGCGGCATGGTCGACATCGCCCACCATCTGCATTTTGCGCCCGGCTTTGCCCCCGCAGCACGTGCCGCGCTGGAAGGTGGCGCGCCGATCCTGTGCGATTCGCAGATGGTTTCGCATGGCATAACCCGCGCCCGCCTGCCAGCAGGCAATGACGTCATCTGCACCCTGGGCGATCCAGGGGCCGCGCATCTGGCGACGCGGCTCGGGACGACCCGTTCGGCCGCCGCGCTGGAATTATGGCTCGACCGGCTGGGTGGCGCACTCGTCGTGGTGGGCAACGCGCCGACCGCACTGTTCCGACTGCTCGAACTGTTCGACGCCCGCGTCCCTTTGCCGGCCGCGGTGATCGGCATGCCGGTGGGCTTCGTCGGCGCAGCCGAGGCAAAGGACGCGCTGGCCGCGGACGGTCGTGTGCCCTGCGCGGTCGTGCGTGGCCGCCTGGGGGGCAGCGCCATGGCTGCCGCCGCCGTCAACGCACTCGCCGGCGACGCTGAATGAGCACCGGCGGCATCATGCATGTTATCGGGGTTGGGCCGGGTGACCCCGAGCTGATGACGCTCAAGGCCGCGCGCCTCATCGCCGGCGCAAGGGTGATCGCGTATTTCGCCAAGCGGGGGAAGCCCGGTTACGCGCGCAGCATCGCCGCCGGGCATATTGCGCCTGGCGCCGATGAACTGCGCTTCGAATTTCCCTTCACCACCGAACTTCCCGTGCACGATGCCTGTTACCAGGCAGGCATGGAGGCATTCTACGCCGACAGCGCCGCCCGCATTGCTGCGAGGCTGGATGCCGGGACTGACGTGGCCTTGCTTTGCGAGGGCGATCCGTTGCTTTACGGCTCGCCGATCGCCCTGCTCGGCCACGGGGATCTTGCTTGGCGCAGCCAGGTCATTCCCGGTGTGACCGGAATGAGCGGCTGCTGGTCGCGCGCCGGATGCCCTATGGCGCAAGGCGATGCCGTGCTCACGGTGCTTCCCGGCACGCTGGATGAGAGGACGCTGGCGGCGCGTCTGGGCATGGGAGACGCAGCCGTCATCATCAAGCTGGGGCGCAATCTCCCGAAGGTCCGAGCCGCCCTGCGCCGCACCGGCCGGTTCGGTGACGCGCTGTACGTGGAACAGGGCACGATGGCCGGCGAACGGATCCTCCGCCTTGCCGAGTTGACCGTCTGCGCGGCCCCCTATTTCTCGCTCCTGCTGGTCCCGGGGCAGCGGACGTGACGGGCCGGATCGCCGTCGTCGGCCTGGGCCCGGGCGATCCCGGCCACCTGACCCCGAGGGCCAGCGCCGCACTCGCTGACGCCACCGACCTTGTCGGCTACGCGCCGTATCTGGCGCGGGTCCCTACCTGTCCCACCCAGCGGCGGCATCCCTCCGACAACCGTGCCGAGTCCGAGCGGGCGCGCTTCGCCGCACATCTGGCGGCCGATGGCCGCAGCGTGGCGCTCGTGTCATCCGGCGATCCCGGCGTCTTCGCCATGGCCAGCACGCTGTTCGAGGCGATTGAGGCCGGCGCGTCAGACTGGCGCACTCTGGACATCGAAATCATCCCCGGCATCTCTGCCATGTGCGCCGCCGCCGCGCGGATCGGCGCCCCGCTCGGGCACGACTTCTGCGCCATCTCGCTGTCCGACAATCTGAAGCCGTGGGAGGTCGTGGCCCGGCGCCTGGCGGGAGCGGCCCGCGCAGGGTTTGTGATCGCGCTCTACAATCCGCGTTCCCGGGCACGTCCCTGGCAGCTCGGGGCTGCCTTCGACCTGCTCCGGCCGATCCTGCCGGCGCCCACCCCGGTGGCATTCGCCACCGCCGTGACGACACCCGAGGAACGCGTGCATATCACCGACCTGGGGCAGGCCGATCCGGCCCTGGCAGACATGCGGACGCTGGTCCTGATCGGCACCCGCGAGATGCGGCTCATCGAGCGCCCGGCCGCATCGCCATGGCTCTACGCGCCGCGCAGGAGCAGCGCCGCATGAAGGCGCTCGAGCCAGGCCAGAGCCTCCTCCACGCTGACCACGGCGGCGGCGTCAGGCGAGGCGGGACGGGCGATCATCACCACCGGCAGACGCAGAGCGCGGGCGGCCTCCAGCTTGGCCGCGGTCGCCGTACCGCCCGAGTTCTTGGTCACCAGGACTTCGATCCTGCGCTCCATCAGCAGCCGGATTTCGTCGGCGACCCGGAACGGCCCGCGTGCGGCGATGACCGCCGCTTCCGGCAGCAGGTCGGGGGGCGCCGGATCCACCGAGCGCACGGTATATCGGTGCCACGGCGCCGATGCGAAGGGCGCGAGCTCCTGCTTGCCGATGGTCAGCAGGACGCGGCGCGGATCGCCACCGAGGGACCGGACGGCAGACGCGACATCGGCCACCTCGATCCAGCGGTCACCCGGCACCGGCTGCCATGGCGGCCGCCGCAGCGACACCAGCGGAATCCCGGCCGCGGCGGCGGCGGCGGTCGCGTTCCGGCTGATCCGCACGGCGAAGGGGTGGGTGGCGTCCACCAGGGCATCCACTCGCTGCGTGCGAAGGTAGTGCGCCAGCCCGTCCGCACCGCCGAAGCCGCCGATGCGGGTCGGCAGCGGCTGCACAGCCGGGCGACTGGTACGGCCAGCCAGCGATATCGTGGCCTCGAAGCGGGCATCGCCGGCGAGACAACGGGCAAGCCGCACTGCTTCGGCCGTGCCGCCAAGTATCAGCAGCTTCATCCTGAGCTGGGCTTCGTATCGCGATGATGGCGCCGGCGCCACATCAGAGGTGGCTCACCATTGTGGGCATCGGAGAAGATGGCATCGAGGGCCTGTTGCCCACAGCGCGGACGGCGATCAAGAACGCCGAGTTGGTGGTGGGAGGCGCGCGCCATCTGGCACTCGCGGCGCTGATGCTGCAAGGCGAAGCCCTGTCCTGGCCCGCGCCTCTGAGCGACGCATTTCCCGCGATCCTGGCGAAGCGCGGCCGGAAGGTCGCAGTTCTCGCCTCCGGCGATCCGTTCTGCTACGGCGTCGGCAGCCTGCTGACCGAGCTGGTACCCGTCGCCGAGACGCACTGTATACCGGCACCTTCGGCTTTTTCGCTCGCCTGCTCCCGGCTGGGCTGGTCCATGCAGGACACCGCCACTCTGTCCGCGTGCGGTCGTCCGCTGGAGGCCGTCGTGCCGCTGCTGCAGCCCGGCCGGCGCATTTTGCTGCTGTCGG
>JAFAYM010000150.1 GCA_019240395.1 Acidisphaera sp. | reverse complement strand
CGCCGGGCTTTGCCGTCTCTTGGGCCGGCGGCACCAGGCCGGGGGGCGCCGGGACATGCGGCGGGGGCACCAACGCTTCGGAGCCGCCTCGGCCCGGTTTCGGCTGAAGCTCAGGCGGCAGCGCGTCCTGCTCCGGCGAAGCGGTCCGCGAGGGATAGAGCATGATCCCAAGGGCCGTGAAGGCCGGCGCCGCCGCGCTCAGCAGCCCGTCCAACCCGGAAGCGCCACTCTCGTAGAGGCCGGCGACTGCGGACGTGGTCGCGGCGCTGCCGTTGGCGCTCCAGGCGTATCGCTTGCCGGCGGCTCGGCGGCAGCCGGCTTGCTCCGCGGCACCCAGGTCGCCGGAAACTTCACCCAGCCCGGATGCCGCGCCATCCATTCCCGCGGCTCGGGGTCGCCGTGCCGCACGAACACGAAGGGGATTCGCACCTCGTCGAAGACCCTCGACCTGGGTTGATCGTCCGACATCCGGGCCACCCCTGCTAGGAGCAAAATCCTAGCACGAGCGGCCGCCCCGACCAAGCCGAATGCTGCGCTGCGGGTGACGCCGCCAGGGATGTTTGCTAAAGGCGCGGCGCGGAACGGGGAGCAGAGCGTGGATCGGGCCGGGTCCGTCGCGGGCGGCAGCATCGCCGTGGGGGTGCTGGTGCTGGCGCTGAAGGGGGCCGGCTGGTGGCTCACCGGCAGCGCCGCGCTGTTCTCCGACGCGCTCGAAAGCATCGTCAACGTCGCCGCCGCTGCCATGGCCTTCGGCGCGCTGTGGCTGGCGGCAAAACCGGCCGACGCCAACCATCCCTACGGCCACGCCAAGGTCGAGTTCTTCTCGGCGGTGATCGAGGGCGCGCTGATCGTCGTCGCCGCGGGGGTGATCCTGCGCCACGCCTGGACGGTCTGGCAGGACCCGCATCCGCTCGCCGAGCCGCTGCCGGGCATCACCTGCAACATCGCCGCGAGCCTCGCCAATGCAGTGTGGTCCGGCGTGCTGCTGCGACGCGGCGGGGAATTGCGCTCGCCGGCGCTGGTCGCCGACGGCTGGCATCTGCGGGCCGATGTCGTGGCCTCCGCCACGCTGGTCGCCGGCGTCGCGCTGGTGGTGGCGACGGGGATCTCGGCGCTCGACCCGGCACTCGCCGTCGGCACGGCGCTCTATGTCCTGGTTTCGGGCTTCCTGCTGATCCGCAAATCCGTCGGCGGGCTGATGGATGCCGCCCCGAGCGCCGACATCGTCGAGCGCATCCGCGCCACCGTCGGCGAGCACGCCGCCGGCGCCCTGGAAGCCCACGATCTGCGCACCCGCCACGCCGGGCGGCAGACCTTCGTCGACTTCCACCTGGTGGTGCCCGGCGACATGTCGGTGGCCGATGCCCACGACATCTGCGACCGCATCGAATCGGCGCTGCGGGCCGAGATCGCCGGGCTGATGATCACCATCCATGTCGAGCCCGACGCGAAAGCCAAGCACCACGGGGTGGTGGTTCTGTGATCCGCCCGGCCCTCGGGCTGCTGCTCGCTCTGCTGGCAGGCGCGCCCGGCCCCGCCGCGGAGCGGCTGACTGAGCAACCCGCGGAGCGGCTGACTGAGCAACCCGCGGAGCGGCTGACTGAGCAACCCGCGGAGCGGCCAACGGAGCGCATCGTCTCGCTCAATCTCTGCACCGACCAGATGCTGGTGCTGCTGGCGCCGGAGAAGGTCGTCGGGCTGACGCCCCTCGCCCGCGATCCCGCGATCTCCTTCGTGGCGGCGCAGGCGGCGCGGCTCCCGGTTCTGCGCCCCTCGGCCGAGACGGTGCTCGCCCATGCCCCCGACCTGGTGCTGGCGGCGCGATACGGCGCACAGACCACGCTGGCGCTGCTCGAGCGCAGCGGCGTGAGGGTGGTGCGCGCCGACCTGCCCGACGACTTCCCCGGGATTCGCGCCGAAACGCGCCGGCTCGCCGCGCTGCTCGGGGTTTCGGCACGGGGGGAAGCCCTGCTGGCCGAGATGGACGCGCGGCTCGCCGCCCCGCCGCACCGGTTTTTGCAAGACGTGGGGGTGCCGGCGCCGACCGCGCTGATCTGGGGCGCCCGCGGCTATGCCTCCGGCCCGGGCACGCTCGGCGATGCGGTGCTGCGCGCTGCCGGCTATGCCGATATCGGCCGTGGCGGCCGGCTCGGGCTGGAGGCGCTGCTGGCGCACCGGCCCGACCTGCTGGTCGTCCCCGACGCACCGAGATTTCCGTCGCTGGCCACCGACCTGCTGGACCACCCCGCGACGGCGGGCATTCCCCGGAGGGCAGTTCCCCCCGCCCTGCTGATCTGCGCGGGCCCGTTCACCGCACGGGCGGTGCAGATGCTCGTACGCTGAAGTGTGGGCACGCTGACGTGCGGGCAGGCTGATTTGGGGCCGCGGTGAAGCCGGCCGCGATCGTCCTCGCCCTGGTCGCGATCTGCGTCGGCCTGTTCGGCCTATCGCTCCTGGTCGGCGGCGCCGGATTCGGCGTGCCGGCAGCGCTGATCCTCTGGCAGATCCGTCTGCCGCGGACCGGGCTGGCGCTGTTGATCGGCGCCGGGCTCGGCCTGTCGGGTGCGGTGCTGCAAGGCAGCCTGCGCAATCCCCTGGCCGACCCCGGCCTGCTCGGGGTTTCCGGCTGCGCCGCCCTCGGCGCGGTGCTGGCCTTCTACTGGGGGATCTCGGAGAGCTTCGCCCCGGTGCTGCCGCTCGCCGGCCTGCTCGGCGCGGCACTCGGCTGCGCCATGCTGCTGGGCTTCGCCGGCCGCGCACCCTCCGGGCCCTCGCTCATCCTGGCCGGCGTCGCGCTGTCGGCACTCGCCGGAGCCCTTCTCACCCTGGCGCTCAGCCTGGCGCCCAACCCGTTCGCCCTGGCGGAGATCACGGTCTGGCTGATGGGTGGGCTGGAGGACCGCAGCCTGCTGCACCTCGCCCTGGCCGGGCCGCCGATCGTGTTGGGGTGCCTGCTGCTGCTGCGCCTCGGGCCGGGCCTGGACGCGCTGAGCCTGGGCGAGACCGCCGCGGCCAGCCTCGGCGTGCCGGTCGGGCGCACCCTGCGCCGCGCCGCCGCCGGCACGGCGCTCGCCGTCGGACCGGGAGCGGCGGTCGCCGGCGCCATCGGCTTCGTCGGCCTGGTCGTGCCGCATCTGCTGCGCCCGCTGCTGGGCGAACGCCCGGGCGGGCTCCTCGCCGCCTCCATTCCTGCGGGTGGGGCGCTGCTGTTGGCGGCCGACCTGCTGGCGCGCACCGCGCCCCTGGTCCTGCCGCTCAACCAGGAGCCCCGTCTGGGCGTGCTCACCGCTCTGCTTGGCGCACCCTTCCTGACGGCGATCGCCCGCCGGGTGGCGCCATGAAGGACCTCGTGCTTCGCGGCCTGTCGGTCACCCTGGGTGGACGGACCGTGCTGCATGACGTTGATCTTGCAGTTCACGCCGGCGAAATGCTGGCGCTCTGCGGTCCGAACGGGGCGGGCAAATCCACCCTGCTCCGCGCCCTGGCCGGCCTGACCCCGAACAGCCCGCAAGCCGACCCGAGGCGCGCTGCCTACCTCGAGCAGGGGGCGCGCTGCAGCTGGGGCCTGACGGTCGGGGAGGTGGCGGCGCTCGGCCGCATCCCGCACCGCGACACCGCACGGCAGCCGGTCGATCGCGCCCTCGATCTCTGCGGGATCGCCGGCTTGCGCGACCGCCGGGTGGACCGCATCTCCGGGGGACAGGCACGCCGCGCCATGCTGGCGCGCATCTACGCGACCGAGCCTGACATGCTGCTGCTCGACGAACCGACCGCCGACCTGGACCCCGCCGCCAGCCACGAAATCATGGCGTTGCTGCGCGACACCGCGCGGCAGGGCCGGGCCGTCGTCATCGTGCTGCATGCGCTCGACCTGGCGCTGCGGTACGCCGACCGGGTCGCCGTGCTCCGCGAGGGCCGGCTGGTCGGCGCCACGGCAGCGGCCGACGCCCTGCCGATGGCGGCTGCCGCCCTCGGGCTGCCGTACGGCATCGACCCCACGCCGCGGCTGCTGCCGCCGTGAAGCACGCCATGACCAGGCCGGCCCTGGCCTCCCTCGTTCTGCACCTTACGTTGGCGACGCTGCTGATGCTGCGCATCGCCCTTCCGCCGGCCGAGCCGCCGCCGATCCTGGCGCAAGTCGAGCTCGTGGTGCAGAACACGCCGAATGTCGGCGACAATAGCCCGCAGGGCGGCCACGGCACGGACCAGGTCCCCGCCGCCGCGCCGCCGGCGGCCGCGCCGTCGCCAGCCCCGGCGCTCCCCGCCCCGCCACAGCCCCAGGCCCAGCTCCCGCTGCCGACCCCACCACCCAGGAAAGCGGCCCCGCCAAGCCCGGCCCCCGTCGCCGAGCAGGCGGCCGACCCGATGCCCTCGATCCGCCTCGGCGATACCGGAGAGCTCGGGACCGGCCTCGTCTCCGGCGACAACGTCATCCCCGCCGCCCCGGATTCGACGGTGCGCAACAAGCCTCCCGCCTACCCCGTCGAGGCGGCGCGGCGCGGCGAGGAAGGCGACGTCATTCTGACCATCCACGTGGCGCCGGACGGCACGCCCAGTGCCGTGGACATTGCCGAAACCTCCGGGTCCGAGCGGCTCGACCGGGCGGCGCGCCAGGCCGTGCTGCACTGGCATTTCCACCCGGCGCAGCAGGGGGGGCTGCCGATCGCCTCGACCATGCCGTTGCGAATCCGGTTCGTGCTGAATGAGTGAGAGACCAGGGGCTCCCACTCGGCTCTCATCACTCAGAAAGACAACCGTGTACCGGCCAGGAACGACGGGCCGGGCAGCTGATAGCCGCTGGCCGGCTCGAAGTGCGAGCCGCCGATGTTGCGCGCCCAGACGAACAAGGCGACGTGCGGGTGCACCTGGTAGGTCGCATTCAGGTTGACGATGACGCCGCTGCGGGTGCGGCCGACGCCGATGGGAAAGCCGTCATTGTCGACGATCTCGTCCGACGAGCCGCCGATATACAGAACCTCCGGCGCGATCGTCAGACCGGGCAGAGGCGTCAGCCGCAGATTGAGGGAGGCCTGGTCGAACGGACGACGCAGCAGCTGGCTGTTGTCGGCGCGGTTGCGGGCGTCGGTGTACGTGTAGGCCAGCACCGCCTCGAGCCAGCGCAGCGGATGCACGCTCACCGAGCTCTCGACGCCTTGCAGCGTCGCACGCTGGACGTTCTCGGAAGTATAGACCGGGCTGAACACCGTCTCGATGAGATCGTCGACATCGGTGTGGAAATAGGTGACCGCGGCCGAGACGAAGTCGCTGCGGCCGAATGCCGGGAGGTCCGTGGACCAGCCGATCTCCCAGCTGCGGCTGCGTTCCGGCTTCAGCGCGGGATTGCCGACATAGCCGTCGCTGTCAACGCCGAAGCGGTCGAACAGCGAGGCCGCCAGGAACGCCGTTCCATACGCCGCCTTGAGATGCGAGCGCAGCTCCGGAACCGCGAGCGATCCGCCGATGCGCCAGGTGAAGGCATTGCCTTCATCCGAAACGCCCTCCTCCCGCAACTCGCCGGTCAGGGCCAGCCGCCGCAGCACCGTCGTCTGCAGGCCGACATGGCCGGCGTCCTGGGTTTCCCGGGCGTCGACGTCGGCGAGATAGGGAAACCCGTCGGTGCTGGTGTTCAGCCGTTCGTGCGCGGTGTCGTCGATGTGCTCGTAGCCGAAGGTCAGGTCATTGCCGGTGACGCCGGGCAACGTCGGCAGGTGCACCGTGTTGTTCCACTGCACGTCGGTGCGGATGCCGAGATAGCGGCTGTCGCCGGACGCCTGGTTGGGATCCGCGGGGTCGAGCAGGGTGACGTAGCGCCGGTAGTGCTGGTCGCGCGCGACGAACAGGTTGGTTTCCCAGGCGCCATCGAAGAGATGGCTGCTGACCCCCACGCGGCCGAAGGAGTCGTTGTCCCGCCCGGTGTCGTTGGGGTGGTCGAAGGCGGGATAGCCGAGCTCGTCGAACCCCAGCACGCTGGTGCGGCCGTGCACCAGCAGCGAGACGCGCGTGCCCTCGATCGGCGTGTAGCCGAGCTCCAGCGAGCCCTCGCGCGAGCGGAAGCCGTCGCGCTCGCCGGTGTGCACGCTCTCGCGCTGCGGCGTGTCGTCGAACCCTTCGTCGGAGCGGCTCTGGACGGAGAGGTTGTAGTCGAACCGGCCGGTGCGTCCGGAGAGCTGCGCCTGGCCGAGCACGGCGCGCGGCAGCCCGGCGGCGAGCTCGACCCTGCCGTGCGGTTTGCCCTCGCCTTGCGCAGTGATGATGTTTATCACGCCGCCGACGGCGCCCGAGCCGTACAGCGCCGACATCGGCCCGCGCACCACCTCGATGCGATCGACATCGGCGAGCGTGTCGACGCCGAAATTGAAGGCGTCTCCGGGATCTGACGGGTCATTGATCGGCACGCCGTCACGCAGCACGCGCACGTGGTTGCTGTTGGTGCCGCGGATGAACACGCTGGCATTGCCGCCCAGCCCGCCGGACTGCACGACCCGCAGCCCCGGCACGGCCTGCAGCGCGTCGACCAGGGTGGTGTAGCCGCGCTCCTCGATGACCTGACGGGTGATGACGGTGACCCCGGCCGGCACGTCTTCGATCGGCGTCGGGACGCGCGTGGCGGTGACGGTCACGTCCGGCAGGGTGGTATCCGTCTGGGCCTGCGCGTTTCGGGAAGCGACGAGAGCGATGGTGGTGAGCAGTGCTGCCGGAATCGCTCGGCGCATGCGGTCCTCCGTGCGTGCGGGAGAGGCACCCTCCTGGGGCTGCCTTCCCCCTTTGAAAGGACGACAGCCGCCTGCGGGTCTTCCCCCGTTGCACCGGTACACCCCGCCCGTTGCGCGCGCGCAGTCTCGACGCCGGCCGGTCTCCTGGCTCGCGGCTTCGGGGATCGCTCCCCTCGCCTGCCCCGCCTTCTCGCTCCCCCGGGGAAGCAATGGCCTTGGGGTCGGGCTCGCCGCCTACAGTTGCGGGGGCAGCCGCGGATCGGTCCCGCGTTCCCGTTCACCGGCGTCTGTGGCAGAGCCTAGAGCAACATACGATCGGGTGGAACCACCCGATCTCACCGGCCCTTGAAGTGCGGCGCGCGCTTCTCGATGAAGGCGTTGCGTCCCTCGGCGTAGTCCTCGCTTTCGAAGCAGGCGGCAATTGCCTTCTGCACGGCGCCGGCGTCGCGCTCGCTTTCGCTCTTCACCGCCTCTGCCACGGCGATGCGCGCGGCGACGATGGAGAGCGGCGCGTTGTCGGCGATGGTGCGGGCGAGCTCGACCACCTCATCGGACAGATCCTGGTCCGGCACCATGCGGTTGATCAGGCCGATGCGCTGCGCTTCGGCGCCATCGATGCGCGTGCCGCTGTAGAGCATCATGCGGGCATGCGCCGGCCCGATCAGCGTGACCAGCTGGCGCACGAAATCGAAGTCGTAGGCGATCCCGAGGCGGGGGGCGGGGATGCCGAACTCCGAATCGATCGCGGCGATGCGGATGTCGGCATTCATGGCGATGCCGAGGCCACCGCCCAGGCAGTAGCCGCGGATGCGGGCGATGATCGGTTTGGGGAAGGCGGCGAGCCGGGCGCGCCCTTCGCCGGCGAGCTTGTCGTAGTCGAGCCGCGCCTGCTGGGTCTCGAACTGGCTCATGTCGCCGCCTGAGACGAATGCCTTGCCGGCGCCGGTGAGCACCAGGACGCGCACGTCGGGGTCGGCGGCAAAGGCCTCGAGGATGCCGCCGAAGCCCTCCCACATGTCGACCGACATGGCGTTGCGCTTGTCGGGCCGGTTGAACGTGATCAGCCCGATCCCGTCATCCACCGCGGCCAGCATGCGCCCATCGGCATAAGTCCCGTCCTGATAAGGCCTGACGGCGTCCATACGGTGTGCCTCTTCAGTCAAGGGGTCGGGTGAGAAAACAGCGGAGCTAACCGCCCTGCTTCAACCATCTGTGGACGCTGCGCTCGCGGACGACGGCAATCATCAGCACCCCATAGGGCTGCTCGTCGTAGAAGATCACATGCCGCCCGTGCTCGTGGCGGCGCGCGCCGGGGATAAAATCATCGGCTGGACGGCCAAGGCGCGGGGTGTCCGCGTGAAGCTCGAAGCAGCGGGCCATGCCCTGTCGATAGCCGTCCGCCTGCCCTGGGCCGAACGTCTCGAAACCGTAAAGGAACGCATCTAGCAAATCGTCCTCGGCGACCCTGGTGAGCCGGTATTCAGCCACGGGTGAGACCGCGCGACCGCGCGATCTCCTGGGCCTCAGCGAAAATGTCATCCACGCTGCGATTTCCCTCGCCGCTGATCCTCGAGTTGGCCAGCTTTCTGCGCAACTCCTCCAGGGTAAGTTCCTGTTCGCGGCGGGCGCGGTCGCGCCGCACGAGGTCGCGGACGTAATCGCTCGTGCTGGCGTAGTCGCCCCGACTGATTTGAGCCTCGATCCAGTCCTTCATGGGATCAGGCAGGGATACGGTCATGGTCGCCATGCGGGTTCCTCCTGGCGTCCACCATGGTACCGGATATAAGAACAGTTCACAAAAATACTTAAAGTAAGGAGTAGGAAGACCAGCCGGCGAAGGCGAGCAATGGACAACGTGGACCTAGCCCTCCTGCTGGCGCTCGATTGTTCGGCGAGCGTCACCTACGAGGAGTTCGGCCTGATGGCCGGCGGGCTGGCCGGTGCGCTGCGCGACCCGGCGGTGATCTCCGGGCTGATCGGCGGCGAGTTCCATGCCAGTCTCGGCGCGCTGCTTCTCTGGTCCGGCAGCGACGCGCAGGAGCTGCTGGTGGACTGGACGCGCATCGCCTCGCGCGACGATGCCCTGGGGTTCGCCGATGCCGTGGACAACACGCCCCGGGTGGTGCGCGGCGGCCTGACCGCGATCGGCCAGGCGCTGATCGCGTGCCTGGCCGTGCTCGACACCCAGCCCGCCCGCGCACGCCGGCAGGTGATCGACGTCGCCGGTGACGGCAGTTCCAATGACGGGACGCCGCCGGGGCCGGTGCGCGATCGCTTGGCCGCTGCCGGGATCACGATCAACGGGCTCTGCATCCTGCACGAGGAGCCTGACCTGCTGGCCTACTACACGCGGGAGGTGATCGGCGGTCCGGGCAGTTTCGCCATGACCTGCCCGGATTACCCGGCTTTTTCCGAGGCGATGCGCCAGAAGCTGACGCGCGAGATCGAGAACCGGCCGGTCGCCTGAACAGGGGGTCGGCTGAACCGGCGCCCGTCTCAGGCGTAGAGACCGCCGCATAGCGCACCGGCAGCCCGCCCGAATGGCAGACAGTGTATTCGAGGCCGATCCCGCCCGATCCCGGGCGCTCGAAGCCGACCCGTTGGAGGTCGCTGCCGCCCTGCCGCCGGATCGCGAGGCAATGCCCCTGCCCTCCGATGCGCGGACCGTGTTCCTGGGCGGCCTGTTCTTCCTGGCGGCGATGGGGGCGCTTTACGTGGCCAGCGCCATCGTGCTGCCGGTGATCCTCGCCATCATGCTCAAGCTGCTCCTGCAGCCGTTGGTCCGGCTGTTCGATCGGGTGAGGCTGCCGCGGGTGCTGGGCGCGCTGGTGGCGTTGCTGCTGCTGCTCGGGGTGCTGGCCGGGCTCGCCGCGGCGCTGACCCGCCCGGCGGCCGATTGGGGGAGCAAGCTGCCGCGCGCCGTGCCGCGCCTGACCGAGCGGCTGCACGCTCTCGGCCAGCCGCTGGAGGCGTTCCGCCGGACGCTCGACCAAGTGGAGGGAGTGGCCACGACCGCGACGCCGGCGCCGGACGCTGCGGGGGTGCCGGTGCGTCCTTCGGGGCTGGTCGACACCATGTTCAGCGGCACCCGCGCCGCCGCCACCGGATTTTGCACGACCATGATCGTGCTGTTCTATCTCCTGGTCTCGGGCGAGACCTTTCTGCGTCGTCTCGTCGAGATCCTGCCGCGCTTCGCCGACAAGCGCCGGGCAGTGGAAATCTCGCTCCACCTGGAGCGCGACGTTTCCGCCTATCTCGTCACCGTCACCCTGATCAACGCCGTCATCGGGGTGCTTCTCACGGCGATCATGTGGGTCGGCGGGGTTTCCGATCCGCCGCTCTGGGGATTCATCGCGTTCCTGCTGAACTACGTGCCGATCCTGGGTCCGCTGGTCGGGCTGGTGCTGTTCGCGCTGGCAGGCGTGCTGGATTTCGGCCCCGCCTGGTCGGCGGTGCTGCCCGCGGTCGTGTATTATGCGATGCACCTCATCGAGAGCAACGCGGTGACGCCGATGCTGCTGGCGCGGCGCTTCACCATCAATCCGGTGGCGCTCGTGCTGGCGCTGGTGTTCTGGTACTGGATGTGGGGCGTGGCGGGGGCGATCCTCGCCGTGCCGATGCTGGCGATCACCAAGATCATCTGCGACGACCTGCCGCCGCTGCGCGCGTTCGGCCACTTCCTCGAGGCGTGACCGATTATTTGCCGCGGCCGAGCATGGCGGACAGATCGGTGCCGTTCACCGTCAGCCGGCTGCCGTCATAGGCGACGTCCCAGGCCAGCCGATCGCCCGACTTGTCGCCTGCGGGGCGAGCCAGTTGGCGGATCACCGCGAGCACGGGAAAGCCCTTGGACAGCAGCGGATCGCCCTGCACGCGCTTCATCAGCGCGTCGAAGCCGCTGGCGTGGATCTCCGCGCGGCCGGTCTGTTCCGCCAGGGAGGCGACCAGCAGCTTGCCGCTGCCATCGAATGAGGCCGGGCCGATGTCGAACTCCAGGCTGTCGAAGCCGATCGTGATGCCGCCATGGCTGAACAGGTCATCGACCTCCGGCGCGAGCCGGGACGGATCGAAATCCGGCTCGGTCGCGGTCATGCCCATGCGCGTCAGGTCGGCCACGCTGACCCCCGAGATCGCCGGGCGCAGCACGATGTGACGCGGCAGATAGTCGCTGAAGCGCGGCGGCAGCTCCGGCACCGAGAGCCCGTCGAGCGACAGGGCGAGATGCGCGTTCAGCATGCCGTCGGGCGCGTCGGCGCCGATGCCGACCGCGACGTGGTCGAGGTCGACGGAGTGGCCCGCGGCCACCACGTGCATGCCGTCCAGCGACTCGTCGATCTCCCCGCCGGCGGCGACATCGCGCAGCGCGAGCAGCAAGGCGCGCAGGCTGCTCCGGTCGAGCGGCGGGACCCCCGGGGCGTGGCCATGCGCCGCGCCGAGCGAGCCCAGCATCGCCCCGGAGAGCTGCATCGCCGCCTGCATCACCGGCACGAAGCGGGTGCGATTGACGGCGTCGAGATGGCTCGCCAGCTGCACGCGCCGGACGCTCATGCGCAGGTCATGGCCGTCCGTATCGTGCTGCGCGGTCGCGAAACCCTGGCCGACCACGTCCTCCAGCACGTCGAGCCGCCCGGCGGCGGCCGGTCGCAGGGTGGCGTTGACGGTGTAGCTGTCGAAATGCTGGGTCTGTTCCAGCAGCGCGTTCTGCAGGTGGAGGTCGAAGGCGCCGTAGCTGCCGGTGAAGCTGGATGGCGTGCCGTAGGCCGGGTCGAACAGCGCGTGCGCCTTCTGGTCCTGCAGCTGCAGGGTGACGTCGGTCGGCAGCGGGGCCGGCGCTTCCTTCCCGTTGCTACGTGTCGTGAGTTCGAGGGTGAAATGGCTCGGCGAGGGCGTGCGGATGTCGTCGAGCGACCAGGTGCCGTCATCCCGCTCCTGCATGGTCGCGGTGACGGTCAGGTCGGCGCCGCCGGGAACGCCGAACAGGCCGCCGATCGGCACCGAGAGCCGGTAGTGGTCGCCCTCGGGGGCGATCTGCACCGGGCGGTCCGGCGAGGGTGCGGCGCCGAAGGTCTCGGCGAGCCAGGCGCGCAGGTCCTGCTCGAGCCGGCGCGCCTGTTCCTCGGTCGGCGGCGCCGCCTGCGCGGTCAGCGGGACCAGCCAGGCCAGCGCCATGGCCAGCCAGAGAACTGCGCGGCAGAGCCATGTGGACCGCGCCATCGGCGTCTCCTTCCCGTTTATGCCGTGATGAAGGCGTGCCAGCGCTGGGCCAGCGCGGCCTCATTGGCATTATACCAGTCCTGGTCGATCCGCACGCCGACCCGCAGGTTCTCCGCCGAACCGGGATCGAGAGGCACGAGATCGGACGGCAGGCGGGCGCGCGCCTCGGGGTTGGCCGGGCCGCAGCCGGCGAGGCGCAGCAAGGCGGTCTGCCGGTCGGGCAGCTGGGTCGACGCGATGAAGCGCATGGCGAGCGCCGGGCCGGCCGGATTGCCCTTCGGCACCACGAACAGGCACGGCGTCAAAATCGCCTGGTTCCAGCTCCAGTCGAACCGTCCCGGCGCATTCTGCCGCAGTGCGTAGGCGGTGGTGTTGCGCAACAGGCCGAGCGGTGCCGCACCGCCCTGCAACGCCGTTCGCGCCTCGGCGGCGCTGGCGCACAGCACCAATTGCGGACGCAGTGCGGCGAGCCTGGCGAAGGCGCGGTCGAGATCGAGCGGGAACAGACGGTCCGCGGCCACCCCGTCCGCCAGCAGCACGCTCTCGCACACGCCGGCGACGCCGTCGGCGAGGACGGCCCGCTTGCCGGGGAAGCGGCCGGTGTCCCAGAACTCCGCCCAGCTCTGCGGCGGCTTGGGGCCGACCGCAATCCTGTCGAAGGCGATGACCAGGCTGGTGAGATAGGCCGGAATGCCCCACCAGGGGATGACGAAGCCGGACGGTGCGCTGCGGCGGTCGATCACCGACCAGTCCAGCATCTCCAGCAGCCCGGCGCGGCCGAGGGTCGAACAGGTTCCGGCGCCGGTCCGGCAGATGTCCCAGACGGTGTTATCGTCGTCGACCATATCGGCGACCCGGTCGGCATCGAAAGGGTCCGCCGAGAAGGTCACCGTGGCGTGGGTCAAGCTGCTGAAAGGCGCACCCCAGACCTTCTGGATGGCGTCGTTCAGCTCGTCATCGGAGGCGGCCAGCACGAGCCGTGCGGGAGACGCCGCGAGCAGGGCGACGGCACCGAGCAGGGTGGCGCGCCGGCCGAGCAGGAAAGGCGAGCGCTCCGGCCCAAACGCTGGAGCGTGGGACCCGCTGGGGGCAGCTTCCCCCAGACGCGGTTCCTCAGGAAGCGGCAACGCTTCCTTCCCTCATATCCGCAGCGCCTCGGGAATGCGCATTCCCAAGCGCAACGGAACGTCCCACTCCTCGCGTACCTGACGCACCGGACGGAAGCCGGCGCGCTTGTAGGTCGGCAGCGCGCGCGGATGGTCGGCGGTGCAGGTGTTCACGGTCATGCCGCGCGCCTTGTGCTGCCACACCAGATCGACGGCGTGGCGCAGGAAGGGGTAGCCCAGGTGCTTGCCGAGCGCCTCCGGCATCAGGCCGAAATAGCTCAGATTCACGTCCGGCCAGGGTCGTGCATCCAGCTCGTAGAAACCGGCCGGCTCGCCCCCGGAATAGAGCACCATGATCGAAATGGCGGGCGAGCGCAGCAGAGGAGCGAGCTCGTCGTCGGGCGTGACGCGGCGCAGCCACCAGACATGCGCGGCGCCGACCGTGGCGTAGAGATAGCGGTAGAACGCTACCGAAGGCTGCGTCAGCTTGACCACCTTGACGGGGATCGGAAAGGGCGGCGCCGGGTCCTCAGGCGGCCGGTCCATGCGCAGGAACGTCACCGTCACGCCCACCCGGACCACCGGCTCGATCATCGAACTCTCCCGAAAGAGCGAGCTCAATCGTCGAGGAAGCTGCGCAGCTTGCGGCTGCGGCTCGGGTGCTTGAGCTTGCGGAGCGCCTTCGCCTCGATCTGCCGGATACGCTCGCGGGTGACGTTGAACTGCTGGCCGACTTCCTCGAGCGTGTGGTCGGTGTTCATGCCGATGCCGAAGCGCATGCGCAGCACCCGCTCTTCGCGCGGCGTGAGCGAGGAGAGCACCCGCGTCGTCGCCTCGCGCAGATTCGCCTGGATGGCGGCGTCGAGCGGAATGACGGCAGCCTTGTCCTCAATGAAATCGCCGAGGTGGCTGTCTTCCTCGTCGCCGATCGGCGTCTCCAGGCTGATCGGCTCCTTGGCGATCTTCAGCACTTTGCGGACCTTCTCCAAGGGCATGCCGAGTTTTTCGGCGAGCTCCTCGGGCGCGGGCTCACGGCCGATTTCGTGCAGCATCTGGCGTGACGTGCGCACCAGTTTGTTGATCGTCTCGATCATGTGCACGGGAATGCGGATCGTGCGCGCCTGGTCGGCGATGCTGCGGGTGATCGCCTGGCGAATCCACCACGTCGCGTAGGTGCTGAACTTGTAGCCGCGGCGGTACTCGAATTTGTCCACCGCCTTCATCAGGCCGATATTGCCCTCCTGGATCAGGTCCAGGAATTGCAAGCCGCGATTGGTGTATTTCTTGGCGATCGAGATCACCAGCCGCAGATTGGCCTCGATCATCTCCTTCTTGGCCCGCGCGCTGTCGCGCTCGCCACGGCTCACCGTCATGTAGACCCGGCGGAACTCGGTGATCGGCAGGCCGGCATCGTTCGCCACCGCGCCGATCTGCGCGCGCAGGCCGGGGATGGCCGCGCCGTGCTTCCCCAGGAACGCCTTCCAGCCCTTGCCCGGCAGCTTGCCGACCCGCTCCAGCCAGTTCGGATCCAGCTCGTGGCCGCGATAGTTGCTGAGGAAATCCTCCCGGTTGACCTTGCTGCCTTCGGCCATGCGCAGCAGCTGGCCTTCCAGTGCCGTGAGACGCTGGTTGAGCTGCTTGAGCTGGGTGACCAGCTCCTCGATGCGGTTGTTGTGCAGGCGGATCTGCTGCACCTTGCCGATCAGCTCCTCGCGCTGCTTCTCGTAGTTCTTTTCCGAGCGGGCATTGATCTCGCCGCCGCCGGTGATGGTCTCGAGCCGGCGCGCCTGCACCTTGTGCAGCTTCTTGTAGAGCGCTTCGATCTCCTCGAACGTGGCGAGCACCTCGGGCTTCAGCTTTTCCTCGAGAGCCGACAGCGACAGGCCGGCGCCTTCGCCCTCCTCGCCTTCTTCCGGCTCCTCGCCCGGATCGAAGTTTTCCGCGGCCGCCGCTGCCGCCGGGGGTGCCGCACCGTTGCCGGGCACCGGCGGCGGCGGGCCGGGCGGCGGACCGCCCTGCGTCGCCTCCAGATCGACGATGTCGCGCAGCAGCATGCGCCCGGCCTTCAGCGCCTCGTGCCAGGCGATGATGGCGCGGAAGGTCAGCGGGCTCTCGCAGAGGCCGCCGATCATCATGTCGCGCCCGGCTTCGATGCGCTTGGCGATGGCGATCTCGCCCTCGCGCGACAGCAGCTCGACGCTGCCCATCTCGCGCAGGTACATGCGCACCGGGTCGTCGGTGCGGCCGAGGCTCTCCTCGTCGACGTTGCCGGACTGCTCCTCCGGCTCGCCTTCCTCGGCCTTTTCGGCCTTCGGCGCGGCCGGTTCGGCCTCCTCGCTTTCCTCGCTCTCGACGACCTGGATGCCGATCTCGCTCAGCAGGGCC
>JAFAYM010000097.1 GCA_019240395.1 Acidisphaera sp. | reverse complement strand
TGCCTTACTGATGCGCGTCGCCGATATCCAGCTGAGCTTTCCGGGCTTCCTGATCGCGCTGCTGGTGGACGGCGTGGTCACCGCCGTGCTGCCGCGGGAAATGCATGAGCGGCTGGAGATCTTCGTCCTGGTCTTCGCCATCGGCATCGGCCGCTGGCCGCAATTCGCCCGCACCGTGCGCGGCTCCGCCCTGGTGGAGCGCGGCAAGGACTATGTGCTGGCGGCCCGGGTGATCGGCATTTCGCGCGCCCGCATCATGTTCAGCCATATCCTGCCGAACGTCATCGGCCCGGTGCTGATCATCGCCACGCTCAATCTCGGGCTGGCCATCATCGACGAGGCGACCCTGTCGTTTCTCGGCGTCGGCCTGCCGCCGACCGAGCCCTCGCTCGGCACCCTGATCAACACCGGCAACAATTTCCTCTACTCCGGGGAATGGTGGATCACCATCCTGCCCGGCATCGCCCTGGTGCTCATGGTCCTCTCGATAAACCTGTTCGGGGACTGGCTGCGCGACGCGCTGAACCCGCGGCTGCGATGAAGGAGCCTCTTCTCGACATCCAGGAGCTTTCCGTCGAGTTCCCGACCCGCCGCGGCTTGCTGAAGGCGCTCGATCGGGTCAGCCTGTCGCTGGCGCCGGGCGAGGTGCTCGGCGTGGTCGGCGAGAGCGGGGCGGGCAAGTCGTTGACCGGCGCGGCGGTGATCGGGCTGCTGCCGCCGCCGGGGCGGATCAGCGGCGGACAGATCCTGCTGCAGGGCGAGCGCATCGACAACCTGCCGCCCGAGCGCATGCGGCGCATCCGCGGCCGGCGGATCGGCGCCATCTTCCAGGATCCGCTGACCGCGCTCAATCCGCTCTATTCCGTCGGCCGCCAGCTCGTCGAGACGATGCAGACGCATCTGCGCCTGCCCGACGGCGAAACCCGGCGCCGCGCCATCGACTGGCTGCAGCGGGTCGGCATTCCCGCCGCCGAGCAGCGCATCGACGCCTATCCCCACGAATTCTCCGGCGGCATGCGCCAGCGCGTGGTGATCGCGCTCGCCCTCTGCGCCGAGCCGCGGCTGGTGATCGCCGACGAGCCGACCACCGCACTCGACGTCTCCATCCAGGCGCAGGTCATCGAGGTGCTGAAGGGGTTGACGCGCGAGCACGGCACCGCCGTCATGCTGATCACCCACGACATGGGGGTTATCGCCGAGACCGCCGACCGTGTCGCGGTGATGTACGCCGGGCGGGTCATCGAGGTCGGGCCGGTGCGCGAGATCGTGCAGACGCCCTCCCACCCCTACACCGTCGGGCTGATGGGCAGCATTCCCTCGCTGGAGACGCGGGTGGAGCGGCTGCGCCAGATCGACGGCGCGATGCCGCGGCTGAACGCCATTCCGCCGGGCTGCCCGTTCAATCCGCGCTGCCCCAACGTCTTTGAGCGCTGCCGCGTCGAGCGGCCGGAGCTGATGCCGGCGCTGGCGACCCAGGCCGCGTGCTGGCTCTACGATGCCGCCTCGCTGCCGGCCGCTTCACCGGTCCCCTCCGCCCATGCCTGACGCCGGCGGCGCGCTCCAGCCCGCCGGCGAGCCGGTGCTCGAGGCGATCGGCGTGAGCCGGCTGTTCGACGTGTCGCGGCCGTGGCTGCAGCGCGTGCTGTCCGGCGGCCGGCGCCAGACGCTGCGCGCGGTGGACGAGGCCTCCTTCGCCATCCCGCGCGGCACGACGTTTTCCCTGGTCGGCGAGAGCGGCTGCGGCAAGTCCACCGTCGCGCGCCTCGCCGTCGGGCTCTATCCCCCGAGCGGCGGCGATATCCGCTTCGAGGGGCGGCCGCTGCGCACGGCGCTCGCCGAGCCGAAGCTGCGCCGGCGGATGAACATGATCTTCCAGGACCCCTACGCCTCGCTCAACCCGCGCTGGCGGGTGCGCGACATCGTCGCCGAGCCGATCCGCGCCTTCGGCATCCTGAAATCGGCGGGCCAGATCCGCGACCGGGTCGGCCAGCTGCTGAACCAGGTCGGCCTGGCGATGTCGGACGGCGATCGCTATCCCCACGAATTCAGCGGCGGCCAGCGGCAGCGCGTGTCGATCGCCCGCGCGCTCTCCAGCGAGCCGGATTTCCTGGTCTGCGACGAGCCGACCAGCGCGCTCGACGTCTCGGTGCAGGCGCAGATCCTCAACCTGATGAAGGACCTGCAGCAGCGGCTGCAGCTGACCTACCTGTTCATCAGTCACAATCTCGCGGTGGTCCGCCACGTGTCGGACCAGCTCGGGGTGATGTATCTCGGCCGCATCGTCGAGTACGGCCCCGGGGAGGAGATCTTCCGCGCTCCCCGCCATCCATACACACGCCTGCTGCTGGAGGCGATCCCCGACCTCAAGGTCACCGGCAGCCGGCGGACCCCGGTCGCCGGCGAGGTGCCGAGCCCGATCGCCCCGCCGCCGGGATGCCCGTTCCATCCGCGCTGCCCGCTTGCAAATGCCCGCTGCAGCGCGGAAAAACCCGGGTACACGCGCGATGGCGCGGTGCTGGTGGCGTGCCACGCCGTCGAAGAGGGGCGCAGCACGCCGTGAGCCTGATAGAACACCGATGACAGCAATGAGGACTTCGATGAAGCATGCATCCTGGGCGGCCGGCGCGCTGGCGATCGCCATCGGGCTGGGCATCGGATCGGGCATCCAGCCGGCGCAATCCGCGACCTTCAAATGGGCCAATGACGGCGACGCCAACTCGATGGACCCCTATACGCGGTCCGAGACCTTTCTGCTGACCTTCACGCAGAACTTCTATGACCCGCTGGTGCGCCGCGACAAGAACCTGAAGGTCGAGGCGGCGCTGGCGACCAGCTGGGAGCAGCCGAGCCCGACGGTCTGGCGCTTCCACCTGCGCCCCGGCGTCAAGTTCCAGGAGGGCCAGCCCTTCACCGCCGATGACGTGGTGTTCAGCTACCAGCGTGCGGTCGGCCCGGGCTCGCAGATCAACGCCTATTTCCAGGCGGTGAAGGACGCGAAGAAGGTCGACGACATGACCGTCGACTTCGAGCTGAAGTTCCCCGATCCGATCTTCCTCGAGGAGATCACCAACTTCGTCGTGATGAGCAAGGCCTGGTGCGAGGCGCACGACGCCATGCAGACCATGGACCTGACGAAGAAGGCCGAGAACTATGCCACCCGGCACGCCAACGGCACCGGGCCGTTCATTCTCGACGTGCGCGAGCCCGACCGGCGCACCACCATGCACGCCAATCCCGGCTGGTGGGACAAGCCCGACGGCAACGCGACCGACGTGCAGTTCAACGTCATCGCCAACGCCGCCACCCGTGTCGCCGCCCTGCTGTCGGGCGATGTCGACATGATCTACACCGTGCCGCCGCAGGACATGGAGCGCATCGAGCACACCGAGGGCCTGCGCCTGGTCCAGGGTCCGGAGCTGCGCACCGTGTATATCGGCTTCGACCAGTCGCGGCCGGAGCTGCTGAACTCCAATATCAAGGGCAAGAATCCGTTCAAGGACCAGCGGGTCCGCCAGGCCTTCAACGAAGCCGTCGACATCGAGGCGATCCACAAGGTGGTGATGCGCGGCCAGTCGCACCCGAGCGGGTTGCTGTACGGGCCCGGCGTCAACGGCTACACCAAGGCGTCCGACGTGCGCTATCCCTACAACCCGACGGAGGCGAAGAAGCTGCTCGCCGATGCCGGCTATCCCGACGGGTTCGACGTCACGCTGGATTGCCCGAACGACCGCTACATCAACGACGCCCAGATCTGCCAGGCGGTGGTGGCGATGCTGGCCAAGATCGGCATGCACGTGTCGCTGAACGCGCAGACCCGCCTGCAGTATTTCGCCAAGATCAGCAACCCCGACTACAACACCGACTTCTACATGCTGGGTTGGACGCCGAGCACCTACGACGCGCTCAATTCGCTCTACAACCTGGCCGGCACGCGCAACGGCACGCGCGGGGTGTTCAACGACGGCGGCTATTCCAACTCCACCTTCGATGACCTGCTCGACAAGATCGCGGTGGAGACCGACGGGGAGAGGCGCGACGCGGAGATCGTGCAGGCCTCGAAGATCCTGCACGACGACGCGGCGTTCCTGCCGCTGCACCAGCAGGTGGTGGTCTGGGCGGCGCGCAACACCATCGATCTGGTGCAGCTCGCCGACGATACGTTTCCGCTGCGCTTCGTGACGGTGAAGCCGGCCAAGTAGCGGGGTTGCTGCAGCCTTCTTGGTCGACCAGTTCGCGCCCAGCGCTTCGCCATCCACCCTCTCGGGGCATCTCAGCCCCGGAGGGGGGAATGGCGACCGCCTAAGTCGAGTTCAAAACAATCCTGGCGCGATGTGCTCTAGACTAGCCCCGAGCCGGGGGAACCGGAGGCGGCGGCGGGGGCGGCGGCGGCGGGGACGGCTGGACCATCACCGGCGCCGGCGGCGGTGGCGGCTGCTGAGAACACGCTGCGAGAAGCGCGATGGGAACCACGACGACAGCCATCGCCACACCACGGATCAGCCTGTGACGGGCGACTGTTTCAGAGACGGCGACCATCCGGTCCTCCTTGTGTTGAGACGCTCATAGACAAGATAGATTCTAAAGGCTCTTCTTTACAAAGAGTCAAACTTCCAGCCGCATAGGTCGGCAGAGGCCCAGGAGTGGCACCAGTGAGCGCGCCGTGGCGCAAGGACGGATCCAGTCGCCAGGCACCATTGACTGTCGCTCGGGCGCAAATCTCCCGACGCGCCACTGTGGCAGGGGGAGCGGTTGCTCTCGCCGTGGCACTTGCGCTGGCTGGATGCGACTCGGATCCGATGCTCGAACCGGACCTCGTGCTGGCGCCGCAAGCCGACACGGACCTCCGCGACCTGGTCGACGGCGCGCCTGAGTTGGTCGTCGCCGGCGACCACCTCAACGCCGGGTTGCTGAGACGCTTCTACGCGCGCCATGGTTTTGAGCCAGTCTGGACTACCCGGCGAGCACAGGCAGATTCCCTCATCGCGGCCGTGCTGCGCGCCAACGACCAGGGTCTCGACCCTGAGCTGTTTCACGCATCCCTGCTCCGGCGCGGAGCGACATTGTCACCAGTTCAGCGCGAATTGTTATTGTCGGACGCCTTCCTGTCGTATGCCGACGCGCTGGCCCGCGGTGCCGTGCCGGTCGAGCGCCGAAGAGATGACGAGATTTTAGAGCCTGAGCCGATCGATGTGGCTGCTGCGCTCGACGACGCTATCCACAGCCCCGATCCGGCGGGGGTGATCGAGGCGCTGGCGCCGGCAACGCCGACATATCGGGCGCTGCGTCAAGCCCTGCAAAAATATCGTTCGGGCACCTCGGCGGACAACAAGGCATCGGGTAACCGCTTGCGCACGATCGAGGTGAACCTCGAACGGCAGCGCTGGCTGCCGCGGCGGCTGCCGCCGGACCTGGTGTGGGTCAACATAGCTGACGAACGGCTGGTCCTGTATCGCGCGGGTCAGCCGGTTTTCTCGACGCGCGTCGTTGTCGGCGAAGACATCGAGCGTAATCAAAGCCCGGAGTTTCGCGCCACGATCGACGCCAGCTTTTATAACCCGCCATGGGTCATCCCGGCCGACATCGCCAAGGCGGAAATCCTGCCGAAGCTGAGTCACGACCCGGAGTATCTGACGCGCAACAAGATGGTCATGCTGGCCAATGGCGAGGTCGAGCAGCTGCCGGGACCGGACGCGGGACTCGGGCTGATCATGTTCGACATGCCAAACCGGTTCGACGTCTACCTGCACGACACCCCGGATAGAGATCTCTTCAGCCGTGATAACCGCCGCATCAGCCATGGATGCATCCGGGTGCAGAACGCGCGTGAGTTTGCCGCCCGGCTCACGGACCAGCCGATCGAGGCGATCAACCAAGGGATCGCGACGGGCAATACAACCCGAAACGACCTGCGAACGCCGGTGCCGGTGTTCGTGGTCTACCAGACCGCGTTTCTCGACACCGACGGGATGTTGCAATTTCGCCCGGATGTCTATAACCGCGACGTCGCGATCTGGCGATTGCTGCAGGAACGTCCCCAAGGGCGAGTTCTCGCGGCGCAGGCGAATAAGCGCCCGACTTTGCTCAAGCCCTTGTAAGATCCCGATCCTCCGCACACCGCCCCAGCCTAGAGCGTGATGACCGAAGGTGGAATCGCCGCAGGTCTGAATCACGCTCTCGAACGACCGGTTAGAGCGTGAGGACTTCATCTATGAGAAGTCATCACGCTCTAGAAGTCTCGCAGCAATACCCCGAAGCCGGGCACGCGGTCGGGCACCCCGCTCTCACGCAGGCAGTGCCAGAGGGCGGCCTGGTTGCTGGTCACCACGGGAATGCCGAGATCACGCTCCAGCGCATCGATGATCTCGGCGGTGCGGGTCTGGGCGCAGCTCAGGAAGCAGGCCTCGGCATCGTCGCGGCGATGCGCCAGCGCGAGGCGATGCCATTCCGCCGGCTCGACCTCGGCGAACTCGCGGCCGGTGGACAGGCCGAGCCCGTGCTCGGCGATCACTTCGATGCCGTGATGCCGCAAGAACGCGACCTCGCGCTGGTTCACCGCCTCGATATAGGGCGTGATCATCACGACCCGGCGGGCGCGCAGCGCGGCGAAGGCGGCGACCAGCGCCTCGGCGGTGACGCTTGCCGGGATGCCGGTCGCCCGGACGATGCGCTCGCGCAGCCGCGCCGCCATGCCGAGGTCGAAGGTGGTGACCGAGGTGCAGTGGAACAGGATGCGCTGCGGCTCGGTGTCGGCCACCAGCTGCGCCGCCTCCTCCACCCGTTCCGTCATGCCCAGCAGCTCCGCCTCCGTGCTGCCGGTGAGCTTGAGGCGGGTGACGTGCAGCGATACGCCGTCGGGCAGCATGGCGTTGAACTGCGGCTCGCCCAGCGTGTTCACCGAGGGGAGCAGCACGCCGAGCCGCAGCCGCCAGCCGAGCCGGATCAGCGGCACGCTTGCCTGGTCCATCCTTTCCTCCCGATAGTCTCTGTCCGCCGCGCCCGTCGTGATAGGATCGGCAGGCGATGAGTGCACCGATGTCCTCCGCCCTGTCCCAGTTGCAGGCTTCGCGCGCGCGCAGCCTGGCGGCGATCGAGGCGCGGCAGGCAGCGGTCACCGACGCGCTGCTGGAAGTGCTGGCGCTTTTCCTGCTGGCCTGCACCCTGCTCTACGTGCTGATCGGCTTCGCGCCGTTCCAGCACGACGTCGTGAGCTATAGCACCGACACGTCGACGATCAATCGGTGGGTGTGGCTGGGCTTGGTCCTGCTCGGCCTGCCGATCCTGGCGCTGCGCTGGCGGCACGCGCTGCGCCTGGCCCGGGCGATCTGGCCGATGCTGCTGCTCTATGCCTGGTTCGGCGCCAGCACGTTCTGGGCGCTCGATCGGGCGGCTTCGGTGCGGCGCTTCCTGTTCTATGTCGTCGCGCTCATGGTGTTCGCGGCGATCAGCGTCGGCGTGCGGCGGGTCCGCGCGACGCATCTCGTGCTGGTGCTGGGGACCGGGCTGGTGGTGCTGATCGACCTCGGCTCGGCGATCGTGGCGCCAGGGTTGGCGATGACCGATCTGGGGCTGGCCGGCATCCATCCCCACAAGAACGCCGCCGGCGCGATCGGGCTCTACGCCCTGCTCGCCGCGATCACCTACTGGCCGGTTGCCCGCAGCGCCGCCGCGCGGGGCGGCTCGGCGGTGCTGGGCGGTCTGGCGTTCGTGCTTCTCCTGCTGGCGCGGTCGACCACCAGCACGGTGATCGCGCTGGGCGCCCTGCTGGTTTTGCCGATGCTGCTGAGCCTGCTGCGCCGCCCGGCCCTGGTGATCGCGGCGATCGCGGCGACGGTCGCCGGGCTCGTGGGCGTGGTCCTGTTCCTCTATTTCGCCTGGGCGGGCATCGAGGGCCGGGATGCGCTGGCGCCGCTCGCCGGCATCACCTTCACCAATCGGATCGACGTCTGGGCGTTCACCGTGTCGGAGATCGCCAAGCGTCCGCTGCTGGGCGCCGGCTTCGCCTCGTTCTGGGATATTAACCCGTTGGTGCAACCCAGCCTCTACAAGGGATACTGGTTCGCCTCCGACACCGAGTACACGAACGAGGCGCATAACGGCTATCTGGACCTGGTCGCGACCACCGGATTCATCGGACTGGGCCTGGCCTTGCTGGTGTTGGGGCGGGCGCTTTTCCTGGCCTTTCGGGCGGTGGCACGCGCGCGGTCCGGGGGCACCGCGCTGTTCCACCTGGGCTTCCTGCTGGCCTTCGTCGTCCACAACCTGATGGAAAGCTCGTATTTCGTCCCCAACAACCCGTTCGGAACCCTGCTGCTTTTTTCCGCCCTGCAGCTCGAGTCATGGGGTCTGGGGCCAACGGGCCCCAGCGGGGTCCCCTCCTTCAGGATTGGGGGGCAGAGCCCCTCGCCTTCCTTTCTCACTTGAGGATTTTCAAAAGCGCCGGTTCGATAGCCTCGGAGAGTCGTTCCTGAGCCTGCGCAGTAGGATGCAGAGGCGGCTGCGGCGGGTCGAGCAGCGGATCGAAGAACAGCGAGCGGTCGAGCACGCCGTTTCGCAGGAATATATGGGACAGATCGAGGCAGGTGGCGTTCATGGGCGCCCAGTCGCGACGGCGCAGAGCGGCGTCGAGCGCCGCGGTCTGCGCCGCGATATGATCGGACCAGGCGTTGGGCAGCACACCGAGCAGCAGGATATGCGTGGAGGGCAGGCGGGCGTGCAGGGCGGCGACCACGGCAAGTATTCCCGCCAGGGTGTCGGCGACCGACCAGTGCGGACCGCCGAAATCGTTGACGCCGATCAGCACGACGGCGGCCCGAGGGCTGATGCCGTCCACCTCGCCGTTCTCGATGCGCCACAGCAGGTTGGCGGTGGTGTCGCCGGAGAAGCCGAGATTGACGGCGTTGCGGCGGCCGTAGAAGCGCTGCCATCCCGGCGCGAAATCATCCCAGGCGGGGCCGCCGTGCTTCTCCCAGTTCTGAGTGATGGAATCGCCGAGGAAGATCAGATCGGGATGCTTGCGCCGTACCTCCTCCAGTTTCGCTGCGTGCCGTGCGGCCCAGGCCGGCTCGTCCAGGCGCGAAGTCGGGGTGGCGCTGGGAGGCGGGGCGGCGGCGATCAGCGCCAGCAGCGCGAGCGGCACTAGATGGACCAGGCGGCGGCACGCGGGGCGCTCGGCGCCCGGCCTTGCTCGGCGGCGCCATCGTTTGCCTATGTGCCGGCGCTCGACGGAATGCGCGCGGTTTCCGTCGGGCTGGTCATGGTTTCGCATTTCGGTCTGGGGGCGATCGTTCCGGGCGGCCTTGGCGTGACCGTGTTCTTCTTCATCAGCGGCTTCCTGATCACCCGGCAGCTTCTGGCCGAGCGCGCGGGGAGCGGGCGGATCGCCATCGGCGCGTTCTACGTCCGGCGCGCCTTGCGGCTGTATCCGGCGCTGCTGACGATGGTGGCGATCGGCGGCGGCGCGTTCGCGCTGCTGGGCGGCACGATCACGCTCGGCCAGCTTCTCGCCTCGCTGTTCTACTACAACAACTATTTTTTCCTGCTCGAGGGGTATCGCACCGGGCTCGCGGATACCTTCCATCCCTATGCGATCCTGTGGTCGCTGGCTGTCGAGGAGCATTACTATCTGCTTTTTCCGCTGACTGTCGCGCTGTTCGCCGGCAATCGGCGGGGTTTCGCGGCGGGGCTGTGCGCCGCCATCGTCGCCGTCGCGCTGTGGCGCTGGCACGTGGCAGCGGCGTGCCACACCGACACGCTGGCCTGCCTCGGCGGCAATCCCGAGGACCGGGTGGTACGGGCGACCGACACGCGGGTGGATTCGATCCTGTTCGGCGCCGTGCTGGCGACCGCGCTCGACACGGCGGGCGCGCCGCGGCTGCTGCGTGTGCTGCGCGATCCACGCGCCTTCGCCGTGGGATGCGGGCTGCTGCTGGCCTCGCTGGCGATCCGCGCGCCGATGTTTCGCGACAGCATCCGGTTCAGCGTGCAGGGGGTGGCGTTGCTGCTCGCCGTCGGCGGCGTGCTGTTCGCGGAGCCGCTGGCGGCGCTGCGCGGCCTGCTTTCGCTCCGCCCGGCGGTGCTGATGGGGCGATGGAGCTATTCCCTCTACCTCTGGCACTGGATCGTGCTGGTCTGCGCGTCGGCCCTGCTGCCGCAGACCGTCGGCCAGCCCGTCACCTCCGGCGTGTTCGGCCGTGCCTGGTTCGCCGAGGTCGCGCCCGTGCTCCTGCTGCTGTCCTTTGCCGCCGCGGCGCTTTCGTATTACGCCATCGAGCAGCCGATGGTCCGGCTGCGCCGCCGGTTCGGGGCGCACGCCGTGGCGGATCGCGCCGAAGCGGGCGAGACGCTTGCGCCGGTGGGTGTCTGACGGAGGAGAACGCGGTGAACGGGATCAGCGTCGTCATCACCATGGATTGCGAGCCGACCACGGCGACCACCCATCCCTCGGCCACCGGGCCGCGTGACTGGGCGCATGGCGAGCGGGCGGTGCGCGGCTACCGCGACATCGCGGCGGAGTACGGCTTTCCCGTCACCTTCTTCGTGCATCCCGAGACGGCGACGGCGCAGGCGGAGATGTTCAATGATCTGGCCGGGCAGGGATGCTGCCTTGGCCTGCACATGCACCCCTGGAAATACGCGCTGTGGCGCCACGGTGGGAAGCGCTACTTCGCGCATTACGGCGGGCTGCCGGAGGCGGAACAGCGGGCGCTGCTGGCGGAGGCCTCGGCGATCTGGGCCGAGGCGATCGGCCGTGCGCCGCGCTATTTCCGCCCGGGGACCTTTTCCGCCAACGACGCCGTCTTCCGGGTGCTCGTGGAGCAGGGCTTCCGCGGCGGCTCCTGCTCGGCACCCGGCCGCGTGCTGCCGGAGATGCGGGCGATCTGGACGGGGTGCGAGCCCGATCCGCATCGCGGCAACGGGGAGTTCCGGCAGGCTGAGGGTAAACTCGATTTCTGCAACATGCCGCTCTCGGCGGATTTCTCCGTGCTCCTCGAGGGACGCATCGGCCGGCGGATGCACGCCGATTTCCGCCCGGATGTGGACTGGCCCGGCGAGTACGGCGTCAGTTACGCGACGATTGCGCGCAACATCGTGGCGCAGGTGCGGGAGCGCCGGCCCGCCGTGCCGGTGCTCAACGCCATTTCGCACAACATGTACGAGTATCGGGACCCCTCCGACCCGACCTGCAAGCGCTTCCGGGCCATGCTCGAGGCCCTGACCGAGGCCTGTGCGCAGGCGGGCGTGCAACCGGTCGGGGCGACCGTCGCCGACATCGCCGACGCGGTGCTGGCGCGCCCGCCGGTGGAGGAGCCGTTCGTCTGTGAGGGCGGGGTGTTCAACCGGAGCGGCGAAGTGGCCACCTTGCAGGTCTGATCACGGGGCGGCGCCGTCGCTTGCCCCGCCGTCAAGGATCGGCCAGGCATCGTCCGGTCGGAACCAGGCATCGGCGACGTGGCCGGGTTGCCAAGCCATGGCGCCGAGATTCATCGCATGGGCGGTCGCCGGCGAGCCGTCGGCCAGGCGGAGGGCGATCTCGAGCCGGCCGCCGAGATAGGTGACGCCCTCGATACGCACCGGCCAAGCGGTGCTGCCGTCCGGCGCGGTGCCGGTCGGCGTCAGCTGCAATCGCTCCGGCCGTATCGCCAGCAGCAGGTCGGCGCCGGCGGCGAGCGGCCGGTCGAGCCGCAGGATCGCCGGGCCGGCGGCGGTGGCGAGCGGCACCAGACCCTCGCTGGGCGGACCGGCGGGTTTGGCGCGCACCAGGTTGGTGCTGCCGATGAAGGTGGCGACGAACACCGAGGCCGGCCGTTCATAAATGTCGCGTGCCGTGCCGATCTGCTCGATGCGCCCCTGCCGCATCACGGCGATCCGGTCCGACATGGTCAGCGCCTCGTCCTGGTCGTGGGTGACGAAGACCGTGGCGATGCCCAGCCGGCGCTGCAGGGTGGAGATCTCGCTGCGCATCTCCTCGCGCAGCTTCAGGTCGAGATTGGACAGCGGCTCATCGAGCAGCAGCAGAGCCGGGCGGATCACCAGCGCCCGGGCGAGGGCCACGCGCTGGCGCTGCCCGCCGGACAGCTGCAGCGGCCGCCGCTTGTCGAGCCCGTCCAGACGGACCATGCGCAGGGCGTCGGCGACACGCGCGGCTATCTCCGTCTTCGCCAGCTTGCGCATGCGCAGGCCGAAAGCGACGTTCTCCGCAGCGTTGCGATGCGGGAACAGCGCGTAGTCCTGAAAGACGATGCCGAGATCGCGGCGGTGCGGCGGCAGGTTTTCCACGGCGCGGCCGCCGAGCCGGATGCTGCCGGCATCCGGGGTGATGAATCCGGCGATCATGTTGAGCGTTGTCGTCTTGCCGCAGCCGCTCGGCCCGAGCAGGGTGACGAACTCGCCCTGCTGGACCTGCAGGTCGATCGCGGCGACCGCGGTCTGCGCGCCGAAGCGCTTCTCCAGGCCGCGCAGCTCAAGCGCCGCCTCGGACATGCGCCCCTCAGGCATGGCCCTGTTCCTGCTGCAGATAGCCGCCGATGCCGACCACGCGGCCGCACAGCGCGACCAGGGCCAGCGGCACCAGCATCGAGAGTATCGAGAGTGCCGCCAGTGTGGGGGAGAAGCCGAATTCCAGGAACTGCATGATCTGCACGGTGATCGGCGTCTGTCGCGGACTGGAGACGAACAGCGCCAGGTTCACGTCGTCGAAGCTGCTGATGAAGGCGAAGATCATGCCCGCCCCCACCCCGGAACGGGCGAGCGGCAAGGTGATCTCGCGCAGCACCGCACCGGGAGAGGCGCCCAGGCTCGCCGCCGCGAGTTCGGCACTCACCGGGATCGAAGCCAGGCTGATGGCGATCGTCCGCACGCTGAACGGCAGGCAGATGACGACATGACCGATCAGCAGCGCCGGCAAGCCGATCCAGGAGCCGAGTCCGGCGAGCGTCAGGAATTGCAGCAGAGCGATTCCGGTGACCAGGCTGGGCAGCACCAGTGGCCCCAGCGTCATCGCCTGGATCGCTGCCTTGCCGGGAAACTCGTAGCTCCGGAACGCCAGCGCCAGCGGCAGGCCGGCGATGGTGGTGGCGATCGCGCTCAGCGCCGCCAGCTCCAGGCTGAAGACGAAGGCGCCGGTCCATTGCGGCGTGAAGGCGGCACCCCACCAGTGCAGGGACAGGCCGCGCGGCGGGAAATACGAGCGGTCGCTGCGGTTGAAGGACACCACGGCCGTGATCAGGATCGGCCCGAGCATGAACAGGTAGATCAGGGCGACGGCCGCCAGCAGCGCCAGGTACGAGACGGGCCGCCTCAAGTGAGGGCGCGCCGGCGGCTGACCAGGGCAGTCAGCATCAGCAGGGTCAGGCAGCTCGCCAGCAGCACGACGCCGAGCGCCGAGCCGAGCGACCAGTTCAGCAAGGTCGCCATGAACGTGTAGATCAGGGTCGCCATGGTCTGCGTCGCCGGTCCGCCCAGGATCGCCGGCGTAGCATAGGCGCTGATCGCCACGCCGAAGGCCAGCAGGAAGCCGCCGATGATGCCCGGCGCGGTGAGCGGCAGGGTGGTCGCGGCAAAGGCGCGCATCCGCCCGGCGCCGAGGCTGATCGCCGCGCGTTCCAGGTTTGGACTGACTCCGTTCAGCGCCGCCATCAGCGTCAGCACGCCGTACGGCAGCAAGGCGTGCGTCAGGCCGACGATGATGATGGCGGTGGAGGGCAGCATGATCAGCGGCCGGGCAGTCAGATGAAGGGCTTGCAGCGCCTCGTTGACGGCGCCGTCGCGGTTGAACAGCACCCACCAGCCATAGGTGCGCACGATGACGCTGGCCAGCAGCGGCGAGAGGGCGAGCGCCAGCAGCACATTTTTCCATCTGCTGGTGGTGCGCACCAGCACATAGGCGACGGGATAGGCCAGCAGCACGACCAGTGCGCCGACCGCCAGCCCGATCCCGAACGTGCGGATGATGGCGTCGACGTAGATGCGGTGCGACAGCAGCGTCGTGAAATTGCCGAGTGTGAGCACGCCGGTGGGCACCATGCCCTCGGATTCCAGCAGGCTCGCCGAGAGCAGGATCATGTTCGGCGCGACGAAGAAGGCCAGAAGAAAGCCCGCCGGCACCGCGACCAGCAGATAGGGGACCATCCTCAAAGGCCGGTGGCCTTTCAGCTGGCCATGATCTCCTGCCACTGCATCACCCAGGCGTTGCGCATGCGGCCGATCACCGCGCTGTCCGGCAGGTCGAGCGCCGCCATCTTCTGCTCGGTGACGATCTGGTTCTCCGCAAACTCGGCCGGCCAGTCCGTGATGTCGGGGCGCCCGGGACTGGCGAAATAGCCGAGGCAGAAGGCGCGCTGCACGTCGCGATCGAGGCGGAAATTCAGGAACTCGAACGCCAGCTTCTTGTTGGCGGCGCCGACCGGCACCGAGGAGACGTCGACCAGGCCGATCGTGCCCTCCTTGGGAATGGTGAAGCCGAAAGGATAGCCCTTGGCGACGTAATAGCCGGAGCGGGCGCTCCAGTATGGCGTCAGCCAGACCTCCTCGTTCTCGAAATACGGCGCCGCCTGCGCCGAAGTCTGGATCACCGGGCCGAGATAGGGTTTCTGCTGCTTCAGCAGCTCCCAGGCGCCCGCCATGTCGTCGACACCGCCGCCCTTCAGCTTGGCCGCCATGATCAGCGCGTACACCTCGAGCACGTTGGAGCCGGGGTCATGACCCAGCAGATGGCCCTTGATCTTGTCGCCGTATTTGGCCCCGGGCATCCAGTAATCCGCCCAGCTGTCCGGCTTGTCGATCTTGTGCTTGTTCCAGAGCAGCGGCGTGTACTGGTAGTAGGGAATGACGCCGACGGGCGGGATCGCCGTCAGGCTCTTCTGCCAGACGTATTTCAGGTTCGGCACTTCGCGCTCGCTGACCGGCTCGAGCAGCTTCTCGCGTCCCCCCAGGATGGCTTCCGGCGCCGTCAGCTCCGCGGCGACATCGAAACCGGGGGCGCCCCGCGCGGCGCGGATCTTCGCGTAGGTCTGCGCGGCGCCGCCGCTCTGGTCGTAGATGATGTGCACGCCGAATTTCTGCTCGAAGGGCTGCAGCACGGTCTTGGTGAAGACTTCCTGGTACTCGCCGCCATAGGCCGTCACCACCAGCGTCTCGGCGGCGCGGGCGGAGATGACGAAGGGAGCTGCGAGGGCGCCCGTCAGCAGCGTGCGGCGAGGAAGCGTCTGCATTGATCTCTCCTGTTCGCCCGGAAGAAGGCGAGGGGCTTTGCCCCTCGACCCCATTGGGGCCGCGGGCCCCAAACCCCATTACTTAAGTCGTGGGGTCTGGGGGCCGCTGCCCCCAGCGGGTCCAGGGCAGAGCCCTGGCCTTCCTTAGTTTGGCCGCTCCCCCTCCGCCGTCGTCCGATGCATCAGGCGCGCACTGTTCGGGTCGAAGGCGTCGCGCCGGTGCATCGTGCAGCGGTTGTCCCAGGCCACCAGATCGCCGACGCGCCAGATCTGCGTCCAGGTGAAGCGCTCGTCGGCGACATGCGCCCAGAGCGCGTCCAGCACGGCGGCACTTTCGTCGGGCGGCATGCCGACGATGGACGCATGCCGCCTTCCGCCGAGATAGAGGCAGGCGCGGCCGCTCTCGCCGTGCCGGCGCACGATCGGATGGTCGACACCCGGCCAGGTCCGCACGTCCGCGCTCTCCGGCACCGTCATTCCCATGCGCACGTCGCCGCGGCCGTCATAGACGGTCTGGTGATGGATACGGCGCTCGGCGATGAGCGTCTTCATGTCGGCGGGCAGCGCCTCATAGGCCGCGTACATGTTGAGGAAATGCGTGTTGCCGCCCTCCGGCGGAACCTGGAGCGCGCGCAGGAAGGAGCCGGCGGGCGGCCGTTCCTTGAACCACGTATCGGTGTGCCAGTGCACTTCGCCGTCGCCGAGATCGCCGGCCGGGCTGCCGTCGGGCTTGCGGAGATTGCTGATCGACAGGATCTCGGGATGCTCGCCGTGCGCGCCCTCCTGCAACTGGCGCGGATGGATCACCGGCGGACCGAACTCGGCGGAGAAGCGGATCTGCGTGGGGTCATCCAGGTCGGTGTCGCGAAAGCGCAGCACCAGGTGCTCGAGCCAGGCGGTGCGCAGTTGCGCGATGTCCGCTTCCGTGTAGCGGCGGAAATCGAAGCCGACGATGTCGGCGCCCAACGCCGCGCCGGTCGGCCGGATGGTGAACCTGTTCGACATGATCGCGCTCAGGCCACAAGGGAGGTCGCCGGCACCGCCATATCCGGCACCTCGCCCTCCAGGGTCGTGCGGTACATCGTGCGGACGTAGACATCGTCCTTGAAGCCGGTGGCGCAATGCTGGGTGCAGCGGTTGTCCCACAGCACGGCGTCGCCGACGCGCCAGCGCTGGCGATAGATGAAGCGCGGCTGCCTGGCGAATTCCTGGAGATAGGCGACGAGCTCGCGGCCCTCGGCAACCGGCATGCCCTCGATGTCGCAGGCCCAGCGGCCGATATAGAGCGAGGTCCGCCCGCTGCGGGGATGGCGGCGCAGCAGCGGATGATAGACGTCCGGCCGCGCCAGCTTCTGCTCCTCGGTCAGCGCCGGCAGCAGCGGATAGTGCACGTGGTGCAGATCGATGCGGCTGAACCTGGCGCGCCGGCCGACCAGGCGCTGCCGGATGTCGTCGGGCAGCGCCTCGTAGACCGCGTACATGTCGACGAACAGCGTGTCGCCTTCTTCGGGCGGCACCGCGATGGCGTAGAGGAAGGAGCCGGCGTTGGGGATGCGCTTGTCCTCGCCGTCGGTGTGGAAGCCCTCGCCGGCACGCTTGAGGCCGATCGGCTTGCCGTCCTGCACGGCGTTGGAGACCACGAACACCTCCGGGTACCCCGGCAGGTTCATGGTCAGCGGCTCCATGATGTGCAGCGGGCCGAGCCGCCGGGTGAAGGCGACGTGCTGCGCCGGGGTCATGTGCAGGTTGCGGAACAGCAGTATCGAGTGCCGGAACCAAGCCGCCTCGACATCGCGAAAGCTGTCCTCGTCCATCTGCAGGTCGGCGGGCACGCCGAGAACCTCGGCCCCGAAGCTGCCCTGCAACGGTCGGAATTCCACCATGTCCAATCCCCCCGAACGCCGAGCCCCCCGAACGCCGAGCCCCCCGAACGCCGAGCCCAACGCACGCCGAGCCTAAGGGAGGGACCGGCCTCGCACAATCAGGGGCCGGCCATGATCTCGCGGATGCGGGCGTTGGTGCCGTTGATGTCGGGCAGGCGTTCGCCGGCGGCCACCCGCTCGAGCCGCTGCGTCTCGTCGCGCTGCATGGCGATGGCGCGCTCCGCGGCGCTGCGGATCTGCTCCGGCGGCAGGACGAGGATGCCGTTCTCGTCGGCCAGGATGGCGTCTCCCGGGGCGACGGCCACGCCGCCGCAGGCAACCGGCACGCAGAACTCGCCATGCCCGAACTGCCGCTTGCCGGTGACCGCCGAGAGGCCGCGCGCCCAGATCGGCAGGCCATACTCGCGCAGCTCCTGGACGTCGGTCGCCATGCCGTCGATGACGATGCCGAGGCAGCCCGCCGCGCGCGCGGCGAAGGCCACGCCGCCCCCGCAGGCCGCGTGCCTGACATCGCCGGCGCGGTCCAGCACCAGGATGTCGCCGGGCCGCAGCTGTCCCAGCGCGTAGTGCACGATCGTGGTGTCGGCGCCGTAGCAGCGCGCCGTCACCGCGGTGCCGGCGACCCGCACGTAACCCGGCACCAGGCAGCGGATCTCCGGGGCCATGAACCCGGTATGCAGGAAATGCCCGATCGTCGCCGGCTCGGCATTGCGCAGCAGCTCCAGCAGGTCCGGCGGAACCGGTGCCGGCAGGTCGTTCAAGACGAACATGGCGCGGCCTACACCGGGGACTGGCGCGAGAGGGGGAGCGCAGGGTTGGGGCTGTCGAGGCTTTCGACGATGGCGAAGAGGAGCTCCGTGGTTCCGACATTCTCGAGATCGTGGAAGCGGAACTCGCCCGGCCCGTACTGGTAATAGGCGGTGTCGCCCGGCCGGTATGTGCGCTCGCGGACCGAACCGTCCTCGGCGTGCGAGCGGGAGGTTCCCGCCGACATCGCGGTCCAGGCATAGTTCAGGACGTGGCGATGAAAGGCGATGCGTTCGCCGGGGCCGAGACGGGATTCCCACACGCGGACGCGATCCGTCTGGGCGAGCAGCCGGGTTCCCACCCTGCCGTTCTGCCGGTTGGCGGCAAACTCCTCTCGCAGCTGCGGCGACCAGTCGGCAGCGGGCGCGGACACGTCCATGATGAGCCTCCCTGTTCAGGCCACCGCTTGCAGCAGGATCTGCCGGGATGGCAGGAATCGCCGCTCCAGCATCTCCTTGGCAGCATCGCTCGCATCCGCCTGGTAATTGGCGATCGCATCGGCGTTGTCGGCGAGCTTCACCTGGATGGCGTAGACATCCCGCGTTGCGGCAAGGTCGTTGATGTACTGCAGATAGTCCCGGCCGTCGGTGGGCAGCGTGATGGCCTGGATGATCCGGATGGTTTCGTCATCGATGCCGTTGTCGCGCAGCTCGGAGGGGGACATCTCGCCCGGCTCGAGCGCGTCGTGCAGGAGCGCCGCCTGGACCTGCGCTGGCGTGGCGTCCGGCACGGCTTGCAGCAGCCGGTCGGCGACCCGCTCGAAATGCTGGTAATAGGGCCGTCCTACCTTGTCGAGCCTGGGTTCGTGGCGGCGCTTCACCAGGTCGAGTGTCCTGACGTACCAGGGCTCCGATTTCGTCACCGCCATCGCTGTCCTCCCGCACTCATCCAAATCCGCTTCAGGGCGCGCGGATCGGGGCCACGTTGTACCAGGATCCGATGCTCCATTTCTCGCAAACCACGACCAGGCCGTACAGCGCCAGCCCCATCAGCGCGATGATCACCAGCGTCGAGAAAAGCAGCACGGTATCGAGGTTTCCCGTCGCCGTGATGACGAGATAGCCCAATCCGCCGGCGGCGCCCAGGAACTCGGCGACCAGGACGCCGAGCACCGCCAGCGTCGAGCCGATCTTCAGGCCGGAGAAGATGCTGGGCAGCGCCTGCGGCAGCTGGATCTGCAGGAACGTGCGCACCCGCCCGAGGCCGAGCGAGCGCGCCAGCATCAGCGTATCGGCGCGCACCGATTGCAGGCCGGTCGTCGCGTCGATCATGATCGGGAAGAAGGCGACCAGGAACGCCAGCAGCAGCTTCGGCATCGGCCCGAAGCCGAACCAGACGACGAAGAGCGGGCCGACCGCCAGCTTGGGGAAGGTCTGGCTGCCCACCAGAAGCGGGTAGACGGTCCGGGCAAAGATCCGCGATCGCGCCAGCAGGATCCCCAGTGGAATGCCCAGCGCGATGCTGATGGCGAATCCCGCCAGCACCAGCCGCAGCGTCGCCAGGCCGGCGCTGATGAAGGTGTCGGCGTGGGTGATGATATAGACGGCGACCCGTGATGGCGGCGGCAGCAGATAGAGCGGAATGGCGAACAGCCGGACCGCGACTTCCCAGAGCACGAGAAACGCCGCGAAGGTCAGCACGGCGGGGCCGTAGGCGGTCAGGACGCCGGGAACACGGCCGCGGATCGGGCGGTCAGGCAGCGCGGGTGTCAAGCCGACCTCGCTTGTCCAGCCTGACCGGGGTCAGGGCGAGCCCCTGGTCGGCGATGCGCATGCGCTCGTTGAGGATGGGGAAGCGGTCGAACGCCCACATCACCAGCGGCCGCAGGGCCAGCGGCCAGTGGCGCGTGAACTGGTCGTAGCGGATCGCCCAGCGCCGTGTGCGGTCGCTGATGAAGCGGACCATCTGCTCCCAATCCGCCAGCGCCTCCTCGACGGGACGCGGGCCCGAGACGATTTCCGCCAGGGCGTGGCTGTTCATCATGGTCAGGCCGGCGCCCTGGCCCAGGGTCGGCGGCATGCCGTGCGCGGCATCGCCGATCAGGGCGACGCGGCCGGCCGACCAGCGCGGACACTCCACGACGTTGTAGGGATATTGCGTGCCGTCGGATCGCGCGATGATCTCGAAGGCGTCGGCCAGGGTGGGGTGGGATCGCTGCCAGCTCCTGGTATCGAGCGGCAGCGCACAGGCCGCACGATCACGCCGGGGCATCACGAGATAGACGAAGGTCTGGCCGGGTCCGGAGGGCATGATCCCGACGCGCCGGCCCTCGGACCAGTGCTCGAACATGGTGTCGTCGCTGGTGAAGGAGCGCGTCGGGATCAGGTAGCGGTTGACCTGCGTGCCCCGCTCGGAGAGCCGCGCGGACAGACGCAGCGCCATTCGGACCTTCGAGCGGATCCCGTCGGCGCCGACCACCAGGTCGCCGCCGTAACGGCGGCCGTTCGCATCGATCAGCGCGCCGGACGGCTCGGCGCCGGTGATGTGCGAGGCGGTGACGATTTCGGCGCCGGCCTCGCGCGCGGATTGGGCGAGGATGTCGACCACGGACTGGCGCGGGAACACGTGCGTGCGGAAATGCCCGGAAAGCTGGCGCCGCTGCATCACCTGGCCGTGCCGGTCGACCGACAGCTCCATCCGCAGCTTCGAACCCAGCGGCTCGAGCCGGGGAAAGACGTCGTAGTGCTCGAGCACGGCGATGCAGTTGTTGCGCAACGAAATGCCGGCGCCGATCTCCCTGATCTCCGGCGAGCGTTCGTGGATGCGCACCGACCATCCGTGCCGGCCCAGCATCATGCCGAGCGCCAGCCCGCCGATGCCGCCGCCGGCGATTTCGGCATGCCGCTTCGTCATGATGCCGCCGCATCGTCGCGCAGCACGCCGCGACGTTCGAAGGCCTGCCGGATGGTCCGGCAAGCATGGAAGAAGGCTTCGGTGTCGCGCGATGACAGGCGGCGGGGCCGCGGCAGATCGATGTCGATCGCGACGTCGACCCGACCGGGGCTCGGCGCCATCACCAGCACGCGGTCGGACAGGAACACCGCCTCGCCGATGTCGTGGGTGACGAAGAGCACCGTCTTCTCGCCGCCGGTCCAGAGCTTCTGCAGATCGAGGCACATCTGGTCGCGCGTCAGGGCGTCCAGCGCACCGAACGGCTCGTCCATGAGCAGCACCGACGGGTCGTGCAGCAGCGCGCGGCACAGCGCGACGCGCTGCTGCATGCCGCCGGAGAGCTGCGATGGGCGCATCCCCTCGCATCCCGCCAGGCCGACTTGCGCCAGCAGCGCACTGGCGCGGCGCATGGCGGCCGCCCGGCCAGCCGGGCGCGGGTCCTGCCGCAGCATGACGTTGCCCAGGACATCGAACCACTCCAGCAGGATCGGCGTCTGGAAGACGATCCCCATCTCCGTTTGCGGCCGTGACACCGGAATGCCGGCGACGCTCACGCGCCCCGAGCTCGGGGCCTGCAGCCCGGCGACGATGCGCAGCAAGGTCGTCTTGCCGCAGCCGCTCGGCCCGAGCAGGGAGACGAATTCGCCCCGCCTGATCGCCAGCGATGTCCGGACGAGCGCCTGGATGTCCTTGCCGGCGGCGCGGTAGGTCATCGCGACGTCGGCGATGTCGATGACGATCTCGGCAGGCGAGCGCGCTGCAGGCGCGGCTGGGACAGGTCGTTCGAGGGCCTCGCCCGGCATGTCCCGGCTTTGCCGGATCACCGGGCTTCGGGTAGCAGGTCGTTGGTGTAGTAGCTCTCCGGCGGCTTGGCGCCGGTGACGCCGCCGAGTTTGGTCAGCGTGACGACCTGTTGCGCCCAATCCTCCGGCGGCATCCACATCAGCGGCTTGCCGGAGTGGCGATTGGCCTGGAACAGGGCCGCCTCGAGGCGAAGCTGGGCCGTCGCGACCTCGGGCTGGATCGAATTGGGGTACATGCGATGTCCTGCCTGGACCGCCTCCTCGGGGTGGGCGAAGGCGAATGTGAAGGACTCGTCGATCGCCGCCAGCAGGCGCTTCAGCACGTCGGGCCGTGACCGGATCAGGCCGTCGCGCACGATCTCGCCGGAGTCCGGGGCAAGGCGAAGGCCGAAATCGCTGAACAGCAAGGCGTGCGGGTCCTGCACGCCGAGCCCTTTCAGCAGCGGCAGATTGGAGATGGAGAAGGCGAGGTAGCCGTCCACCTGGCCCTGCAGAAGCGCCGCCCGCATGCTGGCGAGCTGCACGTTGACCACGGTGACCGACTTCGGATCGATCCCGTTGGCGGCGAGAAAGCCCGGCCAGGCCAGCGCCTGCGAGGTTCCCGGGGGAATGCCGATGGTCTTGCCGACGAGATCGCTCGGCTTGTCGAGCGTGCGGGGCGGCTTGGACAGCACGGCGATCGCCGCTACCGGCGCGTCCAGGCCGATCATCTTGAGATCGGCGCCGCCGGCATCGGCGTTGATCACCGAGCTGGCGCTCACGCCCAGGCCGATATCGGCGCGGCCGTTGGCAATGACCTGGGCGGTCACGCCGCCACCCTGTCCCTCCAGGAACTCGAGCTCAATCCCGTGGTCACGATAGAAGCCCTTGTCGACGCCGACCAGGAACATCGACCAGTACTGTGAGTTCGCCAGCGCGCTCGAGAAGACGGCCGTGAGCTTGTCGGGTGCCGGCGTCTGGGCGTGAGCATGGCCCGGCACCAGCGCCGCAGCTGTCAGCATGGCGAGAACTGCGAGACATTTCCGAACGCCCGACGCCTTGTCGGAGGCGGTCGATACCGAGATCATGAGACACCCTGCCAGGCAAAGCCGAACGCCGCCGCCCGGTTTTGCCGGCGCTCGGCAAGGTATTCGTCCAGTTTTGATCCCGTCAACCCATCCTGCGGCAGGCGCGGATCTAGACGGGAAGGTGGAGTTCCGGTGTCAGGTGATCCTCGACGGCGTTGACGCCGGCGATGCTTTCGGCGGCGAGGCGGATGGCTTGGCGTTCCTGGTCGTTCTGCACGAAGCCGAAGAGATGCACGGTGCCGTTCTCGACGATGATGTTCTTGTTGCTCAGCCGGGCCCAGCTCTGTGCGCCGAGGTGCTCGAGAAGGCGCGCGCGGATGGTGCGGTCGTCGGCGCTGACCTGCGGCGTCGCGGCGGAAGTCGCCAGGACCTTCAGGAGGTCGCTGCGGGTGACGATGCCGACGAGTTGCCCGTCGCGCAACACGGGCAAGCGCTTGGCCTGTTGGCGCGCGAAGAGTTTCGCCGCCTCGGCGATACTCGCGGTCTCGGCGATGGTCGCGACGCCGGTGCGCATGACGTCGCGCGCGAGGCGGCCATGGGTGCGCGCGTAGTCGCGGGCCAGGCTGGTCGTGTCGGAGAAGAATTTCAGCCACCACGACTGCCGCTGCTCGCCGACGGTGCCGGCATGGGCGATCAGGTCGCCCTCGCCGACCACACCCAGCAGCTGCCCGGCGGCGTCGACCACCGGCACGCCGCTGATGCGCCGGTTGTAGAGGAGGGCTGCGACCTCGTTGATCGGCGTATCCGGGCTCACCGTGACGAGGTCGGTCGTCATCACGTCGGCGATCGTCACCATCTCAGGTATTCCCTTGGAGGCGTTCGCGCACTGCCGCTTCCACACGCTCCGGCGTGATGCCGAAATGGGCGAAGAGCTCGTCCTCGGGGCCGGAGGCGCCGAAGCCGGTCATGCCGACGAAGCCGCCATCCCCGCCGATGTAGCGGTCCCATCCCAGGCGCACCGCCGCTTCGACGCCGACGCGGATGGTGCCCTCGCCGATCACCGCGCCACGATAGGCGCCGTCCTGCTGCTCGAACAGCTCCCAGCACGGCATCGAGACGACGGCGGTGGGCACGCCGTCGGACTGCAGCCGGGCGCGCGCCTGCAGGGCGATTGCGACCTCCGAGCCGGTGGCGAGGATTGTGGCCCGGCGGGCGCCGCCCTCCGCTTCGGCGAGCACGTAGGCGCCGCGGCCGGAGAGATTCTCGCCGGCATTGCCGCTGCGCACCGGCGGGAGCGGCTGGCGCGCGAAGATGAGCGAGCACGGACCGGCCCGGTGCTCGAGGGCGATCTCCCAGCACTCGGCGGCCTCGACCGCGTCGGCGGGGCGAAGCACGAGCATGTTGGGGATGGCGCGGAGCGCGGCGAGATATTCGACGGGCTGGTGGGTCGGGCCGTTGCGGCCGATGCCGATGGAATCATGGCTGAACACGAAGCTCACGCGCAGGCCCATCATGGCAGTGAGGCGCAGGGTCGGGCGCATGTAGTCGGAAAACACGAGATAGGTGACGCCGATCGGCACCACGCCGCCATGCGCCGCCATGCCGTTCAGCATCGCCCCCATGGCGTGCTCGCGGATGCCGTAATGGACATAGCGGCCGGAGTGATCGGTCGCCGTGAACGGGGCGAGACGGCGCTTGTGCTGGGTGGCGCCCTCGAGGTCGGGCGCCCCGGAGAGCAGCTCCGGGATCGCCTCGGCGAGCATGTCGATGATGTCGGCGGACAGCTTGATCCCGTATTCGGCTTTGCGCGCTTCCAGGGCACGTCGCTTGAATGCGTGCAGCGCGTCCCGCCAGCCCTCGGGCAGCCGGCCCTCGCGCAGGCGGTCCAGCTCGCGCCGCTTCTCCACGGGCAGTGCGGCGACCCGCGCCTGCCACGCCTGGTAATCCGGCAGGCTGCGACGGCCCGCTTCGCGCCAGGCGGCGCACACGGGCTCGGGGATTTCGAAGGGCGGGTGCGGCCAGTTCAGATAGGCCCGCGCGGCGTCGGTCTGTTCCCTGTCGAGGCGGGCGCTGTGCGCGGCGCGTGTGCCCTCGATCTGCGGCAGGCCGCGGCCGATGATGGTTCGGCAGGCGATCATCGAGGGGCGCGGATCCTCGCGGGCGAGCCGGAGCGCCGTGTCGACGGCGTCCGCGTCGTGACCGTCAACCTCCTGCACGTGCCAGTTGCTGAGGCGGAAGCGGGCCGGCATGTCGTCGGAGAGTGCCAGATCGATCGGCCCGTCATCCGTCATGCGGTTGTCGTCCCAGAGGAACACCAGCTTGCCGAGCCGCAGATGGCCGGCGAGCGAGATCACCTCCTGCCCGAGACCTTCCTGCAGGCAGCCGTCGCCGACCAGGGCGTAGGCGTGGTGGTCGACGATGTCGGCGCCGAGCATCCGATTGAGGAACGCTTCGGCGAGCGCCATGCCGGCGGCGTTGGCGATGCCCTGCCCGAGCGGGCCGGTGGTGACCTCGATGCCGCGGTCCGGGTGGTATTCGGGATGGCCTTCGCAATGCGAGCCGAGCTGGCGGAAGCGGCGGATGTCCTCGAGCGTGATCCCCTCATACCCGCTGAGATGCAGCAAGGCGTAGATCAGCATCGAGCCGTGGCCGTTCGAGAGGACAAATCGGTCGCGGTCGAACCACGACGGGTCCTGCGGATTGCATTTCAGGTGCCGGGCGAACAGCGCCGTGCAGATATCGGCGGCGCCGAGCGGCGTGCCGGGATGGCCCTCGCCGGCATGCTTGATCGCGTCCATCGAGAGGAAGCGGATCGCGTCGGCCATCAGCCGCAGGTCCATGACGATGACTCCTCCAGACCTATTTCGGCAGGAAGCCGATGGAGATCCACGGCACGGCGGCGATCAGCAGCAGGCCGAGCAACAGCACGCCGAGATAGGGCCAGATGCGCAGCAGTGCCGCGTCCGGATTGACCCGGCCGATCGTGCAGGCGGCGTAGTAGCCGAGGCCGAAGGGCGGGGCGAACAGGCCGATGCCCATGGCCAGGATCACCACCATCGCGTAGTGCACTTCATGCACGCCGAACTGGCGGGCGATGGGAAACAGCAGCGGGCCGAACAGCACCATCGCCGGGATGCCCTCGAGCACGCTGCCGAGCACGATGAAGGCGACGATGGAGACGGCGAGAAAGCCCCAGGCGCCGCCGGGCACGCCGGCCATGGCGGCGGCCAGGCCGTGCGAGAAGCCGGATTGCGTCAGCGCCCAGGCCATGCAGTTCGCCGCACCGATGATGAACAGGATGGCGCCGGAGAGCGAGGCCGTGCCGACCAGCATCGGATACACCCGCGCCCAATCGAAGCGGCGGTAGATCAGCAGGCCCGCCAGCACGGTGTAGGCGATGCCGATCGTGGACACTTCGGTCGCGGTGGCTATGCCGTTGATCACGGCGAAGCGGATCAGCGCCGGCAGCACCAGGGCGGGGAAGGCGACCAGGAAGGTGCGCAGCATGGTCCGGACCGGGGCGCGCTTCACGCCCCGCAGATCCTCGGCTCCGGTGCGTTGGCGGGCCAGGATGGCCAGACCGATCGCCAGCACGACGCCGGGCAGCAACCCGCCGGTGAACAGGGCGGCGATCGACACGCCAGTGACCGAGCCGATGGCGATCAGCACCAGCGAGGGCGGGATGGTCTCCGCCATGGCCCCCGCGCTGGCCAGCAGCGAGACCATCTCGCCCTCCTCGAGGCCGCGCTTCTTCATCTCCGGGAACAGCACCGGGGCGACCGCGGCCATGTCAGCGGTCTTCGAACCGGAAATGCCGGAGACCAGCAGCATGGCGCCGAGCAGCACGTATTGCAGGCCGCCGCGCACATGGCCGACCAGCGAGGCGAGAAAAGCGACCATCGCCTTGGCCATTTCGGTCATCTCGATGAGCGCGCCGAGCATGACGAAGAGCGGCACCGCCAGCAGGATGAGCGAACTCATGCCCTCGTCCATGCGGCCGGGCAGCACCTGCAGCGGCGTGGAGGTCGTGGTCAGGAGATAGGCGACGGTGGCGAGGCCGAAGGCGAAGGCGATCGGCACGCCGATCAGCACGCCCGAGCCGAGCAGCAGGACGAAGAAGACCAGCAGGTTCCAGTTGCCGAAGCCGGCGAGCGCCGGCTTGCCGAACCACAGGGCGGCGGCGATCAGCCCGAGCGGCACCACGACGCCGGCGACGTCGCGCAGCCGGCACTGCAGCAGGCGCAGGACGGAGATGATCAGCATCAGCAAGAAGCCGGCCGGCACCGCTCCGGCGCGCAGCGCATCCGACCAGCCGAGCGCCGGCGTCTCGATGAAGGACTGGTCGTCCATGTAGTCGAGCGCCGGGTGGATCAGCAGCGCCAGCAACAGCAACGGCGTGGCGGTGGCCAGCGTCTCGGCCCAGGGGCGCCAGGCGCTGGGCAGGCGCACGGCGATCGTGGTCAGCCGCATGTGCTCGCCGTTCCACAGCGCCAGCACCGAGCCGAGCATGGCCAGCCAGAGGAAGACGATCGAGGCGAGCTCGTCGCTCCACACCAGCGGGTGGTTCAAGCCGAAGCGCCAGATGACGCCGACCAGCAGGATGGCGATCTCCGCCAGCACCGCCAGCGCGGCAACCGCGCCGACGATGCGCGCCAGCCAGCGCTCGAACAGCAGCAGGACCGGGCGCGGCGCCGTGCCGGCCCGGCCGATGCCGGCGGCCGCTTCGGCCGGGATCATGTCAGCGGCCCGGAGGTATCCTCCAGCAGCTTCCATGCCTCGTCGCCGAACTTTCCGCGCCAATCCCTGTAGAAACTCGTCTTGCGCAGCGCGTCGCGGAAGCTGTTGCGATCGACGTCGTTGAACTGCATGCCTTTCCCGGTGAGGTCCTGGCGGAGCGACTGGCTGAGCTTCGCCACGTCGGCGCGCTCGTCCATCGCCGATCTGTCGAACTCCTGGGTCACGATCCCGCGGAGATCCTCGGGAAGCGCCTGCCAGGCGCGGCGATTGCCGAGGATCCAGTAGCCGTCCCAGACATGGCTGGTCATGGAGCAGTATTTCTGCACCTCGTTGAGGCGGGTGGTGGCGATGATGGCAAGCGGGTTCTCCTCGCCCTCGACGATCTTGGTCTGCAGCGCGGAGTAGAGCTCGCTGAAGTTGATCGGTGTCGGGCCGGCCCCGAGGGCGGTAAACAGCGAGGTCAGGATCGGCGCCGGCGGCACGCGGATCTTGAAGCCCTTGAGATCGTCCGGCGTGGCGATCGGGTGGGTCGAGGTGGTGATCTGGCGGAAGCCGTTGTCCTGCATCTTGCAGACCGTGACGATGCCGCTCTTGGCGATCTGCGCGCGGATGTAGGTGCCGAGCCCGCCGTCCATCGATTTCCACACCGCGTCGTAATCTGGGAAGGCGAAGCCGGTATTGGGAATGCCGGCGGCGGGCACCAAGGTCGCCAGGATCGATGTCGAGAGATTGAAGAAATCGACGCCACCGCTGCGCACCTGCGAGAGCAGGTCGGTATCCGAGCCGAGCTGGTTCGCCGGGAACAGCTTCATCTCCAGCCGGCCCTTGCTCGCCTCGCGGATGCGATCGATCGCCTCCTGTCCCCTTGTATTGATCGGGTGCGTCGGGTCCTGGCCGGTGGCGAATTTGTAGCTGAACTCCGCCGCCTGAGACCGCCGGCCGATGATGCCGACCAACGGCAGCGCGGAGCTGGCGGCGAGCATGCTGCGCCGTGTGAAGCCGATCTTGTGCATTCGTTTCTCTCCCTTGGATCGCTGCCGCGGTCAGGCCGCGCCCGTTGTACTGGCTTGGGTCATGGCGGCTTCGGCCCGCCGTTGATGGCGAAATAGCTGCGGATGACCTGGCTGTCGTCGGCTGCGCCGTCGCCGCGGCCGGAGGTCGCGAGGAACATCTGATGGGCCACGGCGGCGAGCGGCAGGGCCACCTTGGTCTCGCCGCCGGCTTGCAGCACCAGGCCGAGATCCTTGACGAAGATGTCGACGGCGCTGGTGACCGGCGGATCGGCCTGCAGCATGCGCGGGCCACGATCCCTGAGCATCCAGCTCGAGGCAGCGGAGCCGCTCATGATCTCCAGCAGGATCTTGAGATCGACGCCGACTTTGGCGGCGAGCGAGAAGGCCTCGGCGATGACGGCGATGTGCACGCCGCAGAGCAGCTGGTTGACCGTCTTGACCACCGCGCCCTGGCCCGGGCGTTCACCGACATGGAAGACCTTGTCGCCGAGCGCGTCGAGCACCGGTTTCGCCGCATCGAACGTGTCGCGGGGTGAAGCGGCCATGATGGTGAGCGTCGCTCCGGCGGCGCCGACCACGCCGCCGGAGACCGGCGCGTCGAGAAAGCGTCGCCCGGTCGCCAGCACGCGGACGGCGAGCGTCTCGACGGCGCCGGGCGCGCAGGTCGCGAACAGCACGACGGTGCCGCCGGGGGCGAGTGCGGCCAGCGCGCCGTCGGCGAACATCACCTGCTCGGCCTGCGCGGCGTTGACGACCATCAGCATCAGCAGGTCCGCGCCGCGCGCCGCCTCGGCCGCCGACCCGGCCCTTGTGCCGCCGCCCTCGGCGAGCGCCTCGATGGCGGCCGGGCGCATGTCGAACCCGCGGACGTCATGGCCGCGGGCGACCAGGTTGCGCGCCATCGGCAGGCCCATGGCGCCCAGACCGACGAAACCGATGGTGGTCACTGCGAGAGCCATCCCTTGATGCTCCCGGCCATCGCGGAGGCCGAGATTCCGTAGCGATCATGCAGCGTCGGCAGCGCCCCAGCGTCGAGGAATTCGTCGGGCAAGGCAATCTGCCGGAAGGTGGGCGTCACGCCGGAGCGCAGCAGCAGCGCCGCCACCGCCTCGCCGAGGCCGCCGACCACGCTGTGATTCTCCGCGACGACGACCAGCCGGCCGGTCTTGCCGGCTTCGCGGAGGATCGCCGCCCTGTCGAGCGGCTTGATCGTCGGCACGTGCAGCACGCCGGCGGCGACGCGG
>JAFAYM010000023.1 GCA_019240395.1 Acidisphaera sp. | reverse complement strand
TTGCGCGGGAAACGAAGCTGGTTCCCCTTCCAGCTGAGCCGCTCGGCTCGTCACAACTCATTGGGAACCACTGCGTAATATGTAATAACTGCCTGCCTGCTTTACGTAGCTTGGCCGATCAGAGTGTCGACGTAATAGTGACATCACCTCCCTACAATCTCCAGATTCCTTACAGGAGCTATCAGGATGATCTTAGTGAGGCAGACTACATCCAGTGGTTTATAAGGGTCGCAGAGCAACTCCTGCGAATTCTGCGTCCGGACGGATCATTTTTTCTCAATGTCGCGGGGTCAGGGAGCCAGCCCTGGCTGCCCTTCGAACTTGCAATCCGCCTACGGCAAGCCGGCTTCATACTGCAAAACCATATTGTCTGGGTAAAATCGATTACGACAGAGATGGTGTCTCGCGGCCACTTCAAACCTGTTGGGGGACGACGATTCCTTCATCACAATCATGAACACCTCTTTCATCTGACCAATGATGGCAGAGTTAAACTCGATCGGCTAGCTATAGGCATTCCTTATCAAGACAAGTCTAACATAAGGCGTCGTGGCCACTCTCGCGACATACGATGCCGAGGGAATACATGGTTCATTCCATATAAAACTGTCCAGAGTCGGGCCGAAAAATTTGATCACCCGACCCCTTTTCCAGTAGAACTTCCAATGTGGTGTATCTGGCTTCACGGCAAGTCTAATCCTACTGTACTCGATCCCTTTGTTGGGACGGGGACCACGCTCCTGGCGGCACACGACTCGGGTGGTCGTGGTATAGGCATCGACATCGATGCAACTTACGTGCGCGCAGCGCTCAACCGACTGAAAAGGCATATAGGGACTTCTATGCGAATCACTCTCAGCCATGACGAGATGGCAGAACTCCTGAGACAGGATCCCTCAACTAGGGAAAAGGGGGGATTTCAAGGATTGCTCATCAGATTACAAGATCGACTGAACAAGATTTCGGGGCAGGTATCCCTGACCGAAGAAGATATGAGGAGGATTCACCGATATGCCTTCGGGTTTAAGAGCGGCGGCGGGTGGCAACGCCGCTTGGTGACAATCTTTTCACGACACCTTGGTCCGAGGCTGGATCGTTCACCCAAAGCTTAAACTTTCTAACAAGAGATATTTGATGATGACTGGGACCTCCTCTCGGGTCGCGCTGTTCGTCACCTGTCTCGTCGACCTGCACCGGCCGACCGTCGGCTTCGCCGCCATCAGGCTGCTCGAAGAGGCCGGGTGCCGCGTGGAGGTGCCGCGGGCGCAGACCTGCTGCGGCCAGCCCGCCTATAATTCCGGCGACCGCGCCACTACGATCGACCTCGCCCGCGGCCTCCTCGACGCGTTCGGCGGCTATGACTACGTGGTCGTTCCCTCGGGCTCCTGCGGCGGCATGCTGCGGGTGCATATGCCGCATTTGTTCGACGACGACCCGAATCTGCGCCGGCGCGCCGAGGCGCTGGCGGCGAAGACCTTCGAGCTGGTGAGCTTCCTTACCGACGTGATGGGGCTGGAGCGGGTGGCAGCCGATTATCGCGGCCTGGTGACCTATCACGACAGCTGCGCCGGATTGCGCGAGCTCGGCATCAAGGCGCAGCCGCGCCGGCTGCTGACGGCGATGGACGGGCTCGAGCTCAAGGAGATGACCGACCCGGAGATCTGCTGCGGCTTCGGCGGCACGTTCTGCGTGAAGTATCCCGACATCTCGACGCGCATGGTCACCGACAAGGCGCGCGACACCGCGCAGACCCAGGCCGACACGCTGCTCGCCGGCGACATGGGATGCCTGCTCAACATCGCGGGACGGCTGAAACGCGAGGGCAGCCCGATCAAGGTGCGCCACGTCGCCGAAGTGCTCGCCGGCGTGACCGCGGAGGTGCCGCCGATCGGCGATCCGCGGAGTTAAGCCAGGGGAGGGGCTCCGCCCCTCCACCCCGCTGGGGCCCGTCGGCCCCAGACCCCATGACTCAAGCCGAGGAGCCCGACGCGATGCTCGCCACCTCCCCCGCGTTCAAGCAGAACGCCCGCCGGGCGCTGTCCGACGCCGGGCTGCAGAAGGCGCTGGCGATCAGCAAGACGCAGTTCCTGCAGCGCCGCGCCCGCGCCGTCGCCGCCATGCCCGAGTTCGAGCGGCTGCGCGAAATCGGCCGCGACATCAAGAACCACACCCTCACCAACCTCGACTTCTACCTCGAGGCCTGGGCGGAGAAGGTCGAGCGGGCCGGCGGGCAGGTGCATTGGTGCGAAACCGCCGACGAGGCGCGCGCCGCCGTGCTGCGCATCTGCGAAGACGCCGGCGCCCGCACCGTCACCAAGGGAAAGTCGATGATCAGCGAGGAGCTCGGCATCAACGAGCACCTCGAACGGCACGGCATCACGCCGGTAGAGACCGACCTCGGCGAATACATCCTGCAGCTGCGCGACGAGCCGCCGAGCCACATCATCGCCCCCGCCTTCCACCTCAACCGCGAGGACTGGGAGGCGAGCTTCCGCAAGTCGCACACCGACCTCGCGGCCGACCGGGTGTTCCATGAGCGCCGCGACATCCTGACCGAAGCGCGCAGCCGCCTGCGCGAGCGCTTTCTGCTCGCCGATGTCGGCATCACCGGCGCCAATTTCCTGATCGCCGAGACCGGCAGCAGCGTCATCGTCACCAACGAGGGCAACGGCGACCTGACCCAGACCTTGCCGCGCGTGCACATCGTGCTCGCCAGCATCGAGAAGATGGTGCCGACGCTGGAGGACGCGACCAACATGCTGCGCCTGCTGGCGCGCTCGGCGACCGGCCAGGATTTCTCCGTCTATACGACCTTCTCCACCGGCGTGCGCCGCCAGGGCGACCTCGACGGGCCGGAGGCCTACCACGTGGTCCTGCTCGACAACGGCCGGTCGGCGATGCTGGGCACCGAGTTCCAGGACATGCTCCGCTGCATCCGCTGCGCCGCCTGCATGAACCATTGCCCGGTCTATGGGGTGGTCGGCGGCCACGCCTATGGTTGGGTCTATCCCGGACCGATGGGCAGCGTGCTGACCCCCAGCCTGATCGGCGTCGACCAGGCGGGGCAGCTGCCGAACGCCTCCACCTTCTGCGGCAAGTGCGAGAGCGTCTGCCCCGTGAAGATCCCGCTCCCCGGATTGATGCGCCACTGGCGCGAGCGCGAATTCGAGCGCCACCTCACGCCCTCCACGGTGCGCGTCAATCTCGGTCTCTGGGCCTGGTTCGCCCGCCGCCCGTCGCTCTATCGGGGGGCGACGCGGGTGGCGGCGGCATTGCTCGGCCTGATGGGGCGCCGGCGTGGCCGCTTCGCGCGGCTGCCCTTCGCCGGCGGCTGGACCGGCGGGCGCGACCTGCCCGCGCCGGAGGGCGACACCTTCTTCGCGCGGTATGCCAGGCGGCAGAGGGCGGCCAGCCGATGAGCCGGGAGACGATGCTCAACGCCATCCGGCGCGGGCTGCGCCGGGGCAGGCTGCCCGAGGACCAGGCCGAGATGCTGCGCGCGCGCCTCGCCCGGCATCCGCGCCATCTCATCCCGGCGCGCAGCCGGCTGCCGCGTGCCGAGCAGATCGAGCTCTTCCTGCGCAATGTCGAGAAGGAGTTCGGCACCGTCGATCGGGTCGCCGGGCCGGCGGCGATCCCGGCCGCGGTGGCGGACTATCTCGCGGGACAGAACCTGCCCTCCGAGCTGGTCGCGGCGCCGCATCCGCAGCTTCAGGCGATCCCCTGGTCGGAGCGGCCGATGCTCCAGCTGCGCGAGGGACGCGCCGAGGCAAGCACCCTGGTCAGCCTGCAGCAGGCCTACGCCGCCATTGCCGAGACCGGAACCCTGGTGCTGCCGTCCGATCCGACGCGGCCCACCACCATCAACCTGCTGGCCGAGACCGAGATCGTCGTGCTCAGCGCCAGCCGCGTGGTCGGCGCCTATGAGGAGGCCTGGGATCTCCTGCGCGCCGAGTCCCACGACGAGCTGACCGGCGGCTTCATGCCGCGCAACGTCATGCTCGTCACCGGACCCTCGCGCTCGGCCGACATCGAGCAGACGCTGGAGCTTGGCGCGCACGGCCCGCGGCGCCTGCACGTGGTGTTGGTCGACGATGACGCCTCCGCCGGCCAAGCCGCCTGACCGCGGCGAGCGCGACCTCGCGGCCTGGGCCGAGTATCTCGCGCAGGTCAAGCCGCTGCCCGGCCGGAGCAGGCCGCTCATGCCGTTTCCGCCCGAGCCCACGGGCCCGGTCAGCCCGCCGGCGACCGCCGGCATCCGAACGACGCGCCGTCCGGCCCAGTCGACGCCCCTGGTGATCGGTCGCCAACCGCCCGGTGTCGACAACGCGACCTGGCGGCGTCTGCGGACCGGCAGGCTGCCGCCCGGACGCAGCCTCGATCTGCACGGGCACAGCGCCCAGCGCGCCTACCAGGCGCTCGAGGCGATGCTCCGACGGGCCAGCGCGGAGCGCCTGCGCTGCGTCGAGGTCATCACCGGCCGAGGGCAGCGCGAGGGAAGCGGGGTGATCCGGCGGGAGTTTCCGCTCTGGCTCAATCTGCCGACCTTGCGGCCGTTGCTGCTGGCCGCGGCCCACGCGCATTCCGGCAATCCCGGCGCCACCCGACTGTTGCTGCGACGTCCCTGAGCAATCGGGTCCATGCGCCTGAGGGATTCCCGCTTTCGCGGGAATGACGACTATCAGCTAACAATCACTGCCGCTGCCGCTCGTGCCAGGCCTCCATGAGCTGCAGCACGGTGGCCGCCGTCTCCTCGATGGAGCGTCGCGTCACATCGATGACCGGCCAGCCGCGCTGCGCGCACAGCCGGCGGGCCCAGAGCACCTCGGCCTTGACGGCATCCTGGTCGACATACTCGCTGGTGTCCTGCCGCACCACTCCGGCCGTCGGCCCGGCGCCGATCATGCGCAGGCGATGGCGGCGTATCTCGATAAGGGCCGCTGCCTCCAAGGTCAGCCCGATCACCGGGCAACGCGGCTCTTCCAGCGCCGGCGGGCTCGGCAGGCCGGGAACCAGCGGCACGTTCGCCGCCTTGACGCCGCGGTTGGCGAGATAGAACGAGGTCGGCGTCTTGGAGCTGCGCGAGACCCCGACTAGGCAGACATCCGCCTCGGCAATGCCGAGCTGCGCCTGCCCGTCATCATGCGCCAGCACATAGTGCATGGCATCGATGCGGCGGAAATAGTCGGCGTCGAGCACGTATTGCCGCCCGGGGCGCGCCACCGCCTGCTCGCCGATCTGCTCCTGCAGCATACTGATCACCGGGTCGATGACATGCACCACGGCGATGCCGAGACGGGCACAGGTCGTCTCGAGCTCGACGCGCAGCGCCTGGTCGAGCAGGGTCGTCAGCACCGGGCCGGGTTCAGCCTCGATGCCCTCAAGCACCCGGTGCAGCTGGAAGCGGGTCCGGATCAGGCTCCAGCGATGATAGACGATGGACACATGCTCGAACTGCGACACGGTCGCGCGGGCGACCGAGTTCAGCGTCTCGCCCGTGGCATCCGAAACCAGATGCAGGTTCATGCGGATCTTGGTCATCGCGCCAGCTTAGCGGGGATAACGATGCGTGGCTCGCTTCGGCGGAGCCGTTGCAGCGAATGATGGGGAACAATGTGCTTCTGCCGGCCGGGCGGGATAACTGCCACGGCACAGCTCGGGGTGGGGAACGGCCTGCGCTCGGTCCCGATAACAGGTCGTTGCAGCGTGGTCTTGCTGTGGACGGAACACGAATAATCGCCACCATTCCGGGTACCCCACTTTACACAGGCAACAACCTCCTCTCCAAAAGGCTTCTCTTATTCGTCTATTCCATGAAGGCAGGGCCGGTTTGCGAGAGGGACGCCTGTGAAGACGCTGCTGCGGGTCCTGGACGGTGAGGCGGTATGGCCCCCGCCGATCTGGCTGATGCGTCAGGCCGGCCGGTACTTGCCGGAATACCGGGCGCTGCGTCAGCAGGCGGGTGACTTCATCACGCTCTGCACGACCCCGGCGCTCGCTGCGGAAATCACGCTGCAGCCGGTGCGGCGCTTCGGGATGGATGCGGCGATCCTGTTCAGCGACATCCTGATGCTGCCCTGGGCACTCGGCTATGGCCTCAGTTTTCGCGAAGGCGAGGGGCCGGTGCTGCCGAGGCTGCAACCCGGCGACCTGTCGCGGCTTGATCCTGACCGGCTGCTGCCGGCGATTGCACCGATAATCGAGACCGTCCGGCGAGTCGCCGCGGCGCTCGATCCGGCCCTTGCCCTGATCGGCTTTGCCGGCGGTCCGTTCACCGTCGCCTGCTACATGGTGGAAGGCGGCGGCTCGAAGGATCACCCTCGCATCCGTGCCCTGGCCTACGAGGATCCGGCGGTTCTCGCGGCCTTGATCGATCGGCTGACCGAGGCGACCGTGGTCTATCTCGCCGCACAGATCGAGGCGGGTGCCGAAGCCGTCATGCTGTTCGACAGCTGGGCCGGCCTGCTTTCACCGAGGCAATTCCAGGCGCATGTCGCGTTGCCGGCAAGGCGCATCGTCGCGGCGCTGAAGCAGCGTTTTCCGCAAACCCCGGTGATCGGTTTTCCCCGGCTCGCGGGCACGCTGCTCGGCATCTATGCCGAAAGCTCCGGTGTCGATGCCGTGGGCATGGACACCGCCGTCGATCCCCGTGTTGCCGCGCGCCTGGTGGCGCGGACTACGGCGCTGCAGGGCAATCTGGACCCGATGGCGCTGGTCGCGGGCGGCCCGGTTCTGGAGGGCGAAACGAGGTCGATCCTGGAGGCCATGCGCGGGCGGCCGCACATCTTCAACCTCGGTCACGGCATCGTCCCGGCGACGCCGCCCGAGCACGTCGCGGCTCTGGTGAGGCTGGTCCGCGACGCTTGACGCGTGGTGCATCCTCGCCACCTCTAGCGGCCATGTCGCCGCAGAAGACTGCCATCGTTCTGTTCAATCTCGGCGGACCTGACCGGCCGGAAGCGGTCCACCCTTTCCTGGTCAACCTGTTCACCGATCCGGCGATCCTGCGGGTGCCGTTTTTCCTTCGTCCGCTTCTCGGACGGCTGATCGCGCAGCTGCGGAACCGCGCGGCCAGCGCCAACTATGCGTTGCTCGGAGGACGATCGCCACTCCTCGAAATGACCGAGCGTCAGGCGGCGTCGTTGCAAGCCGCGCTGCCCGAGCTGGAGGCGCGCTGCTTCATCGCCATGCGCTACTGGCATCCGCTGAGCCATGAGACGGTCCGCGCGGTACGCGACTGGAACCCTGATCGCATCGTGCTGCTGCCGCTCTATCCGCAATATTCCACGACGACGACCGGCAGCTCGCTCACGGCGTGGCGCGAAGCCGCTGCGCAGGCCGGGCTCGCCAAGCCGACGACGGCACTGTGCTGCTGGCATGCTGCCGAGGAGTTCGTTGCGGCGACGGCCGCCATTGTTCGGCGCAGTTACGTACAGGCCCGCGCTTCACTCGAACCGTCCCGCCCCTTGCGCATCCTCTTCTCGGCGCACGGCTTGCCGGAAACCATCGTGCGGTCCGGCGATCCCTACCAGTTCCAGGTCGAGCGGACCGTCGCTGCCGTCGTTGCCAGACTGGAGCTTCCCGGCATCGACTGGACGATCTGCTATCAGTCGCGCGCGACCCCGCAGAAATGGCTCGAACCCAGCACCGAGCGGGCGATCGAGCACGCGGCACAGGATCAGGTGGCGGTGCTGGTCGTGCCCATCGCCTTCGTCTCCGAACACTCTGAGACCCTGGTCGAGCTCGATGTCGAATACGGCGCGCTGGCGTCCCGGCTGGGCGTTCCCGGCTATTTCCGCGCGCCGACGCAGAATGACGATCCCGGTTTCATCACCGCAATGGCCGGTCTCGTGCGCAGCGTGCTGGCGGCTGGTCCGGGGCTGCATAGCTGGATCGGCGGCCGCACCTGCCCGCGGCGGCACGCGGATTGCCCGCATGCGCGCGCGGCCGCACCCCTTCAGGCCCGGGTGGCGGCATGACGCTGGGCTTCCTGACGCCGCTCTATCCCTGGACGAAGGCGCTGCACGTCGCCGCGATCATCGCCTGGCTCGCCGGCCTGTTCTACCTGCCGCGGCTCTACGTCTACCATTGCGAAACCGTGCGCGGCTCGGCGGAGAGCGAGCGGTTCAAGGTGATGGAACGACGCCTGCTGCGCCAGATCATGACCCCGGCGATGCTCGCCGCCTGGGGCTTCGGCCTGCTGCTGGTGCTGACGCCGGGGGTGATCGACTGGAGCGCGGGGTGGTGGCACGTGAAGCTCGCGGCGGTGCTGCTGCTGACCGGATTGCAGGGGGCGATGGGCAAGTGGCGGCGCGACTTCCTGGAGGATCGCAACACCCGCCCGGCGCGCTTCTACCGGATGGCCAATGAACTTCCCACGGTGCTGATGCTGGTCATCGTCATCATGGTCATCGTTCGCCCGTTTTGACCGTAGCTGACGGCCGACCCTCTTGAACTCGCCTGATCCGTTCCATATCCAGGGTTGACGCGCCGGCCCTGCGCGCCTACTCTCCATCGGCCTGTTTCGGTGTGGCGTCCTGGCCACCCCGGCCCTCCTATCGCAGGATTGCGCCACTCATCCCTCGGGGCAGACAACCCTGGGGATGACAGGCTTCCACCGGTGGCCCTCCCCTTCCTCCTCCCGACGACACTCGAGGCGTCTCAATGCACCTCGCCGAACTCAAGGCAAAAACCCCGGCAGATCTCCTCAGCTTTGCCGAATCCCTGCAGATCGAGAACGCCTCCAGCCTGCGCAAGCAGGACATGATGTTCGCGATCCTGAAGAACCTGGCGGAGAACGACCAGGCGATCCACGGCGAGGGAACGCTGGAGATCCTCTCCGACGGCTTCGGCTTCCTGCGCAGCCCGGAGGCGAATTATCTGCCCGGGCCCGACGACATCTATGTCAGCCCGAGCCAAGTGCGGCGCTTCGGCCTGCGCACCGGCGACAGCGTCGAGGGCCAGATCCGCGCGCCGAAGGACGGCGAGCGCTATTTCGCCCTCCTCAAGGTCAACACCATCAATTTCGAGCCGCCCGAGGCGGTCCGCCATCGCATCAACTTCGACAACCTGACGCCGCTCTATCCCGATCGCCGGCTGAAGATGGAAGTCGAGAACTTCCAGTCCGTCGCCAAGGGGCCGGGCAAGGACATGACGCCTCGGGTGATCGACCTGATCGCGCCGATCGGACTCGGCCAGCGGGCGCTGATCGTGGCGCCGCCGCGCACCGGCAAGACGGTGATGCTGCAGAACATCGCGACGGCCATCGCCGCCAATCACCCCGAGGTTTTCCTCCTCGTGCTGCTGATCGACGAGCGGCCGGAGGAAGTCACCGACATGGCGCGCAGCGTGAAAGGCGAGGTGGTCGCCTCGACATTCGACGAGCCGGCCACGCGCCATGTGCAGGTGACCGAGATGGTGCTCGAAAAGGCCAAGCGCCTGGTGGAGCACAAGCGGGACGTGGTGATCCTGCTGGACAGCATCACCCGCCTGGCCCGCGCCTACAACACGGTGGTGCCGTCCTCCGGCAAGGTGCTGACCGGCGGCGTGGACGCCAATGCCCTGCAGCGTCCCAAGCGCTTCTTCGGCGCTGCCCGAAACATCGAGGAAGGCGGCTCGCTGACCATCATCGCCACCGCGTTGATCGATACGGGCAGCCGGATGGACGAGGTGATCTTCGAGGAGTTCAAGGGCACCGGCAATTCCGAGATCATCCTGGACCGCAAGCTGTCGGACAAGCGCACCTTCCCGGCGATCGACATCACCAAGTCGGGCACCCGCAAGGAGGAGCTGCTGGTCGAGAAGGGCACGCTCTCGAAGATGTGGGTGCTGCGCCGCATCCTCAATCCGATGGGCATCACGGATTCCATGGACTTCCTGCTGGACAAGCTGAAATACAGCAAGACCAACCAGGACTTCTTCGACGCGATGAATACGTGAGCGTGATGCCCGCCGTGTCGTGACCGTCGTTTTCGACAAGCTACGCTTCAGCAAACGCCTGGAAGCCGACAGCGCTTTTGACCGGCGCCAGGCGGAAGCGCTCACCGAGGCGATGCACGACGCCGTCACCGAGGGTGTCGCCACGCAGCAATCGCTCGACAGCGCCGTCGTGGCACTGCGCGGGGAGATTGCCGAGAGCGCCGCATCGCTTCGCCTCGAGATCGCCGCTCTCCGTCTGGAGATGGCCGAAATCAGGACCGAACTCCGGACCGGGCATGCCGACCTGCGAGCGGAGATGCGGCGCGTCGAGGCGGTGATGATGCGGTGGACGGTGACCGTCGTCGGGCTTGCGCTTGCCATCGTCGGAGCTTTCCGCTTTTTCCTCCACTGAAACCGATCCTGTCGCCGGAGCCCGCAATGCCCGAGACCATGGCCACCCCGGACCACAAAGTGCGCGACATCGGCCTCGCCGAGTGGGGCCGCAAGGAGATCGCCATGGCCGAGGGCGAGATGCCCGGGCTGATGGCGCTGCGCCAGGAGTTCGGGGAAAGCAAGCCGCTCGCCGGCGCGCGCATCGCCGGCTGTCTGCACATGACCATCCAGACCGCCGTGCTCATCGAGACGCTGATCGCGCTGGGCGCCACCGTTCGCTGGTCCTCCTGCAACATCTTCTCCACCCAAGACCATGCCGCCGCGGCGATCGCCGCCGCCGGCATCCCGGTCTTCGCCTGGAAGGGCATGGACGAGGACGAATTCTGGTGGTGCATCGAGGCGACGGTGCGCGGACCTGCCGCCAACGGTGATGGCGGCTGGACGCCCAACATGATCCTCGACGACGGCGGCGACCTCACCAAGCTCATGCACGAGAAATATCCCGGCATGCTCGCCGGGGTGCGCGGCATTTCCGAGGAGACGACGACCGGCGTGCACCGGCTCTGGGAAATGGCGAAGGCCGGCACTCTGCTGGTGCCCGCCATCAACGTCAACGACAGCGTCACCAAGTCGAAATTCGACAATCTCTACGGCTGCCGCGAAAGCCTGGTGGACGCGATCCGCCGCGGCACCGACCTGATGCTCGCCGGCAAGGTCGCCGTGGTCGCCGGTTTCGGCGACGTCGGCAAGGGCTCGGCGGCGTCGCTGCGCAACGGCGGCTGCCGCGTGCTGATCACCGAAATCGACCCGATCTGCGCGCTGCAGGCGGCGATGGAAGGCTACGAGGTCGTCACCATGGAGGACGCAGCGCCGCGCGGCGACATCTTCGTGACCGCCACCGGCAATGTCGACGTCATTACCATCGAGCACATGCGCGCCATGAAGCAGCGCGCCGTGGTCTGCAACATCGGCCACTTCGACAGCGAGATCCAGATCGACGCGCTGCGCAACTACCGCTGGGAGAACGTCAAGCCGCAGGTCGACGAGGTGATCTTCCCCGACGGCAAGCGGCTGATCGTGCTGAGCGAGGGCCGCCTGGTCAATCTCGGCAACGCCACCGGGCATCCGAGCTTCGTGATGAGCGCCTCGTTCACCAACCAGGTGCTGGCGCAGATCGAGCTGTGGACCGCGATGCCGG
>JAFAYM010000190.1 GCA_019240395.1 Acidisphaera sp. | reverse complement strand
CGAGCAGACCGCGACGTTCCGCCGCCAGCTTCGGCTGACCACCGGTTTCGGCTTCACCCTCGCCGTGGTGAATGCGTCGCTGGTGGTCGGCACAGCGGCGACGGCGCTATGGCTGTGGCGCGACGGGCGCATCGCCGTCGGCACGGTGGCGACCGCGATACCGCTGAGCTGGCAGATCGTCAGCATGGCGGGATGGGTGGCGCAGAACGTGACGTCGATTTTCGAGAATGTCGGCATGGTGCAGGACGGCATGCGCTCGATCGCGGTGGAGCGGCAGATGCCGGACGCGCCGGGGGCGACCGAGCTGGCGGTGGACAGCGGCGCGATCCGTTTCGAGGCGCTGCGCTTCGATTACGGACGGGCGCCTCCCGCCGATGGCGTGCGGGGTGGGGTGCTGCACGGGCTCGATCTGGACGTGGCGCCGGGGGAGCGGGTGGGGCTGGTCGGGCAGTCCGGCGCCGGCAAGTCGACGCTGGTGAATTTGCTGCTCGGCTTCTATGCGCCGGAGGCCGGGCGCATCCTGATCGACGGGCAGGACATTGCCGGCGTGACGCAGGAGAGCCTGCGCCAGGCGATCGCCATGGTGACGCAGGACACCTCGCTGCTGCATCGCTCGATCGCCGAGAACATCCGCTATGGTCGGCCGGAGGCGACCGAGGCGGAGGTCGTCGCCGCGGCGAAGCGCGCCGAGGCGCATGAATTCATCCTCGGGCTGGAGGACTGGCAGGGGCGGCGCGGCTATGACGCGCATGTCGGCGAGCGCGGCGTGAAGCTGTCCGGCGGGCAGCGCCAGCGCATCGCCATCGCCCGGGTGATCCTGAAGGACGCGCCGATCCTGGTGCTCGACGAGGCGACCTCGGCGCTCGATTCGGAGGTGGAGGCGGCGATCCAGGGGCAGCTCGACGGGCTGATGCGCGGGCGCACGGTGATCGCCATCGCGCACCGGCTGTCGACCATTGCGCGGATGGACCGGCTTGTCGTGCTCGATCGCGGGCGCATCATCGAGCAGGGCACGCACGCGGCGCTGCTGGCGCGCGGCGGCGCCTATGCGCGGCTGTGGCATCGACAGTCCGGCGGGTTTGCTGCTGCGGAGCCGGCGGATCGGGCGGCACCGCGCGCCGCCGACGATCGACGCTCTCCGCCGGGCGTTGTTGACCGGGGCGTTCTTGACACTGCGGGGACCCCACGTTAGCAAGCCCAGGCTTCCGGCAAGGCGACTTGCTGAGGAACGGGCATGGACGAAGAGCCGGGCGGCGACGACGTTTCCTTCGAGGAGCGGTTGCGCGCTGCCCGCGGCAGGCAGAGGCTCGATGGGCCGCCGGCAGGGAAGGGGCCATCCGATCCTTTCGCCGGCTCTCCCTGGGCAATCGGTCTGCGGGTGGGTGTCGAGCTGGTGGCGGCGCTGGCGGTCGGCGTGGCGATCGGCTGGGCGCTTGATCGCTGGCTCGGTACCCGTCCGGTGTTCCTCAGCCTGTTCTTCCTGCTGGGAGGGGCGGCCGGGGTCCGCAACGTCTGGCGCGTGTTCTCGCGCTGACGCCGATCCCCGGAGGCGGTTCGGGGATTGCGCACCGGCAACGGTTGCGCTGCGGGAGACAGGGCTTGGCGGCACCACCGACCATCGATGCGCTGGGGCAGTTCCGGCTGACGACGGCCCTGGGCCCCGTCGGCAGGTCGGTGAACTTCACCAACTCGAACGTCATCATGGTGCTTTCGGCGGCCCTGCTGCTGGCGCTGCTGGCCGTCGGCATGCGGCGGCGCGCGGTGGTGCCGGGACGGCTGCAGTCGCTGGCCGAGCTCTGCTACGAGTTCATCGCCGGGATGTGCGCCGACACGATCGGGCCCGAGGGGCGGCGGTATTTCCCGTTCGTGTTCACGCTGTTCTTCTTCATCCTGTTCGGCAACCTGCTCGGGCTGTTCCCGTATTTCTTCGCCTTCACCAGCCACATCGCGGTCACCGCGGCGCTGGCGGTGATGGTGTTCGTGCTGTCGATCATCGTGGCGATCAGCCTGCACGGCCTGCGCTTCTTCACCTACTTCTTCCCGCAGGGCGCGCCGAAGGCGCTGGCGCCGGTGCTGATCCCGATCGAGATCCTTTCCTACCTCTCGCGGCCGGTCTCACTGTCCATCCGGCTGTTCGCCAACATCGTCGCCGGCCACGTGATGTGGGAGGTGTTTGCCGGGTTCATGCTGATCCTGACGGCGGCACTCGGCATCGCCGGCGGCATCGCCGCGGTGCTGCCGCTGGCGATCAACGTGGTGCTGGTCGGCTTCGAGCTGCTGGTGGCGTTCCTGCAGGCCTACGTGTTCGCCATCCTGACCTGCCTCTATCTGCACGATGCAGTGCATCTGCACTGAGCGCAGGGTTCATTTCGCATACCACACACACCATCGGACAAGGGAACTCAGATCATGGATCCGGTCATCGGCAGGGATATCGGTGCGGGCTTGGCGGCGATCGGCGTGGCCGGCGCCGGCGTCGGCATCGGGCACATCTTCGCAGCGCTGGTGAGCAGCGTGGCGCGCAACCCGTCGGCCCGCGGCCAGGTGTTCGGCCTGGGCATTCTGGGCTTCGCGCTCACCGAGGCGGTGGCGCTCTATGCGCTGCTCATCTCGTTCCTGATCCTGTTCAGCTGAGCGGTTTCTTGCGCTTTGCGGCGCTGAGCATGCTCCGCGGTCTCGCGGCGGCGGCGATGCTGCTGCCCGGGCTGGCCTGGGCGGCGGAGGAAGCGTCCTCGGGCATGCCGCAGCTGAACTTCGCCAACCCGCTCACCACCAGCCAGGTGGTGTGGCTGGCGATCATCTTCTTCGCGCTCTATTTGCTGGTCTCGCGCTGGGCGCTGCCGCAGGTGACGGAGGTGGTGGAAGGCCGGGCGCAGTCGATCGCCGGCGACCTCGATGCGGCGCGCCACGCCAAGGCGGAGGCGGACGCGGCGTCC
>JAFAYM010000157.1 GCA_019240395.1 Acidisphaera sp. | reverse complement strand
CTTCGCCGAGAGCGGCGCCAAGCCGCAATGGATGATCCTCGACGTCGTGCCGGTGATCCCGCCCGAATTGCGCCCGCTGGTGCCGCTGGATGGCGGGCGGTTCGCGACTTCCGACCTCAACGATCTCTATCGCCGCGTCATCAACCGTAACAACCGGCTGAAGCGGCTGATCGAGCTGCGCGCGCCCGACATCATCGTGCGCAACGAGAAGCGCATGCTGCAGGAGAGCGTCGACGCGCTGTTCGACAATGGCCGTCGCGGCCGCGCCATCACCGGCGCCAACAAGCGGCCGCTGAAGTCGCTCTCCGACATGCTGAAGGGCAAGCAGGGCCGCTTCCGGCAGAACCTGCTGGGCAAGCGCGTCGACTATTCCGGCCGCTCGGTTATCGTCGTCGGGCCGGAGCTGAAGCTGCACCAGTGCGGCCTGCCGAAGAAGATGGCGCTCGAGCTGTTCAAGCCGTTCATCTATTCGAAGCTCGAGAAATACGGCCACGCCACCACCATCAAGGCGGCCAAGCGCATGGTGGAGAAGGAGCGGCCGGAGGTGTGGGACATCCTCGAGGAGGTGATCCGCGAGCATCCCGTCATGCTCAACCGCGCGCCCACCCTGCACCGCCTCGGCATCCAGGCCTTCGAGCCGGTGCTGATCGAGGGCAAGGCGATCCAGCTCCATCCGCTGGTGTGCACGGCGTTCAACGCCGATTTCGACGGCGACCAGATGGCGGTGCACGTGCCGCTGAGCCTGGAGGCGCAGCTCGAGGCGCGCGTGCTGATGATGTCGACCAACAACATCCTCAGCCCGGCCAACGGCAAGCCGATCATCGTGCCGAGCCAGGACATCGTTCTCGGCCTCTACTATCTCTCGCTGGAGACGGCGGAGTTCCGCGACGTCGAGGACGGCGCCGCACCCGCATTCGGCGCAATCGGCGAGATCGAGCACGCCCTCTCTGCCCACGCCATCAGTCTGCACAGCAAGATCCGCGCGCGCTACGAGGCGGCTTCGCCGGATGGCGGCACCGAGCGGCAGGTCGTGGTGACCACGCCGGGGCGCATGCTGATCGCGCAGATCCTGCCCAGGCACCCGAATGTGCCGTTCTCGCTGATCAACAAGCAGCTCACCAAGAAGAACGTCTCGGACGTGATCGATGCGGTCTATCGCCATTGCGGCCAGAAGGAGTGCGTGATCTTCGCCGACCGGCTGATGGGGCTCGGCTTCGGCCAGGCCTGCAAGGCCGGCATCTCCTTCGGCAAGGATGACCTGATCATCCCCAAGGAGAAGCAGGAGCTGATCCACAAGACGCAGGCCGAGGTGAAGGAGTTCGAGCAGCAGTATCAGGACGGGCTGATCACCGCCGGCGAGCGCTACAACAAGGTGGTCGACGCCTGGTCGCGCTGCACCGACGAGGTCGCCGGCGCGATGATGAAGGAGATCAGCAAGCAGGAGGCCGGCCGGCTCACCAACTCGGTCTGGATGATGAGCCATTCCGGCGCCCGCGGCTCGCCGGCACAGATGCGCCAGCTCGCCGGCATGCGCGGCCTGATGGCCAAGCCGTCCGGCGAGATCATCGAACAGCCGATCATCGCCAACTTCAAGGAGGGGCTCTCCGTCCTTGAATACTTCAACTCCACCCACGGCGCCCGCAAGGGCCTCGCGGACACGGCGCTGAAGACGGCGAACTCCGGCTATCTCACCCGCCGCCTGGTCGACGTGGCGCAGGACTGCATCATCGTCGAGGACGATTGCGGCACCGAGCGCGGCCTGACCGTGCGCCCGGTGATGGATGGGGGCGAGGTGGTGGCCAGCCTGTCGGAGCGCATTCTCGGCCGCACCACGGCCGAGGACGTGCTCGACCCGCTCAGCAACGAGCTGCTGGTCGCCAACAACCATCTCATCGAGGAAGAAGACGCCGAACGCATCGAGCGCGCCGGCGTCGAGGCGATGAAGATCCGCTCGGTGCTGACCTGCGAGAGCAAGATCGGGGTGTGCGCGCATTGCTACGGCCGCGATCTCGCCCGCGGCACGCCGGTGAACTCCGGCGAGGCGGTGGGCGTGATCGCCGCCCAGTCGATCGGCGAGCCGGGCACCCAGCTCACCATGCGCACCTTCCATATCGGCGGCGCGGCGCAGCGCGGCGCCGAGGTATCGAGCGTCGAGGCGAGCCACGAGGGAAGCGTCAGCATCAAGAACCGGGCCGTCGTGCTGAACAGCCAGAACGTGCCGGTGGTGATGTCGCGCAATTGCGAAATGGTGCTGATGGACGACAAGGGCCGCGAGCGCGCCCGCTTCCGCGTGCCGTACGGCGCGCGCCTGCTGACCGACGAGGGCGCGCAGGTCGGCCGCGGCCAGAAGCTGGCGGAGTGGGACCCGTACACCCTGCCGATCATCACCGAGCGCGCCGGCCGGGTCGAATATCTCGACCTGCTGGATGGCGTCACCCTGGTGGAGCGGATGGATGAGGTCACCGGGCTCACCTCCAAGGTCGTCGTCGACTACAAGCAGGCGGCCCGCGGCGTCGATCTGCGCCCCCGGCTGCAGCTCAAGGACGAGAAGGGCGAGGTGGTGCGGCTGCCCAACGGCAACGACGCCCGCTACTTCCTGGCGCCGGACTCGATCCTTTCCGTCGAGAACGGGGCGGAGGTGCATGCCGGCGACGTGCTGGCGCGCATTCCCCGCGAGGGCAGCAAGACGCGCGACATCACCGGCGGCCTGCCGCGGGTTGCCGAGCTGTTCGAGGCGCGCCGGCCGAAGGACCACGCGGTTATCGCCGAGACCGACGGGCGCGTCGAGTTCGGGCGCGACTACAAGGCCAAGCGCCGGATCATCGTCAAGAACGACGAGACCGGCGAGGAGACCGAGTATCTCATCCAGAAGGGCAAGCACGTCTCGGTGCAGGAAGGCGACTTCGTGCGCCGCGGCGACCCGCTGGTGGATGGGCCCCGTGTGCCGCACGACATCCTCAAGGTGCTCGGCGTCGAGGCGCTGTCGGACTACCTGGTGAATGAGATCCAGGACGTCTACCGGCTGCAGGGCGTGAAGATCAACGACAAGCACATCGAGGTGATCGTCCGCCAGATGCTGCAGAAGGTGGAGATCCTCGAGCCCGGGGATACCACCTATCTCACCGGCGAGCAGGTCGACCGCCTGGAGTTCGACGCCGAGAACGCCAAGCGGGAAGCGGTCGGCGAGCGGCCGGCCCAGGCGATGCCGGTGCTGCAGGGCATCACCAAGGCCAGCCTGCAGACCCACAGCTTCATCAGCGCGGCGTCCTTCCAGGAGACCACGCGGGTGCTGACCGAGGCGGCGACCGCCGGCAAGATCGACAGCCTCACCGGGCTGAAAGAGAACGTCATCGTCGGGCGGCTGATCCCGGCGGGGACGGGCAGCGTGATGAACCGGCTGCGCGCCGTGGCGGCCGGTCGGGATCAGCAGCGCGGGCTGCCCGCGACGGCGACCCCGGCGATCGCTCGTCCGGAAGCAGCGGAGTAAGCAAGGCAAGGGCTCCGCCCCAAACGCCAAGGATTGGGACCCGCTGGGGGCAGCGGCCCCCAGACCCCGTGACTTAAGTAAATGGGGTCTGGGCCCGCGGCCCCAGCGGGGTCCCACACTTCAGCGTTTGGGGGCTGCGCCCCTGGCCTTGACTTGCTGCCTTCCCGCCCCTAGTTTCCGCCGCCTTGCAGGCACCATTGCATGTGGCGCCGCCGCCGGAATGCGCCGGACGGCCAAGGCCGCACGCAGGTCGAAACCCGCAGCCGGATGCTGCGGCGCTTGCACGTGGAACGGGGTTCATGCCGACCATCAACCAGCTGATCGCCAAGGGACGCGAACCGAGCCGTGCGCGCAACACGGTGCCGGCCCTGCAGGGCTGTCCGCAGAAGCGCGGCGTCTGCACGCGCGTCTATACGACCACGCCGAAGAAGCCGAACTCGGCGCTGCGCAAGGTTGCCAAGGTCCGCCTGACCAACGGCTACGAGGTGGTCAGCTACATCCCCGGCGAGGGCCACAATCTGCAGGAGCACAGCGTCGTGCTGATCCGTGGCGGCCGGGTCAAGGACCTGCCCGGCGTGCGCTACCATATCCTGCGCGGCGTGCTGGACACCCAGGGCATCGCCAAGCGCCGCCAGCGCCGCTCGCTGTACGGCGCCAAGCGGCCGAAGTGAGGAGCCGATGAGCCGACGCCGCCGCGCCGTCAAGCGCGAGATCCTGCCGGACGCCAAGTTCGGCGACATCGTCATCACGCGTTTCATGAACGCGCTGATGTACGACGGCAAGAAGGCCGCCGCCGAGGGCATCGTCTACGGCGCGCTCGACGCGATGAAGAAGCGCGGCGGCAGCCAGGCCGATCCGGTGCGCATGTTCCACGAGGCGCTGGACAACGTGAAGCCGGCGGTCGAGGTGCGCAGCCGGCGCGTCGGCGGCGCCACCTATCAGGTGCCGGTCGAGGTGCGCACCGAGCGGCGCCAGGCGCTGGCGATCCGCTGGATCATCGACGCCGCCCGCAAGCGCGGCGAGCACACCATGGAAGACCGGCTCTCCAACGAATTGCTGGACGCGGTGAACAACCGCGGCTCGGCGGTGAAGAAGCGTGAAGACACCCACCGGATGGCGGAGGCCAACAAGGCCTTCAGCCATTACCGCTGGTAGGCACGGAGAAGACGACGATGGCGAAAGCGAAATTCGAGCGCAACAAGCCGCATTGCAACATCGGCACGATCGGCCATGTCGACCATGGCAAGACGTCGCTGACCGCCGCCATCACCAAGGTGCTGGCGAAGTCGGGCGGCGCCACCTTCACCGCTTACGACCAGATCGACAAGGCGCCGGAAGAGCGGGCGCGCGGCATCACCATCTCGACGGCGCATGTCGAGTATGAGACCAAGAACCGCCACTACGCGCATGTCGACTGCCCCGGCCACGCCGACTACGTGAAGAACATGATCACCGGCGCCGCACAGATGGACGGCGCGATCCTGGTGGTCTCGGCGGCCGATGGGCCGATGCCGCAGACCCGCGAGCACATCCTGCTGGCCCGCCAGGTCGGCGTGCCGGCGCTCGTCGTCTACATGAACAAGGTCGACATGGTCGACGATCCCGAGCTGATTGAGCTCGTCGAGATGGAGGTCCGCGAGCTGCTGAGCAGCTACCAGTTCCCCGGCGACGACATCCCGATCATCAAGGGCTCGGCGCTGATGGCGCTCGAGGACAAGAACCCCGAGCTCGGCGAGCAGTCCGTGCTGGCGCTGATGGATGCGGTCGACAGCTACATCCCGCAGCCCGAGCGGCCGATGGACCGGCCGTTCCTGATGCCGATCGAGGACGTGTTCTCGATCTCCGGCCGCGGCACCGTGGTGACCGGGCGCATCGAGCGCGGCATCGTCAATGTCGGCGACGAGGTCGAGATCGTCGGGCTGAAGGCGACCGCCAAGACGATCGTCACCGGCGTCGAGATGTTCCGCAAGCTGCTCGACCGCGGACAGGCCGGCGACAACATCGGCGCCCTGCTGCGCGGCACCAAGCGCGAGGAGGTGGAGCGCGGCCAGGTGCTGGCGAAGCCCGGCTCGATCACGCCGCACACCAAGTTCAAGGCCGAGGCCTACATCCTGACCAAGGAGGAGGGCGGCCGGCACACGCCGTTCTTCACCAACTACCGGCCGCAATTCTATTTCCGCACCACCGACGTGACCGGCATCGTGCAGCTGCCGGAGGGCACCGAGATGGTGATGCCGGGCGACAACGTCTCGATGGATGTCGACCTGATCGCGCCG
>JAFAYM010000111.1 GCA_019240395.1 Acidisphaera sp. | reverse complement strand
GCAGAGCGACCTGAACCCGCCGCCGCGCGACCTGCGCCCGGTGGGCGAGCGCACGCCGCTGGCCGTGGTGCATCCCGTGCGCGTGCCGCACCAGGCTTACGACGAGGTCGCGGAAGCTCCGCCGGAGCGCGGCGCCGCCGGCACGACGCTCAGCGGCTTCACTCTGGACGCACCGGACCGCAACCTGCGCTGATCTCGGTGAGGCCCACAGAGCGCCACCCATTATCGTCACCCCCGCGAAAGCGGGGGTCCACGCGGCGGCACATGGATTCCCGCTTTCGCGGGAATGACGGCCATCGGCTGGCGCGCCCGAGAACTGGTACAAGGGGGCCCGGGGCAGCGCCCCGGCCGGTCCCATGCTCCAAAAGTTGGGGGCAGCGCCCCTGGCCTTATCTAGCTGGTTCCGGCAGCAGCGCCGTCCGCAGCTCCCGCCAACTGGCCTCATCCGGAGTGCAGATCAGCCCGCCCTTGGCGACCGTCGGCCGATACGGCGTGCCGTCGAACTGGGCGGAGAAGCCCCCGGCCTCGCGATGCAGCAGCCAACCCGGCGCGTGATCCCAGGGCATCAATCGGTTGAACAGCAGGAAATGGCACTGTCCCGCGGCAATCAGCCGGTATTCATGGGCGCCGCAGCGATAATCCCAGCTTGCGGCCACGCGTGCCAAATTGCCGGCGACGCAGCTTCGCATCGGCTCGGCGAGGTAGCGCCAGGACGCAGCCCCGGTCATCTGCGCCAGCGGCACCGGTGACGCCACGCGCAGGGCGACGCGCGCGCCGTCCGGCGTCTGCATCCAGGCCCCCTCCCCGCGCAGCGCCAGGGCCGTATCATCGCCCACGGGATCGTGGATGACGGAGGCGACGACCTCGCCGCGCATGATCGCCGCCGCCATGGTGCCGAACAGCGGCAGGCCGGCCGCGTAATTGGCGGTGCCGTCCACGGGATCGACGACGAAGGCGAGCTCCGCGTCGGCAATCTCGCCGAGGAGACCGGGCTCGCGCGCGGTCGCCTCCTCGCCGACCACGACGCAGCCGGGAAAGCGGCGATGCAGCCCGGCGGTGATCATCGCCTCGGCGGCCTCGTCGGCGTCGGTGACGATGTCGAGTGGCCCGGCCTTGAAGCGCACGGCGCCGTCGCCGAGGCGGCGGAAGCGCGGCATCACCTCGACACGCGCGGCCGCGCGCAGCAGCTCCGCGAGTTCGAGCAACTGGCGGATCGTAAAGTTCATTGCGGGCGTTCGAAACGCGCGCGATCGGCCGGCAGCAGGCGTACCGTGAGGCGGATCGCCGCCTCCTCGTCGTGCCGCTCGACGACCTCGCCATGCTGATAGAGCCAGGCCAGGCGGGCGCCGTCCTCCGGCGGCAAGCTGTAGTCGACGGTTTCCTTGCCCTCGGCGATACGCACATCGATGGCGCCCTTCAGCGCCGCTAGCCCCTCGCCGGTGATGGCGGAGACGGCGACCGCGCCCTGGCGCACCGGCACGGCGGCGATGCCGCCGAGCAGATCGGCCTTGTTCAGCACCTCGACGGTGCGGCCGGGCCAGCCGGTGTCGAGCGTGCCGTCGCGCGCCATGCCGTCCAGCACCTGCTCGACGTCGGCGCGCTGGGCGGCGCTGTCGGGATGGGCGGCGTCGCGCACGTGCAGGATGACATCCGCCTCGGCCACCTCCTCGAGGGTGGCGCGAAAGGCGGCGACCAGTTCGGTCGGCAGCTCGCTGATGAAACCGACGGTGTCCGACAGGATGGCGCGGCGCCCGGAAGGCAGGCGCATGCCGCGCATCGTCGGATCGAGAGTGGCGAAGAGCTGGTCGCGCGCCTGCACCTCGGCCCCGGTCATCGCGTTGAACAGCGTTGATTTTCCGGCATTGGTGTAGCCGACCAGCGCCACCACGGGGAATGGCACGCGACGCCGCGCGGAGCGGTGCAAGCCGCGGGTGCGGCGCACCTGGCGCAGCTCCTTCTTCAGCCGGACGATGCGCTCACCGATCAGCCGGCGGTCGGCCTCGATCTGCGTCTCGCCGGGACCGCCGAGGAAGCCGAACCCGCCGCGCTGGCGCTCCAGGTGGGTCCAGGAGCGCACCAGCCGGCTGCGCTGGTATTCGAGGTGCGCGAGCTCCACCTGCAGGCTGCCCTCACGGGTCGCCGCGCGTTCGCCGAAGATGTCGAGGATCAGGCCGGTCCGGTCGATCACCTTGGTCTTCCAGGCGCGCTCCAGGTTACGCTGCTGGACGGGGGTGAGCGCCGCATCGACGATGACGACGGCGACCGACAGATCGGCGATCGACTCGCCGATCGCTGCGGTCTGGCCTTCGCCCAGCAGGGTGGACGGCCGGCGGGCGCGCAGCGGCAGGATGGCGGAATGCACCACCACGAGCCCGATGGCGGCGGCCAGGCCGATCGCCTCGGCCAGGCGTGCCTCGGCGGCGCGCGTCGCCTCCGGACGCTCGGATCGATCCGGGGCAGGACGCTCCCAGGGGAGGATTACTGCGGCGCGGGTCGGCGTCGTGGAGGCGATCGGCTCTCGTCGCCCGTGCTGTGCGGATCGCTGCGCGACGCCGTGGGATGCGGGTTCCTCGACGTCAGCCCCCACCGGCGGCGTCGTGGGTGGCCAGGCTCTCGCGCGTGAGGGTCTCCCGGGTGCTCGGGGCGCTCTCCGGCTTGCCGGTCTCCTTGGACCCGTCGAACAGCTGGATCGGTGCCCCCGGCATGACGGTGCTGATCGCGTGCTTGTAGACGAGCTGGGTGTGGCCGTCGCGACGCAGCAGCACGGAGAAATTGTCGAACCAGGTAATGATACCCTGAAGCTTTACACCGTTCACCAGGAAGACGGTGACGGGAGTTTTCTGCTTGCGCACATGGTTCAGGAAAACGTCCTGAACGTTCTGTGATTTCTCGTTGGCCACCGGCTCGATCCTTCTTCATTGTTGTTCGCGGCCTCAGTCTCGCCGGAGTGTGGCGTGCTCCGGCGAAGCGCAGTTTAACAGCGGCCGCGCCCGAAGCAAGCATCGACGGGCCGGCTATCGGAAGGCGGACCCATGGCTGCCAGCGAACTCTCCGCGAGGTGCTGCATCGCCGGCGGCGGGCCGGCCGGAATGATGCTGGGATTCCTGTTGGCCAGGGCGGGGATCGACGTCCTGGTGCTTGAAAAGCACGCCGATTTCCTTCGCGATTTCCGCGGCGACACGATCCACCCGTCCACCCTGGAGATCATGCATGAGCTCGGGCTTTTGCAGGACTTCCTGGCGCGCCCGCACCAGGAAGTCCGCACGCTGGGGGCGCAGATCGGCAAGACATTCCTCGAAGTGGCGGATTTCCGCCACCTGCCGACGCGCTGCCGCTTCATCGCCTTCATGCCGCAATGGGATTTCCTGGATTTCATTGCCGAACACGCAAGACGGCTCCCGTGCTTCCGCCTGCTTATGCAGGCCGAGGCGACGGAGCTGATCGAAGACGGGGATCGCGTCGTCGGCCTGCGGGCCCGCACGCCCCAGGGCACGCTGACCGTGAAAGCCGGGCTGGTGGTCGGGGCGGACGGGCGCCACTCGACGGTGCGCGCCGGCGCCGGACTGGCGAGCGTGGAACTCGGCGCGCCGATGGACGTGCTGTGGATGCGCCTCTCGCGGCGGCCGGGCGATCCCGAGCAGACGCTGGGGCGCATCGATGCCGGCCGGATCCTGGTGATGCTCAATCGGGAAGACTACTGGCAATGCGCCCTCGTCATCGAGAAGGGCGGCTTCGAGACGATCCGCCGCAGCGGCCTGTCGGCGTTCCGCGAAGAGATCGTCAGGCTGGCCCCCTACCTGGGGGACCGCGTCGCCGAATTGCGGGACTGGGAGGAGATCAAGCTACTCACGGTCGCCGTCGACCGGCTTGCGCGCTGGTACCGGCCGGGGCTGCTGTGCATCGGCGACGCGGCGCACGCCATGTCGCCGATCGGCGGCGTCGGCATCAACCTGGCGGTCCAGGACGCGGTGGCTGCTGCCCGGATTCTGGCGCCCGCCTTGCATGCCGGAGCACCCGATCTGCGCATTCTCCGACAGGTGCAACGGCGTCGGGAGTTCCCCACAAGAGCGACCCAGCGCCTGCAGCTCTTCATCCAGAACCGGGGCATCCGGCGTGTGCTGGGCAGTCGGCGGACGCCCGGGCTGGCGCTCCCCCTGCGGCTGTTGCGGCGCTGGCCCGTTCTGCGGCGCATCCCGGCGCGCCTGATCGGCCTCGGCTTCCGGCCCGAACACGTGAGCGAGCGCGCCGGCCGTTAGGTGGCCTGCTGGCGCAAGTGCAACGCCAGGGCGCGGGCATCGGCGAAATGCAGATCAGGGTCGGCGTGGGCTACGCCGCCGTCGTGCTCGGCGTCGCCGATAAGCACCGCCGTGCAGCCGGCGGCGCGCGCCGTGCGCATGTCGAGCGCCGTGTCCCCGAGATACCAGACCGTGCGGTCCGGCCCGGCGCCGATCGGCTCCAGGGCCAGGCGGATCGGTGCCGGATCGGGCTTGTCCGCGGCGGCGTCGCCGGCGCCGACCACGGCGCGGAAATGCCCGGCCCAGCCGAGATGCACGACCTCCGCGCGCAGGTAGCGCCCCGCCTTGTTCGACACCACGCCGCACGGCCAGGCGCCGGCCGCCGTCAGCGCATCGATGGCCCCGGGCATCGGCCGCAGATGGTCAAGGTGCTGCTCCTCCAGCGTGGCGTAGAACAGGTCGCGCGCGCCGGTCCAGCCGGCGCCGAACATCCCGGGAAAGGTATCGCGCAGCGAGCCGCGCACCCGCTCGCGCGTCTGCGACACCGTCCAGGCCGGCATCGCGTGCGCCGCGAACACCGCGTTCAGGGCCGCCGTGATCGCCGCCCAGCCGTCGACCAGGGTGTCGTCCCAGTCGAACAGCAGAACGCCAGGTGAAAAAATAGGGGACCGGTTCACGCCGCGTTCTTGAGATTGCCGCGCACGTGCCGGGAAAACATCTCGAACAGCCGGCGCGTCACCGGCCCGACCGCACCATCGCCCACCGGCGCGCCATCGATGCGCACCACCGGCTTGACGAAGCTGGTTGCGCCGGTGATGAACGCCTCGCGCGCACGACGCATCTCCTCGACGCTGAAGGCGCGCTCCTCGAAGCCGATACCCTCCTCGCCCAGCAATTCGATCAGCGCGGCGCGGGTGCAGCCCGGCAGGATGTGGTTGTCGAGGTGACGCACGCGCAGCACGCCGGCCTCGTCGACGATCCAGAAGCTGGTGGCGGCGCCCTCCGTGACCATGCCCTGTGCATCGACCAGGATCGCCTCGCCCGCGCCCTGCTCACGCGCCGCCTGACGCGCCAGGCAGTTCGGCAGCAGCCCCACCGTCTTGATGTCGCAACGCGCCCAGCGTTCGTCGGGCTGGGTGATGGCGCTCATCGTCCAGCTCTCGACGTCGCGGGGATAGGGCGGGATGCGACGGATGGTCACCACGAGCGACGGCGGCACGCCGACCGGGAAGGCGTGGTCGCGCCGGGCGACGCCGCGGGTGATCTGGATGTAGAGCAGGCCTTCCCGCACCCGGTTGCGTTCGATCACCTCCTGCAGCACGTGGCGCATCGCCGCGCGGCCCATCGGCGCGTCCATGCGCAGCTCGCGCAACGAGCGGTCGAGCCGGGCGAAGTGCAGCTCGTCCTCCATCAGCCTGCCTTCGTAGACGTGGAAGACTTCATAGATGCCGTCGGCGAACTGATAGCCGCGATCCTCTACATTCACCTGCGCGGCATGCTGCGGCACGTAGCGTCCATTCACATAAGCGATGCGGCTCATCTGCGCGGCTCCTTTACTTGGGTCATGGGGTCTGGGGCCGACGGGCGGGCAGCGCCCTCGCCTTTCTTGTTATCCCCCCGCCCGATCCTCGGAATTGACGCCGAGCTGTTTGAGCTTGCGGTGCAGCGCGCTGCGTTCCATGCCGACGAAACCGGCGGTGCGGCTGATGTTGCCGCCGAAGCGCAGCAGCTGCGCCTGCAGATACTGCGTCTCGAACAGGTCGCGGGCCTCGCGCAGCGGCAGCGCCATGATGTCCGCACCCGGATCGACGGTGAGCAGCGCCGGCGCATTCGAGCCGATCTCCGGCGGCAGCATCTCGGCGCGGATCGGATCGGCGGCGGTACCCGGCGCCATGATCAGCAACCAGTCCATCAGATTGCGCAACTGGCGCACATTGCCCGGCCAGTCATAGGCCTGCAGCGCCGTCGTGGCATCCGTCGAGAGCTCGCGCACGACGATGCCCGAGGTCTCGGCCGAGCGCCGCAGGAAGTGCCGCGCCAGCGCCGGCACGTCCTCGCGCCGCTCCTTCAGGCTCGGCACCCGCAGCGGCACCACCGCCAGCCGGTAATAGAAATCCTCGCGGAAGCGGCCGGCGGCGATCTCGGCCTGCAGATCCTTGTTGGTGGTGGCGATCACCCGCACGTCCACCTTCACCCGCGCCGAGCCGCCGAGCCGCTCGAAGGTCTGGTCCTGAAGCGCGCGGACGATCTTGCCCTGGGTCTCCAGCGGCATGTCCGAGACCTCGTCGAGCAGCAACGTGCCGCCATGCGCGCGCTCCAGCACGCCGGCGCGGCGCGGGTGGGTCGCCGGATCGGCGCCGGCCTCGATGCCGAACAGCTCCTCCTCGAAACGCGCCGGGTTGAGTGCTGCGCAGTTCAGCGCCACGAACGGCCCGTCGGCGCGCCGCGAGCGGGCGTGGATCATGCGCGCCGCCACCTCCTTCCCACACCCGGCGGGACCGCTGATCAGCACGCGCGAGCCGGTGGGCGCCACCTTGTCGATCGCCGCGCGCAACGCGCCGATCGCCTGGCTCTCGCCGAGCAGCTCGGTCTCCGGCCCGGCACGCAGCCTGAGCTCGGCATTCTCGCGGATCAGCCGCGCCGCCTCGAGCGCCCGCTTGACCACCAGCAGCAGGCGGTCGGACTTGAACGGCTTCTCGATGAAGTCGTAGGCGCCGTGCTGGATGGCGGCGACCGCGGTCTCGATGGTGCCATGGCCCGAGATCATCACCACGGGCACGTGCGGCTCCTCCGCGTGCAGCGCCTGCAGGATGCCGAGCCCGTCGAGCCGCGAGCCCTGCAGCCAGATGTCGAGCGCCACCAGCGACGGCCGCCGCGTGCGGAAGGCGGCGATCGCCGCGTCGGAATCCGCGGCCTGGCGCGTCTCGTAGCCTTCGTCGCGCAGGATGCCGTCCATCAGCAGGCGGATGTCGGGCTCGTCGTCGACGATCAGGATCTCGTAGGCCATCTCTGCAACCTAGGCAGCACAGGCCGGCAGCGGCAAGACGAGCACGGCGACGGCTCCGGGCCCGTCGCGCCGATCATCCAGCGTCACCCGCCCGCCATGGTCCTCCATGATCTTCTTGACGATCGCCAGGCCGAGGCCGGTGCCCTTCGGCTTGTGGGTGACGTAGGGCTCGGTCAGTCGCGACCGGTCCTGCTCGGGCAGGCCGACGCCGTTGTCGGCGACAGCGAGACTGATCTCGCCGGCCGCCTCCTGCACCGACAAGGTGATGGCACCGGGCTGCCCCTCTGCGCGCATGGCGATCGCGTCTGCGGCGTTCTGCAGCAGGTTGGTGAGCGCCTGGCCGAGCAGGCGGCGATCGCAGGGCGCCACCGGCCCGCGCTCGGGGATGGCGGTGCTCCAGACGATGTCGGGATGCGCGCTCTTCTGCAGGATCAGCGCCTCGCGCGCCACCTGGCCGACATCGGTGGGCCTGATCACCGGCTGGGGCATGCGCGCGAAGGCAGAGAATTCGTCGACCATGCGACCGATGTCGCCGACCTGGCGCACGATGGTGTCGGCGCACTGCGTGAAGGTCTCGGGATCGGAAGTGATCTCGCGGGCGAAGCGTCGCTTCAGCCGCTCGGCGGAGAGCTGGATGGGCGTCAGCGGATTCTTGATCTCGTGGGCGATGCGGCGTGCGACGTCGGCCCAGGCGGCCTTGCGCTGGGCCGATTGCAGCTCGGTGATGTCGTCGAAGGTGACGACGAAGCCGGAGAGCCGGCCGGCCTTCCGATCGGCGCCGATGCGCACGATCAAGGTGCGGCGGCGCGAGGCCGGGCCGATCTGCACTTCGGCGGTGCGCGGCCGGTCGGGCTGGCTCTGTGCCTCCGCGATCAGCGGCGCGAACTCCGGGACCACCTCGGCAAGCGGCTGGCCGACCGCCGCCATCAGCTCCGCCTCGACCAGCTCGCCGGCGGCGCGGTTGGGCAGTTCGATCACGCCGTGCGCATCCAGGCCGATCACCCCGGCCGAGACGCCGGAGAGCACCGCCTCGGTGAAGCGCCGGCGCTCATCGATCTGGCTGTAGGCGTCCATAAGCTCGGAGCGCTGCGCCGCCAGCTGGCCGGTCATCCGGTTGAAGGCGCGCGACAGCCCGGCCACCTCGTCCGCCGTCGAGGCCTCCGGCACCCGCACCGCAAGATCGCCGGCGCGCACCCGTTCGGCGGCGAGGATGAGCCGGCCGATCGGTCGCGCGATCTGGTTGGCCATGACGAGGCCGATCAGCACCGCCGCCGACAGTACCAGCAGGGCGACCAGGGCGAAGATCAGCGCGAAGGTGATCTGCAGGCCCGAGCGATGCTGGTCGAGCCGCTCGTATTCCGCCACCGCCTGCTCGGTGCGCGCCATGTGGTCGAGGATCTGCGGATCGACGGGACGGCCGATCAGCAGCATCAGCGCCGGCGTCGCGTTGAGCTGCACCACCGCACTCACCCGCGTGCCGTTGCGCGAGTTGATCACCGCGACGTCGCCGTTGCGCGCCTGCTCGGTCGCCGAGGCGGGCGGGGTCTCGGTGCCGAGCCCGGCCATCACGCCGGCAGAGGCGATCACCTGCCCGGTCACCGGCTCGTAGATCACCGCCTCGGTCAGCCCGCGCAGCGCCGTCTGCTCGGCGAGGATCTGGGCGAAGGCGTCGGGGTTGTCGTAGAGCACGCGGCCGGCACGCTCGAGGTCGGCGGCCATGCCGAGCGCGTCGGCGCGGATGGTGTCGCGATGCTCGTCGAGATAGCCGCGCGAGGCCTGCAGACTCTCCTGCAGCGCCGTGCGCACCCGGTCATTGAACCAGGACTGGATGCCGAGATCGAAGAATGCCGAGGCGAACACCGCGACGACGATCGCCGGCACCACGGCGACGCCGCTGAACAGCAGCACCAGGCGCACGTGCAGGCGCGAGCCGGCCGAGCCGCGCCGGCGCTCCACCCAGACCCGGGTGATGCGCCCGGCCAGCACCACCCCGAGCGCGAGCAGCACGACGAGGTTCGCCAGCACCGCCACGTACACCACGTTGGGGCCGACGCCGAGCGGCACGCCGCCGGCCAGCAGGGCGAACGTGGCGACGCCGAGCGCCAGCGCGCCGGCCGCCAGCACCAGGGTGACCACCTTGCCGAGCAGGATGTCGGCGAGGCGCCGCACCCGGCCGGGCCGCGGCCGGGCCGCCGGCTCGGGCGCCGGCGGCGCCGGCAGCAAGGCGCTGGGCGGGCTCGAGACGTTCAAGCGCGCGCTCCCTTCCCCACCGTCAGGAGATGCCCCGGATCACCGGGATCTCCAGGTCGCGAATCTTCTTGCGCAGCGTGTTGCGGTTCAATCCGAGCATCGCGGCAGCCTTGATCTGGTTGCCGCGGGTCGCCGCGAGCGTCATCCGGATCAGCGGCCGCTCCACCTCGGCGAGGACCCGCTCGTAGATGTCGGATGGTGCCGTGCCGTCGTGATGTGCGGCCAGGAACTGGCGGATGTGCCGCTCGACGGCACGCGCCAGCGGCTCGGCGCCGGCGGGCGGCACGTCCCGGCCGGGTTGCGGCTCGGGAGGTGCCGCGGCCAGCGGCGGCGCGGCGGCGTCAGCCAATTCGCCGGCGATCACCTCGGCGGTGATCGTCTCCTGCGGGTAGAGCGCCCCGAGCCGGCGCATCAGGTTCTCGAGCTCGCGCACGTTGCCCGGCCAGCGATGCGCGCGCAGGGCATCGAGCGCGCCGGAATCGAGCTGCTTGGCGGACAAGCCGCCGTCGCGCGCCTGCTCCAGGAAGTGGCGCGCCAGCACCGGGATGTCCTCGACGCGCTCACGCAAAGGCGGCAGGCGAAGCGGCACGACGTTCAGGCGATAGAAGAGGTCTTCGCGGAAGCGTCCGTCGCGGATCGCACTGCGCAGGTCGCGATGGGTGGCGGCGACGATGCGCACGTTGGCGCGGATCGGCTGGCGCCCGCCGACGGCAGTGAATTCTCCCTCTTGCAGCACGCGCAACAAGCGAGTCTGCGCCTCGGGCGGCATGTCGCCGATCTCGTCGAGGAACAGCGTGCCGCCGTTCGCCTGCTCGAAGCGGCCGGGGCTGCGGCTGGTGGCGCCGGTGAAGGCGCCGCGCTCGTGGCCGAACAGCTCGCTCTCGATCAGCTCGCGCGGGATCGCCGCCATGTTGATGGCGACGAACGGCCCGGCGCGCCGGCGGCCGTAATCGTGCAGGGCGCGCGCCACCAGCTCCTTGCCGGTGCCGCTCTCGCCGTTGATCATGACGGTGAGGTCGGAGGCGGTGAGCCGGGCGATGCTGCGATAGATTTCCTGCATCGCCGCACTGCGCCCGATGAGCGGCAGCTGCTCGTCCGGATCGCGCGGCTCGAGCGGGGCGGCCGCCGCGGGCTCGGGAGGCGCCGCCAGGGCGCGGCCGACCACGGAGAGCAGCTCCTTCAGGTCGAACGGCTTGGGCAGGTATTCGAAGGCGCCCCGCTGCGCCGCTTTCACCGCCGTCATCAACGTCGACTGCGCGCTCATCACCACGACGCGCAGATCCGGCCGGAGGCGCTTGATGCGCGGGATCAGGTCGAGGCCG
>JAFAYM010000076.1 GCA_019240395.1 Acidisphaera sp. | reverse complement strand
GGTCGCGACGAACGAGGCGCTGCTGGCCTTCGGGCCGCCTCTGGCGGGCGCCGGAGCCACCTTCGAGCTCAGCCGTGGCGCGGACCTGACCGAGGCCGCTGCCCGCCTGTTTGCCGGGCTGCGCTGGCTCGACGGGGAGGGTGCGAGCCTGGGCCTGAGTGGCATCGCGGCGATGCCGGTGCCGCGGACGGGCTTGGGTCTGGCGATCGCCGATCGGCTCCGGCGGGCCGCAGCGCCAAGGAAGGAAGGCCCGGGTTCTTCCCCGGAGCGCCGCCCCTGGCCTTCTCAGTAGCCTATCTTGTTGGACAGATGGTCCCGCCACGCCTTGGTGGACGCCGGCTCGACCGACCTGCCGGTCTCGCTGTTGACGATCTCGGGCTCGCTGTTCACGTCGTCGGCCACCAGCCGCTTCACGTGCTCCAGGGCTTCTTCCTGCGTCACATAGCTGGCGACCGACTTGCCGCCGATCCGCACTTGATACGCCATGGCTGGCTCTCCCGGTAACTGTGGTTGCTTTCGCCCGACACCTGGCCCAGAAACGCCGCGGATAAAACTCCGGGAGACCGCACTGCGCGTCATGACGCTCCCCTGGCGCACCGTCCCGCTGCCGACCCGGCTCGACCGATACATGCTGCACCAGCTCCTGGTCGCCCTGCTGGCCTCCACCGGCGGGTTGGTGGCGCTGATCTGGCTGACCCAATCCCTGCATTTCATCGAGCTCGTGGTCAATCGCGGTCTGTCGGTGTTCGTCTTTCTCGAGCTTACCGGCCTGCTGGTGCCGAGCTTCGTCGCGGTCATCCTGCCGATAACCACCTACGTCGTCGTGCAGTTCGTCTACGCGCGCCTCGCCGGAGACCGGGAGCTGACGGTGATGCGGGCGGCCGGGCTCTCGCCCTGGGCGCTGGCACGCCCGGCGCTGGCGATGGCGGCGATGTCGGTGGTCTGCTGCTACCTGCTCGACATCTGGATCGTGCCGGCGAGCTACGGCGATTTCCGTGAATACCAGTTCGAGATCCGCAATCGCATGGCCGCCTTCCTGCTACAGGAGGGCGTGTTCACGCCGGTGTCCGACGACCTCACCGTCTACATCCGCTCGCGCGATCCGGACGGCACGCTGCACGGCATCCTGATCGACGACAACCGGCAGAAGAACAGCCACGCCACCATCCTGGCGCAGCGCGGCCGGCTGCTGCCGTCGGCCGGCGCGCCGCGGCTGCTGCTCCTCGACGGCAGCCGCCAGGAGATCGACCGACAGACCGGCCGGCTGAACCTGCTGACTTTTGCGGAGAACTCGATAGACCTGACGCAGGGCGGCAAGAACGACGAGCAGCGCTTCCGCGACTCGACGGAGATGTCGCTGCACGAGCTGTTCCATCCCGACCCGGCAATGGTCAGCGCGCGCGACGTGCCGAAGCTGCTGGCCGAGGCGCACCGGCGGCTGTCGGCACCGCTGACGGCGGGGTCCTTTGCCCTGGTGGCGCTGGCCTTCGTGCTGACCGGCGCCTTTCGTCGGCATGGCGGATTGGTGCGTCCGGTGATGGCGGTGGGCACAATGGTCGGGCTGCTGGCGCTGGGCCTCGTCTTCGGCAACCTGGCGGCGCGGACGCCGGTGCTGCTGCCGCTCATGTGGCTGCAGGCGATTGCCCCGGGGGCGATCTGCGCCTGGATCCTGTTCGCGCCGGTGGTGCGCGCGCATCTGGCCGCCGCGCCGTTGCCGGCGACGGCGCCCGAGAGTGCCGCTTCCTGAGTGCCGTGACGGTCGCCGCAACCCTGTCGATCTACGTCGCCCGGCAGTTCACGTCTGCCGTCCTGGTGATGGTGGCGGCGCTGACCGGCCTGGTGTCGCTGTTCGATTTCATCGAGCTGCTCCGCCGCTCGGCCACCAAGCCCGAGGCCACCTTCGGCCTGGTGACCGAGATCGCGGCGCTGCGCCTGCCGTGGATCGCCATGGAGATCCTGCCCTTCGCGGTGCTGCTCGGCGGGATCGTGGCGTTCTGGCGACTCACCCGCTCCTCGGAGCTGATCGTCGCCCGCGCCGCCGGGGTCTCCGCCTGGGAATTCCTCGCCGCCCCGCTGCTCTGCACCCTGCTGCTCGGCGCCTTCGCGACCGGCGCGGTGAGCCCGCTCTCCTCGGTCATGCTGGCGCGCGCGGAGATGCTGGACAACGCCTACCTGCGCACCGGCGGCGGCCCGCTGGCGCTCTCCGGCGGCCAGCTCTGGCTGCGCCAGTCCGACCACGGGCTCGATCCGCAGGGGGTGGCCATCATCCATGCCCATGGCGTGCGGTTGCGCGGCAACACGGTGACCGCCGACGAGGCCAGCGTCTTCCGGCTGGGGCCGGACGACAAGCTGCTCGAGCGCATCGAGGCGCGCCAGCTCCGGCTGGTGCGCGGCGCCTGGATACTGGAGGATGCGCGGGCGATCACCCCCGACCACCTGCCGGGATCGCCGGAGACCATGGACCTCACCACCGACCTGACCAGCGCGCGCGTGCAGGAGAGCTTCGCTTCGCCGGATACGCTGTCGTTCTGGGCGCTGCCGGGGTTCATTTCCCTGCTCGAGCGCTCCGGGTTCTCGGCGATCCGCCACCGGCTGCATTTTCAGGCGCTGCTCGCCTTGCCGCTGCTCGCCGGCACCATGGCGCTGGTCGCCGCGGGCTTCTCGATGCGTCCGGCGCGGCGCGGCGGCGTGACGCAGATGATCGGCAGCGGTGTCGCCGCCGGCTTCGCGCTCTTCGTGGTCTCGAAGGTGGCGGAACAGTTCGGCGACAGCGGCGCCCTGCCGGCGGTGCTCGCCGCCTGGGCGCCGGCCGCCGCCGGGCTGATGCTGGCCTTGGCACTGCTGCTGCATCTGGAAGACGGCTGAATGGCCAGAGCGCTGCGTCTGCTGGCGCTGAGCGGGCTGCTCGCCGGTCTCGCACTGCCGGCGGCGGCCCAGTTCGCCTCGCTGGGCGCCTCGCGCACCGGCCCGCCGCTGTCGCGCACCGAGCCGGTGACCTTCACCGCCGACAGCGTGCAGAACGACCGCGACGCCGGCATCGTCACCGCCAGCGGCCATGTCGAGGCGTGGCAGAACGATCACGTGCTGCGGGCCGACAAGGTCACCTTCGACCGCAACACCAATGTCGCGGCGGCCAGCGGCCATGTGGTGATGGTCGAGCCGGACGGGCAGGTGGTGTTCTCGGACTATGCGGAACTGACGCAGGGGATGCGCGACGGCGTGCTGCGCGGCATGCGCGCCATCCTGGCGGAGAACGGCCGGCTGGCCAGCAACGGCGCCCGCCGCACCGAGGGCAAGATCAACGAGCTGAGCCGGGCCGTCTATTCCACCTGCAATCTCTGCAAGCGCGATCCCGACAAGCCGCCGCTCTGGCAGCTCCGCGCCTACAAGGCCGTGCAGGACGTCGAGCACAAGCGCATCGAGTACGAGGATGCGGTGCTCGAGATGTACGGCATCCCGGTGTTCTACTTCCCGTATTTCTCGCACGCCGATCCCTCGGCGAAGCGCGAGAGCGGCTTCCTGGTGCCCTCGATCGGCAATACGTCGCATCTCGGCGCGTTCGCGTCGGTCCCCTATTTCTGGGCGATCGACAACAGCATCGATGCGACGATCACGCCGACCCTCGCCACCAAGACCGGCCCGCAGGTCGACGTGCTGTACCGACAGCGCTTCAACAACGGCGCGGTCCGCATCGACACTTCGGCCGGCTACGACGAGAGCACCTTCCAGGGCCACATCTTCGCCCGCGGCAATTTCGCCTACAACGACACTTGGCGCTACGGCTTCGACATCAACGAGGCGACCTCGGCGAACTACCTGCGCGATTTCCACATCGCCAATCACGGCAGCAACGTGCTGGCGAGCTCGATCTACGCCGAGGGCTTCGGGCAGGGTGCCTACGCCCGCCTCTCGACCTCTTTTTACAAGGGGCTCGACGCCAGCGTGGTCGACAAGGAGCTGCCGTTCGTGCTGCCGCGCTACCAGTACAGCTATTTCGGCACACCGGACAGCCTGGGCGGACGGCTCTCCGTCGACACCAACGACTTCAACGTGCTGCGCCGGGTCGGCACCAACGACCAGCGCGCCGGGCTGAGCGTCAACTGGGAGCGTCCGGGTGTCGGCGCCTACGGGGATGTCTGGAAGCTCACCCTGCATGCCGACGGCGTGGCGTACAATGCCAACGACCTCAACCAGCTGCCGAATTTCTCGTCGGTGGAAAACTCCAGCACCGCCCGCGGCCTGCCGACTGCGGCGCTGGAGCTGCGCTGGCCGCTGGCGCGCGACGGCGTCAGCATGGGAAGCCAGCTGATCGAGCCGATCGCCCAGCTGATCCTGGCGCCGAACACCGGCAGCGCGGGCTATCGCAACGTGCCGAACGAGGACAGCCTGGCGCCGGAGTTCACCGCCGACAATCTGTTCGCGCTGAACCGCTTTCCCGGCATCGATCGGCTGGAAGGCGGGGTGCGCGCCAATATCGGCGTGCATGCCGCGTGGTACTGGGGCGACACCACCTTCGACGGGCTGATCGGCCAGTCCTATCGCCTGCACAAGGACGACACCTTCCCGAGCTATGTCGGGCTGAACGGCACCGTCTCTGACGTCGTGGCGCGCGCCTATCTCGCGCCGGCGAGCTGGTTCGACCTGACCTACAGCACCCGGCTCGACCACAAGACGCTGGACGTTCGCTACGCCGACGCGCTGGCCGGGGTCGGCCCGGGCTGGCTGCGGCTGAATGGCGGCTACATCTTCACCAGCTACGACCCGTTCTTTCTCTACGATCCGCTGGTCAATTACCAGACGCTCGGCTATGGCGGCACCACCACGCCGCGCAACGAGGTGCAGATCGGGGCGTCGACGCATTGGGGGCGCTGGCGGCTGTCCGGCTACGGCCGGCGCGACCTGGAGACCTCCAGGATGGTGGCGATCGGCGGCGAGGGCGCCTATGAGGACGAGTGCTTCATCTTCGACGTGAAGTTCTTCCGCCGCTATACCTCGATAAACGGCGACAACGGCGACACCACCGTGCTGTTCCAGATCACCTTCAAGACCGTCGGCCAGTTCGGCTTCCATGCGATGTAAGAGAGCAGAGCGCCCATGCCCATGCCGTCCCGCCGCGTGCCGACCGTGATCTCGATCGCGATTTGGGGCCTGATCCCGGCGCTGCTCGCCGCGGCGGTGGGATCGGCCCAGGCACAGCCGACGCATCTGGCGGCCCGGCCGGCCGTATTCGGCCGCGGCCCGGCGAGCCCGCCGGCGGCGATTCCGGATGCAACGGCGATCGTCGCCGTGGTCAATGGCGACGTGATCAGCCGCGGCGACGTGGACAATCGCCGGCGCCTGTTCGCGATCTCGACGGGAATGCCGGTGACCCCCGAAATCCTCAACCGGCTGACGCCGCAGGTGACGCGCCAGCTCATCGACGAGCGGCTGCGGCTGCAGGAGGTGCAGAAGCGCAAGATCGTCGTCGCCGACGAGGAGATCGCCCACGCCATCACCGAGATCGAGAGCCGCAACAACATGCCTCCCGGCACCCTGCGGCACCGCCTGGAGGCGGACGGCGTCGGCTTCCGCACGCTGATCGACCAGTTGCGCGTGCAGATCGGCTGGACGCGGGTGCTGCGCGAGCAGCTCGGCAACCAGGTGCACGTGACGGATGCCGAGATCGCCGCGCGCCAGGAGCAGATCAAGGCGCAGCTCGGCCAGCCGGAGTTCCGCGTCGGCGAGATCTTCATTCCCGTGGACGAGCCCTCGCATGAGGCGGAGGCCCGCAACTTCGCCGACACGGTGATCCAGCAGCTTCGCGCCGGCGCGCCGTTCGCCGTGGTGGCGGCGCAATTCAGCCAGAGCCAGACGGCGCTGGAAGGCGGCGATCTCGGCTGGGTGGAGAGCAACCAGCTCGATCCGGAAGTTGCGAAGGTGGTGACGGAGATGCCGGTCGGCGCGATCTCCAATCCGATCCGCGTCGCCGGCGGCTTCTCCATCGTGCAGCTGCGGGCCAAGCGGCAGGTCGGCAATGATCTTGCGACAATGGTGAAGCTGCGCGAGGCGTTTCTGCCGTTCAGCACGCCGCTCAACCCGTCGGCGCCGACCGATCAGCAGAAGCAGGCGCTGGACCGGGCGCGCCAGATCAGCGCCAGCGTGCATAGCTGCGAGCAGATGGAGGCGGCGAATCGCGCGGCCGGCAATGCCCGCCCTGCCGATCCCGGCGACATAAGGCTGGAGAACGTCTCGCCGCCGTCGTTCCGCGCCCTGCTGGCCAGTCTGCCCGATGGGCGCGCCAGCCCGCCGCTGGTCGCCGGCGACGGCATCGCCGTGGTGATCGTCTGCGGGCGCGAGCAGCGCAACATCGGCATGCCCGCGAAGGAGCAGATCGCCGACCAGATCGTCAACGAGCGCGCCGAGCTGGCTTCCCGCCAGCTGCAGCGGGATCTGCGGCGGCGGGCGACGATCGAAATGCGCAGCGGAGGGGCGTGAGCGACACGCCGCTTCGCGAGGTCATCTCGCGCCACGGCCTCGACGCGCGGCGGTCGCTCGGCCAGCACTACCTGCTCGACGGCAACCTGACGTCGCGCATCGTCCGGCTGGCCGGATCGCTGCAGGGCCGCCACGTCATCGAGATAGGGTCCGGCCCGGGCGGGCTGACGCGGGCGCTGCTGGCCGGCGAGGCGGCGAGCGTCACCGCGGTGGAGGTCGATCCGCGGGCGGTGGCGGCGCTGCGCGAGCTCGAGGCGATGCATGCCGGCCGGCTGCGCGTGGTGGAGGCGGACGCACTTGCGGTCGATGTCGCGGCGCTGGCGCCGGCGCCGCGGCAGATCGTCGCCAACCTGCCCTACAACGTCGCGACGCCGCTGCTGATCGGCTGGCTGCGGCAGGCGGCCAGCTTCGAGCGGCTGACCCTGATGTTCCAGCAGGAAGTGGCCGAACGCATCTGCGCGGCGCCGGGGAATGCGGCCTATGGGCGGCTGTCGGTGCTGGCGCAGTGGCTTTGCGCGACGGCGCTGCTCATGCGGATTCCGCCGACGGCGTTCCTGCCGCCGCCGAAGGTCTGGTCGGCGGTGGTGGCGCTGGTGCCGCACGCGCGGCAGCCGCCGCCCACTCTGGTCGCGGCGATGGAACGGCTGACCGCGGCGGCCTTCGGCCAGCGCCGCAAGATGCTGCGCGGCGCGCTGCGGTCGCTCGGTGGCGAGGCCTTGCTGGCGCGGGCCGGCATCGCGCCGGAGCGGCGGGCGGAGACGCTGTCGATCGCCGAGTTCGATGGCCTGGTGAAGGAAGGCGAGGGGCTCAAGGCGGAGCCTTTGGACAAGTAATGGGGTCTGGGGCCGACGGGCCCCAGCGGGTTGAGGGCGGAGCCCTCATCTTACTTTTTTCCGCTACTCTTCCTTGATGCCAGGCTTCCTGCGCACCTACGCCAAACCAGAGACCGATCTGCAACGCCCGGCGGAGGCTGCGGTGGTGCTGATCACCGGCCTGCGCCGGACCCTGATCGGCGTCCTGCGCTCGGTGTTCGCGCAGGCCTTCGAGGGTCGCGTGCACCTGCTGATCGGCATCGATGGGCCAGCCGGCGAGGCTGACCTGGCCGTGCTGGACCGGCTCTGTGCCGCGCATCCCGACAGCTGCGTGGTGCAGGTGGTGCATCCCGGCTACGCCACGCCGGTGCTGCGCGCGGTGCTGACCTGTCTCGCCAACAGCCGCTATGTCGCCTATCTCGATGACGACAATTCCTGGCATCCCGAGCATCTGCGCCTGCTGCGCGCCGCCGTCGGCGAGGCGGACTGGGCCTATGGCCTGCGCTGGTTCGTGCATCCGCGAACCGGCAGGACGATCTGCGTCGACGGCTGGGAGTCGGTGGGGCCGGGGCGCGGCATCCATGCCGAGCGGTTCGGCGGCCACGTCGATCCCGGCTGCATGATGATCGACAAGCTGGCCTGCGCGCTGGCAGTCAGCTGGTGGACCGTCCCGCCCGCCCCCGGCGCTCCGGACCGCAGCATGTTCGCCTATCTGCGCGAGTATCATCGCGGCGCCGGCATCGGCCGGCCGACGGTCTATCACCGGATCACGCCGGCGCATCCGCTGCACAAGTTGCGGCTGGAGCTGATGGGCAGCGCCTATGCCGCGGCGGGAGCGGGATGAGCGCCGCGCCGTTCCTGCGCTGCTACGCCGATGCCGATGCCGATCTGCAGGCGCCGATGGATGCCGCGGTAGTGATGCCGAGCGTGCTGCGCGGCACGATCACGGCGGCGCTGCACTCGATATTCGCGCAGGATTTCGCCGGGCGCATCCATGTGCTGATCGGTCTCGATGCGCTGGGCGGCGATCCCGGCCTGCTCGATGGCGTCTGTGCCGCGCGGCCGAGCCGCTGCGTGGTGCAGGTGCTGTATCCCGGCTATTCGACGTCGACGCGGCATGGCGGCCTGCATCCCACATGGGACGGCGGCAGCCTGCGCACCTTGCTCACCTTTCTCGCCAACAGCCGCTACGTCGCCTATCTCGACGACGACAACTGGTGGCATCCCGAGCATCTGCGCCGGCTGCGCGAGGGCATCGCCCAGGGGGAGTGGGCCTATACGCTGCGCTGGTTCGTGCATCAGCGGACGCGCCGGCCCATCTGCGTCGACACCTGGGAGTCGGTGGGGCCGCATCGCGGCATCTACAACGAGCGGTTCGGCGGGTTCGTCGATCCGAACTGCCTGATGATCGACAAGCAGGCCTGCCCGCACGCCGCGCCGTGGTGGAGCGTACCGTTCCCGGTGCCGCAGGGCGACATGATGGCCGACCGGATGGTGTTCGCCTTCCTGCGCGACTATCACCGCGGCGTCGGCGTCGAGCATCCGACGGTCTATTACGAGGTGGATCCGAACGACATCATGCACGGGGCGCGGCTGGCGATGATGGGCGACGCCTACGAGCGCGCCGGCGGTTAGCGTTCACCGACCGGCGCCAGATAGATCTCCGCGATGCGCGGATCGCCGGCGAGCTTGGCGGCCGGGCCGGAGGCGGCGATGCGGCCATTCTCCATGGCGTAGGCGAAATCGGCGACCTGCAGCGCCAGGCTGACATTCTGTTCGACCAGCAGCACCGCAACGCGCTGCTCGGCGAGCCGGATGACGATCTCGAAGATCTGGTTGACGACGATCGGCGCCAGGCCGAGCGAAGGTTCGTCCAGCATCAGCAGGTCGGGGCGGCCCATCAGCGCGCGGCCGATCGCCAGCATCTGCTGCTGCCCGCCGGACAGCCGGCTGGCTGCGCTCAACCGGCGCTCCGCCAGGATGGGGAACAGCGCGTAGACTTCGTCGCGCAGCTCGGCGAAGCCGGCGCCGCGGCCGGGGATGAAGCCGGCGACCAGGTTCTCCTCGACGCTCAGCCGCTGGAAGATGCGCCGCCCTTCCGGACAGTGGCCGAGGCCGCGCCGCGCGATCAGATGCGGCCGCAGCGTCTGGATCGGTTCGCCGCGATAGCGGATCTCGCCGCCGCGCGCCGGCAAGAGGCCGCTGATCGTGTCGAGCAAGGTCGTCTTGCCCGCGCCGTTCGGACCGATGATGCAGACGACCTCGCCGGCGAGCACCTCAAGCTCGATGCCATGCAACACTTCGATCCGCCCGTAGCCGGACCTGATTGCGCCGAGCGTGAGCAGCGGCGGCGATGGCTTCGGTGGCTCCGGGATCGCCAAGATAGGCCTCCTGCACCTCGGGATTTGCCTGGATTTCCGCCGGCGTCCCCTCCGCGAGCGTGCGGCCGCGATGCAGCACGCAGACGCGGTCGGACAGCGCCATCACCAGCGTCATGTCGTGTTCGATGACGGCGATCGCCAGGTCGGGCGCGCGCAGCGCCTCGATATGCCGGCGCAGCGCGTCGGTCTCCGCCTGGTTGAGCCCGGCCGCCGGTTCGTCGAGCAGCAGGGCGCGGGGGTGCGCGACCACCGCGCGGGCGAGCTCGACAAGCTTCTGATTGCCGTAGGAGAGGCTGGCGGCCGGGCGATCGGCGAGCGATGCGAGACCGAAGCGGTCGAGGGTCGCCAGGCAGTGCGCGCGCCGCACGCGGCGGGGGTCGGCCGCGCGCACGCCGAGCACGTCGGCCAGCACGGCGCCCAGCGCGTCCGGCAGCACCGCGACTTCGAGATTCTCCAGCACGCTCAGACCGTCGAACAGGCGGATGTTCTGGTAGGTGCGGCGCAGCCCGGCATGCGCCACGCGGTGCTTCGGCAGCGCCTGGATCGGCACGTCGTCCAGCAGGATGCGCCCGGCGGTGACGCGGTAGGAGCCGGCGGCCATGTTGACCAGCGTGGACTTGCCCGCACCGTTCGGGCCGATGATCGAGGTGATCAGCCCGGCCGGAATGGTCAGGCTGACGTCCTCGATGGCGACCAGCGCGCCGAAACGCTTGTGCACGTGCTCGAAGACCAGCATCAGCGCGCGCCCAACCGCGTGGGCAGCCGGGCGAACAGCCAGCCCGGGCCGTAGCGCCGTGGCAGCAGCCCTTCGGGCCGCAGCAGGATGACGATGACCAGGGCCAGGCCGTAGAGCAGCAGGCGGTAATCCTCGTAGGCGCGCAGCAGCTCCGGCACCACCATCATCAGCGTGGCGCCGAGGATGACGCCGAACAGGTTGCCGAGCCCGCCGACGACGATCACCAGCACGACGACGAGCGATTCCCAGAAGGTGAAGCTCTCCGGGCTGACGAAGAGCTGCATCGCCGCGAACACCACGCCTGCCAGACCGCCGATCGTGGCGCTGGTGCCGAAGGCGAACAGCTTGGCGCGGGTGGCGTCGATGCCGCAGCCGCGCGCGGCGTCCTGGTCTTCGCGCACCGCGGCCCAGGCGAGGCCGAGGGCGCTGGTCTCCAGCCGCCATGCCGCGGCGAAGACCAGGGTCGCCATCGCCAGCAGCAGATAGACGAAATGCAGCGGCGAGGTGAGCGCGAAGCCGAACAGCACCGGCGGGTCGATGCGCGTGACGCCCTGCGGGCCGTTGGTGAGGATGTCGAGGTTGTTCAGCAGGATGCGCACGATCTCGCCGAAACCCAGCGTGACCATCGCGAGATAGTCGCCGCGCAGGCGCAGCACCGGAATGCCGAGCAGCACGCCGGCGAACCCGGCGAGCGCGCCGCCGATCGGCAGCACGGCCAAAAACGGAAGATGGATGCCGAACTGCCCGGAGGCGAGCAGCGCGTAGGTGTAGGCGCCGATGGCGTAGAAGGCGACGAAGCCGAGATCGAGCAGGCCGGCATAGCCGATGACGATGTTCAGCCCCATGCCGAGAATGGCGTAGATCAGCACCAGGTCGAAGATGCGCAGCGGATAGGCCGCGAGGAGCGGCGCCAGCGCGCCAGCCAGTGCCGGAACGGCGAGCAGCAGCAATCCACGATGCGGACGCGGCCAGCGCAGCCGCGCCGCAGCGATGCGGGACTGCGTTTCAGAAGTCACGCTTGTAGACCATCGCTTCTTCGCCGACCTGCTCGCCGAGCAGCCCGGCCGGCCGGAAGGTCAGCACCAGGACGAGGGCGGCGAAAGCGAAGACGTCGCGATACTCCGTACCGACGGTGCCGCCCGAGAGGATCGGCAGCAGGCCGGTGCCGAAGGTTTCCAGCAATCCCAGCAGGAAGCCGCCGAGCATGGCGCCGGGGATCGAGCCGATGCCGCCGAGGATGGCGGCGGTGAACGCCTTCAGCCCGACGACGAAGCCCATGGTGAACGTCGCGACCCCGTAATAGGACGCGTACAGGATGCCCGCCACCGCGCCGAGGCCGGGGCCGATGAGGAAGATCACCGAGATCGTGCGGTTCGGGTCGATGCCGACCAGCGCGGCCGTCGGGATGCTCTCGGAGACCGCGCGCACCCGCACGCCCAGCGCCGTGCGGTTGACCAGAAGTTCGAGGGCGGTCATCAGCAGCACCGCCACGGCGAAGACGACGATCTGCTTGACCGTCACCACGGCGCCGAGCACGTCGAAGAAGCCGCCCGGCAGGAAGCTCGGGAAGTGCAGCGGCCGCTTGCCGGCGACCAGCATGACGGTGTTCTGGATGACGATGGCGACGCCGAGTGCGGAGAGCATCGGCGCCAGCCGCGACCCCCGGCGCAGCGGCCGATAGGCCACCGCCTCGATGCCGACGCCGAGCGCGCCGACGATGCAGAACGTGGCGAGCCCGGCCAGCACCGCCAGCGCCGGGTGCCCGGCGGCGCCGAGGATGAGGTAGAGAGCCGCGCCGACATAGGCGCCGGTGGTGAACAGCTCGCTGTGCGCGAAGTTGATCAGCCGCAGCACGCCGTAGACCATGGTGTAGCCGAGCGCGATCAGGGCGTAGATCGCGCCCACCGTCAGCGCGTTCACCAGTTGCTGGACGAGGAAGCCGGTCATCCGCCCCGATCATCCGCCCCGATCATCGTCGAGAGCGTGCGGCGCCGGCCGCCTCGCGGCTCCGGACGCTGCTCACTTCAGCAGATGGAAGTCGTCGCCCTTCACCTGGTAGAGGAACAGGATCGGATGCGTCACCTCGCCGTTCGGCTGGAAGGCGATATGGCCCATCAGCGTATCCATGTCGGTCTTGGCGATTTCCGTGACGATGCCGGAGCGGGCGAGCGGCTTGGCCGCGCGCTTCATTGCCTCGATGATGATCTGCGCCTCCAGGTAGCCATATGCGGAATAGGGGCCGGGATCGGCGTTGAAGGCCTTCTTGTAGGTGTCGGCGAACTGCTTCAGGTCTTCGGAGGAGTCATAGGGCGGCGACTGGAAGGAGACGATCGCGCCCTGTGCGTTGCCCTCGCCGGAATTGGTGATGAAGTCCTTGAGGAACAGCGGATCCGCGCCGAAGAACCCCGCCTTGATGCCGAGCTCGCGCATCTGCTTGAGGAACAGCGCGGCCCCCGGCATGGTGCCGCCGAAATAGACGAGATCGGGGTTTTCCCCCTTGATCGTGGTCAGCAGCGCGGTGAAGTCGACATCCGTCGCGGTGACGCCGGAGAAGGAGGTGACCTTGCCGCCGCCCTTGGTGAAGTCGGTGCGGAACACCTCCGCCACACCCTGGCCGAAGGCCTGCTTGTCGTGCACCACCGCGGCGGTTTTCGCGTGCATGGTGTTCAGCGCGTATTCGGCCGGCGCGCCGCCCTGCATGAAGTCGTTGGCCATCGGGCGGAACAGGTTCTTGTAGCCGAAGGTGGTGATCCGCGGATTGGACGAATTCGTCACCTGCGGCATGCCGCAGCGGTTGTAGACGTCCGAGGCCGGAATGGTGACGCCGCTGTTGAAATCGGCGATCACCGCCAGCACGGCCCTGTCGTCGCAGAAGCGCTGGGCGATCAGCGTGCCCTGCTTGGGATCGCCCTGGTCGTCCTGGCGCTGGAGCGAGAGCTTCTGGCCGCCGACGCCGCCGGCATCGTTGGCCTGGCGGATGGCGAGCTCCATGCCGTTCATCCAGGTGGTGCCAAACAGCGCCTCGGCGTTGGAGGTCGGCCCGGCGGTGCCGATCACCACCTGGGCGCGCGCCGGCGCGGCGGCCGCCCCGGCGGCCAGAACGCCGGCGGCGAGTGCCGTCATCGCCAAGCCTCGAATTCGTGCTCGCATCGTTTTCTCCCTGGTTCATGCCCCGGTCATGGCGCGCCGGGGCGAGGCGTCAAACAAACCACGTATCGGGCAGGGTGTAACCCTCGCGCCAGGGGTCTTCCGGATCGAGCGCGTGCTGAAAGACGCCGGTGACGAAGGCTCGCCCGGCAATGCTGGTGATCACCGCCGGGCGGCCGGCGAGTTCGCCGACGGACTCGACGCCGACTTCGAAGCGCGCGCCGATGATCGATTCGTGGGTGAAACTCTCCCCGGCGCGGATGCGGCCCTTGGCGTGCAGCACCGCCAGCCGCGCGCTCGATCCGGTGCCGCAGGGCGAGCGGTCGATCCGCCCGGGCGCCACGATCACGGCGTTGCGGCTGACGCAGCCCGGCCCCTCCCAAGGTCCGGCGAATTCGGTGAAGGTGATGCGCCGGATGGCGTCGTTCTCGGGATGCACCGCCGGCAACTGCTCGGCGGCGGCGTCGCGGATGGCGTTGCCGATGCGCACGAGGTCACGCGCCTCGTCGCGGCTTATGGCAAAGCCCAGCGATGCGGCGTCGACGATGGCGAAGAAGGCGCCGCCATAGGCGACATCCACCCGCACGCTGCCCAGCTCCGGCACCTCCACCGTCGCATCGAGATGCACGGCGAAGGCCGGCACGTTGCTGAACCGCACCTGCTCGACACGGCCGCCGCGGCAGCGCGCCACCACCGGGATCAGCCCCGCCGGCGTTTCGAGCAGCAGCCGCGTCTCCGGCTCCCGCATCGCCAGCATGCCGGTCTCCAGCAGCACCGTCGTCGTGCAGATCGTGTTCGATCCCGACATCGGGGGATAGTCGACGGATTCCATGATGATGAAGCCGGCATCGGCCCGCGGATCGGTGGGCGGCACGACAAGATTAACGCAGGCCGTCACCTTGCCCCGGGGCTCGAACAGCAGCATTCGGCGGAGCCAGTCGGCCTCGCGCTCGAGATAGAGCTTCTTCTCGAACATGGTCGCGCCTGGCGGCGGCAGCACCCCGCCGGTGATCACGTCGTTCTGCTCGCCGCCGACATGGCAGCCGATGACGGTGATCAGCTTCTCCGAGCGCATCCTCGACACCTCCGCAGGGCTGGATACGCCATCCCCGCGAGGACTGTCGAGTACGCCGACCGGTCAGCGCGACGGCGGGCCGGCTTGGCCTGCCGCCACTTCCCGGCCCCGCCCTCCGTCGGTCATGATCGCCGCAAGCTCGGGCCGTCGCGCGAGCTGCGCGCGATAGATGGTGATCGCCGCCGTGACCAGCGCACCGGCCCGGCCCAGCTCGGCGTCTCCCATCTCGACGATGCGCAGGTTCGGCCAGGCCTTCGACCGGACGCGCAATATCTCCTCCGCGAGCGCCTCGGCGTTCCGCTCGGGCTGCGCCTGGGCAAGCATCAGCAGCATGGACGCCGTGGATCGCGATACGCCGGCGTGGCAGTGCACCAGCAGATGACGCTCGCGGGCCGGCTCGGCGAGCAGCGTCCGCCCGAACGCCAGCAGCTGAGTCACATGCTCCTGCCGCGGCGGGATGGTGCCAGGAAATTCCTCGATGACGTCGTTGAAGCGCAGCTCGAGCCGCTGGTGCTCGCCGTAGGAGCCGAAGGCGTCGGGCACCGGCCAGTCCGGATCGAGGATGGACAGCACGTGGCTGACGCCCACCGCGGAGTGCTCGGGCAGCTCGTCGATGCCGCAGATGGTGATCGCAAACGGGAGCATGGCCGGAACTCCTTAGAGCAATATCGGCCCAACTGAAATCGCTTTGCGATTCCAGGCCGATGAAATTGCTCGCGAAATATGGGGTAGAGCAGGTTCGCCTCGCGCGAACATGCTCTACCGGCGGCGAGGGGCGTGATAGAGGACCGGGCTCGGATCGAACTTCACCTCGGCATCGAGGGGATAGATCGGCCGGGCGCAGATCGTGTGGCCGAGGCTGCGCAGATCGGCCGAGGTGGCGCCGGGCGCGTCGATGTTGAAGTTCTTCTCCACCCACGCATCATACATCCGGTACTCCGTGTGCGGACACTTGACCACGATGAGGTCGAAATCCTGCGGATCGACGCCGTTCGCCCAATAGAGCGCGCGGTCCACCAGCCCGACGGTCCGGCTGATCACCACGACGGTGAAATTGTCGAAGGCGAGCACGGCGGTCGGCCCGGCATCGAAACCGCTCCGCCCCGTCTCGAAACGGCCGCAGCCGCGCGACAGGCTCTCGACGGTCGCGGTCACCGTCATCGGCGTGAAGCGTCCGCGGTCGAGGCCGCCGCCCAGCTGCACCGTGACCTGGGCGCCGACCCCGGCCTCGTGGGCTGCGCGCGCGGCCTGCGGATCGACGATCTGCGCCAGCACGCGCCTGCTGTAGCCGGCCTCGCGCAGCGCCGCGAGGATGACGTTGGAATCGCCGGTTGCGCCGGAGGAGGTCGCATCCGCCGCGTCGGTGAACACCACCGGACCCGCCATCCACTTCGCCTGCGCGATCGCCCGGTCGAGCGCGATCAGCTTGCCCTGCATGCGATGGCGCAGCGGCCAGAACTCCTGCGCGAGGCGCATTGCTTCCGCCGCGGCGCGTTCGCCGTCACGCTCGGCGACGATCAGCACCTGGCTGCACAGCTCCGGCACGTCGGTGAACGGGTTGCCGATCATGATCCCGGCGGCCAGCGCGACACGATCGCGCTCCAGGCGCTGCGCCTCGCGGATCAGGTCGCCGTAGCAGCCGGTGCGGGTGATCAGTTCGTCGCCGCGCACCAGGGCCGGGATGGTGACGCGGGCGATCACCGGATCGAGCCGCCGGTCGATGATGTCGAGCAGCAGCCGTGCCGCCCGTGCGCCGGTGTCGGCGAAATCCACGTGCGGATAGGTGTGGTAGATCGCCAGCCCGTCCACCTGGCGCAGCATCCGGTCGGTGAGGATGCCGTGCAGGTCCAGCGAAATCACGATCGGCATGGCGGGCCCGGCGATCTCGCGGATGCGACTGAGCAGGAAACCCTCGGGATCGAGCTCGCCCTCCGCCCCCATCGCGCCGTGCAGCGAAACGAACACCGCGTCCGCCTCGGCGATCCGCGCCGCCACCGCGTCCAGCAGCTCGCCGGACAGGCGCTGCCAGCCGGCAGCCGAGAGCAGGCCGGCGCTGCCGGAGCGGGCACCGTAGCAGGGCAGCAGCGTGACATCGCCCCGCGTCCCGAACACCGCGAGTGCGCCGGCGACGGCGGAATTGAGGCCGCGCTGACCCAGCAGCTCGACGCCGCGCTGGATGTGGAAATAGTCGTAATCCGACGGCAGCGGGTTGAAGGAGGAGATCTCCTGCATGCATTCGGCGATCAGGATCTGCGGCATGGGTCCCTCAGGGTTCGGCTGATGGCGCAAGCGTGCCGTCCAGCGCCGGCCAGCAGGCGACGGCGCGGCTCGCATCGAGCGGCGCGAGCGGCGGGTCGTGCTCGCGGCAGCGCGGCTCGGCGTGACGGCAGCGTGGGGCGAAGCGGCAGCCGCGGGGGATCGCCAGCGGGCTCGGCACGTCGCCGCGCAGGATCTGCCGGCGCCGCTTCGCGTCGGGGTGCGACACCGGCACCGCCGAGAGCAGGGCGCGCGTATAGGGAT
>JAFAYM010000055.1 GCA_019240395.1 Acidisphaera sp. | reverse complement strand
ATATAGACCGGCGCCAGTGCCGTCCCCCAGTCCACCGTCGCCAGCCAGCCCGCATTGCAGTGGGTCAGCAGATTGACCCGCCGTCCGGCCCGCCGGGCCAGATCCTCGATCAGCGCGGCGCCGTGCCGCCCGATCGCCTGGCACTGCGCCACGTCCTCTTCGGCGATGCGGCCCGCCTCGTCGTAGGCGACGCGCACCCGCTCGCCGCGCACGGTGTTGCGCAGACGGGTGAGCATGCGCTCCACCGCCCAGCGCAGGTTGACCGCGGTCGGCCGGGTCTGCGTCAGCATGGCGGCATCGCGCTCCATCGCCTCCGTCCCGGCATCGGCGCGCATTGCCAGGCACAGGCCGTAGGCCGCCACCGCGCCGATCAGCGGCGCGCCGCGCACCTGCATGGTCCGGATAGCGTGCGCCGCCTGTTCGACCGTGGTCAGGTGCCGGAACTCGAGCGACCAGGGCAGCCTGGTCTGGTCGATGATGCGCACCGTCCAGCCATCCTGATCCACCCAGACGCTGCGATAGGGCGTGCCGTCGATCTTCATTGTCCCGCTTCCCGCGCACCGGCTGCCAGCTCGGCGCCGCCGACCAGGCCGCTGATCGTCGCCCAGTACGTCGAGAGATAGCCCGCCATCGAGAGGTGCTTCTCGGCGAACGCCCGGGCATTGGCCCGCAGATGCCCATCCAGCCAGCCATCCTCGAACAGCTCGAGAATCCGCTCGCTCAGCGCGTCATGGTTGAAGAACGGGGTCAGCAAGCCGTTCCACCCGTGGCGGATGAACTCGCGCACCGGCACCGTGTCGCTGCCGATCACCGCGCAGCCGCAGGCCAGCGCTTCGCGCAGTGACCAGGAGGCCACGAAGGGATAGGTGAGATAGACATGCGCATCGGAGCGCCGCAGCAGATTGCGGTAGTCCGCGTAACTGACGTTGCCGACGAAATGCACCCGGCTCTCGTCGTAATGCCCGCGCATCTCCTGGAGGAAATACTGCTTCCAGGTGCGCCCGTCGGCCAAGGTCGGACCGTAGCCTTTGGTCTCCGAGCCGACGATGACCACGCGGACGTCGCGGCGGGCCAGCAATCCCGGCAGTGCGCGCATCATGATGTGCAGGCCGCGGCACGGTTCGAGATGGGCGTTGACGTGGGTGACCAGCTTTTCCCCGGGCGCCACCGTCACCTGGCCGAAGGCCGCCCGCTGTGCCGGGTCCTGGATCATCGCGGTGATATCCAAAGGCGCCTGCCCGGCGGCTTCATTGCGGGAAAACGTCTGCAGATCGATCCCTTCCCGGATCAGCGAGATCTTCGACTGGAATGCCTCGGGATAGGTCGCGAGCTGAAACTCGGTCGGGCACTGGCCGGCGCCCGGATTGGTCAGCGCGAGGTGGTTGATGGCGTTGCGGGCGCGCACCGACGGCTTGGCCTCGGGACCCGTGCCGAACTCCGCATCGAAGCCGACCTCCCGTCCCTCATGGGCATAGTAGTATTCGAAGTAGCCGAGCAGCGGCACGTCCGGCCAGACATCCTGCACGTTCAGCAGGTCGCCCCAGCCATGGTGGCCGAGGATGATGTCGGGCCGGAAGTTTCGCTGCTTCAGCTCCGCCATCACCCCGGCCACCACGTCGGCGCGGCGCAGGGCGACATCGTAGTCCTGCGCCCCGGGATGCACGCGCTGGTCGCGGGGCAGGTTGAAGGCGTGCTCGACCTTCGTGACGCCGCGCATCTGGTGCTCGGTCGGGCAGGTGAGGAAGACAACGCGATGGCCGTTGTCGCGCAGCAGCCGGACGATGTGCCAGTACTGGCCGGGGAAACTTTGATGGACGAACAGGAAGTTCATGCCGGTCGAGCGCTCCGCCGCGGCACGCTCAGATCCTCTGGTGCAGCACGCAGAGCAGGGTGAACAGCCGCCGCGCGGTTTCGAAGTCGATATCGATCTTGCCGTGCAGGCGCTGGGTCATCAGCTCGGCTCCCTCGTTGTGCAGGCCGCGGCGCCCCATGTCGATCGCCTGGATGCGCGCCTCGCGCCCTTCCTCGATGGCGGTGGCGTAGCTGTCCACCAGCAGCTGGTAGTCCTTGATCAGCCGGCGGAACGGACCGAGCGCGAGGACGACCCCCGACAGCGGCCGGTCGTCCTCCTCCCGGATGTCGAACACCAGCCGCCCCTCATAGATGGAGAGGTGCAGCACGAACGGTCCGGCCGCCGTGCCGGACGGCGCGAAGCGGTTGCCGGCCGCCAGATCGGCGACCGCCTGGGCGCGATCCGCCTCCTGCAGCGGCGACAGCCGGCTCAGCGCCTCGCCCTCCAGCACCACGCGCGACAGCCGGGCGTGGCGCGCCGGCGCCGGCGCCGTCCTGCCGCTCATCGGCGCCGAGCGGCCGGGCGGCTACGCTTCCGCATCCGTCTTCATCATGCCGAGCTTCAGCATCAGCCCGACGGTCGCCCCCTTGACCGGCCGCAGCAGCCCGAGGGCCAGGATGACGGTGAGGGGCAGCCAGATCGCCGCATGCACCCAGAGCGGCGGGCTCTCCGCCTGCTCCAGCAGCAGCATGCCCGGGATCACGATGTGGCCGGTGATGGCGATGGTGAAATAGGGAGGCGCATCGTCCGCCCGCGCCTGGCCGAGCGGCGCCCCGCACACCGTGCACTCCGGAAGCACCCGCAAGAAGCCGTTGAAGATGTGGCTCTGGCCGCAGGCGGGACAGCGTCCGAGCAGTCCCCTCCCGAGTGTCGTCAGCATCCCCGGCAGCGGCCAGGCCGCAGGCTCGGGCGTGCGGTCTGGCTGCCATCTCGTCGGGCTCTGGTCCGGCACGGGAGTCGCTCCTTCAGTGCGGGGAGGCGAGCTGGTGCATATCATACCGCCGCATAAACTTGAAAAAGCCGCAGGGGCGGATCAAGACTGCCGGCATGTCCCGGATCCTGATCCTGAACCCGAACAGTTCGCGAGCCTGCACCGACGGCATCGCCGCCGCCGTCGCACCCTGGCAGTTTGCCGGCGGCCCGCAGATCGAGGTCGCCACCCTGGAGGAGGGGCCTCCCGCCATCTACGGCTGGCGGGAATGGCACGCGGTCGTCGAGCCGCTCTGCCGCTTCATCGAGCAGCAGGACGCGGACTACACGCCCCCTGATGCCTACATCATCGCCTGCGGCTCCGATCCCGGGATCGATCCGTTGCGCGCCCTCACGCCCCGCCCGGTGTTCGGCGTGTTTCGCAGCGCCGTCGCCGCCGCCGTGTCGCGCGCCGAGCGCTTCGGCGTGATCGCGCTCGTCGATCAATCCGTCGAGAGGCACCTCGCCGCGCTGCGCGCCATGGGACTGGAGCGGCGCCTCGCTGCCGAAGTCGCGCTGAACGTCTCCATGGAGACGCTGCTGGACGAGAACGCCGCCCGTGCCCGCCTGATCGATGCCGGCTGGGAGGCGAAGAAGGCGGGCAGCCAGGTGCTGGTGCTGGGTTGCACCGGCATGGCGCACCACCGCCCGTTCATCGAGGAGTCTGTCGGAGTGCCGGTGATCGAGCCCTGCCAGGCGGCGGTGTCGTTGGCCTTTACCGTGGTCGTAAAGGAGCAGGGCGGGGCTCTGCCCCGAACCCCGCCAAATCCGTTGCGCGCTCTTCGCGCGACGGCAATGCCTGTGGAAACCGTTACGCAACTCGTGGGGTCTGGGGTCCGCTGACCCCAGCGGGGTCCCAGGCTCAAGAGGTTGGGGGCAGAGCCCCTCGCCTTACTTCCTCCATTCCGGTGGAGCGACCGAGCCGACCTGCTCGGTGATGCGCGCGTAGGCTTCCGGCCGGCGGTGCTGGTCGAAGGCGAAGATGGTCGTGCGCCCCAGCGTGCAGGTGTCGAGGTCGCAATCGGCAGTGATCAGCTCGTCGTCCCAGCTCGTCGCCTGCGCGACGATCTCGCCCTGCGGATTGACGATTATCGAGTGCCCGAACAGCTCGTGCCCGTCCTCGGTTCCGGCCTTGGCGGTGCCGACGGCGAAGCAGGAGTTCTGATAGGCGCCGGCCTGGATCGACAGGTGGCTGTGGAACACCCGCAGATGATGCGCCTCGAAGCCGGCCGCCTCCATGTTCAGGCTCGGCGTATTGTAGCCCAGCATCACCAGCTCGACCTGCTGCAGCCCGAGCACCCGCCAGCTCTCGGGCCACCGCCGATCGTTGCAGATCATCATTCCCATGTTGACGCCGGGGAGCCCGCCCATCGGCGCGCGCACCACGGGAAAGCCAAGGTCGCCGACCTCGAAATACCGTTTTTCCAGATGCTGCACCTTGCGTTCCGGCCGATACTCCGCATGACCGGGCAGGTGCACCTTGCGGTATTTGAGCAGGATGTCGCCCTCGGGGTTGACCAGGATCGCCGTGTTGAAGCGGCGCTTGCGCGTCCCGCCCCCGGGCGCCGGCTCATGGGCCATCTCGGCGTATCCGAGATGGAAGCCGATGCCGTATTGCCGCGCTGCAGCGAACAGCGGCGCCGTCTCGTTGGACGGCATCGCGCTCTCGAACCAGACATCCGCCTCGGCAATGTCCTCATGATAGTGCCGCGGAAAAAACGTCGTCAGGGCGAGTTCGGGAAACACCAGCAGCTCCACGCCGCGCCGATGCGCCCGCTCCATCAGGTGGACCATGCGGCCGACCGCGACCGAGCGCGGCTCGGCTTTCTGGATCGGACCGAGCTGTGCCGCGCCGACGGTGAGAATGCGTGCCATCGTCCTACTCCGCGGCTGCCGGGGTGGCGGAGGGCTCGATCACGCCGGTCTGGCCGGTGATCGGGCCGTAGTGCTGCGGCCGCCGATGGGCCGCGAAGTTGAACATTTTCTGCTTCCCCTGCCGGCATTGGTCGAGGTCGCACTCGGCCATGATCACCTCGTCCGCCAGGCTTCTTGCCTCGGCGACGATGCGGCCATCCGGATCGACGATGCACGAGCCGCCGATCAAGCCGGAGCCGTCCTCCTCGCCTGCCTTGGCGACGGCGACCGCCCAGGTCGCGTTCATGTAGGCATTGGCCTGCGCCACCAGCTGCGAGTGGAAGGTGCGCAGCCCGGCATCCTCTGTGCTGCCGCCGTTCGGATCATACGCGGCCGAGTTGTACCCGACGCAGACCAGCTCGACCCCCTGCAGCCCGAGCACCCGCCAGGCCTCCGGCCAGCGCCGGTCATTGCAGATCAGCATGCCCATGATGGCGCTGCCGAGCGAGGCCGGCGCGCGGAACGCGGGAAAGCCCAGATCGCCGTACGCGAAATAGCGCTTCTCCAGCTGCTGGAACCGGTCGCTCGGCCGTGGCTCGATCGAGCCGGGCAGATGCACCTTGCGATACGTGCCGAGGATCCCGCCCTCGGGCGAGACCAGCACGGCGCTGTTGAAGCGCCGGCCGTCGGCGGTCAGCTCGGCATAGCCGACATAGAAGCCGACGCGGAGTGCGCGCGCCCGGTCGAAGAGCTTCTGCACCTGCGGATTGGGCATGGCGCGCTCGAACTGGGCAAGCAGGGCGGCCTCGTCCTCATAAAGCCAGCGCGGGAAGAATGTGGTGAAAGCGAGTTCGGGGAACACGACCAGCCGGGCCCCCGCGGCTGCCGCCTGCTCGAGCAATGCCAGCATGCGGCCGAGCGTGTGTTCGCGGCTGTCGTCGCGTTGCGTCGGACCCATCTGGGCGCCGGCGATGCACAGGATACGAGCCATCTTCTTTCTCTCCGCTCATCCCGTCCGGTGAATGGGGCCGGCGCAGGATACACCCTCCGCGGCACCTGGGAACCGGGTGGCGAAGGCTGTGACGACGTTCACAGAGGGCCGGGCGCGACCGGTTTAAGGGTGTCTCCATAGTATCCGGAGCAGGTTCCGCCATGCGCTCCCAGCCGCGTCAGTCCGAGAGCATCGTCATTCCGTTCCCCAGGCACCTCGCCCTGAGCAGTCGCCTGACCGTACGCGACCGCATGGACGTTCTGGCCTGGGAGGATGCGGCGCGCCGCCGCGGCTATGGGCGGTTCGTCATCACCGCACGCACGCCGTACGACGATCCGCCGATCGGCGACTATCTCTCGATCTACCGCGCCGGCGATCCCTGGGCGAGCTTCGGCGTCGCCCGGCATGGCAGGGTGGTGCGCGCCTGGCGCTGCGGCAGCGGTGCCGATCTCGGGGAATACGAAACCACCGCGCAGGCGCTCGCCGCGGTGCTCAGGGCGACGCCTGTCGACGCATGAACCGCCCGCTGCCCGGCCGCGCCAGGACCGTCTGACCGTCCCAGACCAGCGTGCCGCGCAGATAGGTCGCGGCGACGCGGGCGCGCATGCGTCGGCCGTGATAGGGCGACCAGCGCAGCTCCGGCCGATCCTGAATCGCCGTCTCGTCGAACACGAAATCGCCACGCTCCAGCACCGCGAGGTCGCAATCCGCCCCGACCGCGATCGTCCCCTTCTTGGGAAACAGCCCGTGCAGGCGGGCGCTGCGCTCCGCGCAGTAGGTCGCCATCAGGCTTACCGGCAGTCCGCGCTCCGCGAGGAGAGTGTAGAAGAGCGGCGCGAAACTCTGCAGGCCGATCAGCCCGGCGCCGCAGGCGAAGATGTCGGACGCGGTTTTCCGCTCGACGGGCCAGGGCGCGTGGTCGGTGGAGACATAGGCGATCTCGCCGGCGAGCAGGCACTCCCACATCCGCTCCACCTCCTCGGCCGTGCGGAACGGCGGGTTGCACTTGCCGCGCCCGCCCAGCCGGACGATGTCCGCCTCGGTCATGCAGAGATACTGGATGCAGGCCTCGCCGGTGGCCTGCATGCCCATGCCGCGGAAGGTGCGGGCGATGGCGAAGCCGCGCGCCAGCGACGAGTGGGCGATGTGCACATGCGCGCCGGTGGCCAGGCCGATCTCGAAGATCTCGAGGTCCGCCATCGTCTCGGCCAGCGGCGGACGGGTGCGGCAATGCATGATCGGCTCGGTGCGCCCGGCCGCGCGAGCCTCCTCGGTGAGACGTTCGACCAGCTCCTGGTCCTCGTTGTGCACCGCGACCGGCAGCCCGGTCCGGGCGATCTCGGCAAAGGCGGCCTGCATCGTCGGGTGATCGATGCGCGGAAAGCGCACCGGGTCGTATTCGTAGGTGGAGAGCTTGAAGGCGGAGATGCCGCCCGCCGCCAGGCCGGCGATGGCGTCGACGCCGCCGCTCTTGGTGATCGTGCCGTAGAGCGCCATGTCGACATGCGCGAGGCGCTCCACCCAGCCGATCTTCTCGGCGAGGATGCCGGCGTCGGTCACCGACCGGGGCACGTCGTACGGCATGTCGACGCAGGTCGTGACGCCGCCCGCCGCGGCGCTGCGTGTCGCACCTTCGATGCCGTCCCAGCCGATCGCCGAAGAGGTGTGCATGTGCCCGTCCACCAGGCCGGGCAGGATGAACCGGCCGCGGTGGTCGTCAGTCCCGGCGGCTGGCGGCGGCTCGCCCTGCCCGATGGCGGCGATGGTCTCGCCGCGCACCGCGACATAGGCGTCGTTCAGCACGCCGGCGCCGGTGACCACGTCGCCGAGGATGATCCGATCGAATGGCGCTGACACTTATATAGTATCCCCGGTTGGCACCCCTGCGCCGCGCCCCGACCCTGCGCCTCGCCCAACCGGGGGCGCTTGCCGCGACGCGCGTGCGACCTTACCAGAGGTGCGGCGAACGCGAGGCTAGCGACGCGCGGGCGCGCCGCCAAGCCCGGCGGACGGCATGGCGTCGCAACAGGAGAAGAATGCATGCAGCAGCACGAGGTCCGGGTTCATCCCTCGAAATCGCCGCTCGAGCGCGAGGATCAGCTCGCCTGGAAGATCGCCGCCGTTGCCGCCGACCGGGTACCGGTGGAGCGCGACGTCGCGGACATGATCGTCAACCGGATCATCGACAACGCCTCGGTCGCGGTCGCCGCCATCAACCGCCGCCCCGTCGTCTCGGCCCGCGACATGGCGCTCGGCCATGTCAGGCGCGATGGCGCCACCGTGTTCGGCGTTGCCGCGGCGCGGCGGGTGAGCCCGGAATGGGCCGCCTGGGCCAACGGCACGGCGGTGCGCGAGCTCGACATGCACGACACCTTCCTCGCCCGCGACTACTCGCATCCCGGCGACAACATCCCGCCGATCCTGGCGGTAGCGCAGACCATGGAGAAATCCGGCCGCGACCTGATCCGGGGCATCGCGACGGGGTACGAGATCCAGATCGACCTGGTTCGCGCGATCTGCCTGCACGAGCACAAGATCGACCACATCGCCCATCTCTGCCCGGCGCAGGCCGCCGGCATCGGCACCCTGCTGCGCCTGCCGGTGGCGACGATCTTCCAGGCGGTCCAGCAGGCCGTGCACGTCTCCTTCACCACGCGCCAGTCGCGCAAGGGCGAGATCTCCAGTTGGAAGGCCTACGCCCCGGCGCATTCCGGCAAGCTGGCTGTCGAGGCGGTGGATCGTGCGATGCGCGGGGAGGGCGCGCCCAGCCCGATCTATGAAGGCGAGGACAGCGTCATCGCCTGGATGCTGGACGGTCCGCGCGCCGCCTATCAGGTCAGCCTGCCGGCGCCGGGCGAGCCGAAGCGCGCCATCCTCGCGAGCTTCACCAAGGAGCACAGCGCCGAGTACCAGAGCCAGGCGCTGATCGACCTCGCCTTCCGGATGCGCGAGCAGATCGAGGACCTCGAGGCGATCGAACGCATCGTCCTGCACACCTCCCATCACACCCACTACGTCATCGGCACGGGCGCCAACGACCCGCAGAAGCAGGACCCCAACGCCAGCCGGGAGACGCTCGACCACTCCATCGCCTACATCTTCGCCGTCGCCCTGCAGGACGGGCGCTGGCACCACGTCGACAGCTACGCGCCCCGCCGCGCCCGGCGGGCGGACACCGTCGCCCTCTGGCACAAGATCGAGACCATGGAGGATCCGGAGTGGACGCGGCGCTACCATTCGACCGACCCGGATGAGATCGCCTTCGGCGGCCGGGCCGAGGTGTTCATGAAGGACGGCACGCGCATCGAGGACGAGCTGGCGGTGGCCAACGCCCATCCCAACGGCGCCCGCCCGTTCGGTCGCGCCGACTACATCGGCAAGTTCCGCACCCTCTCGGACGGTATTCTCTCGACACGTGAGGCGAACCGCTTCCTCGAAGTGGTGCAGGATTTGCCGCGGCTCGCCGCCGGCGAGCTGGCTCTGCTGAATGTGGCGCTGCCGGCGGGTACCCTGGCTGTCGGCAAGCCGGGCATCTTCTGAGGAGCAGGAGCGATGAGCGAGACGATTGCCGCCCCGGGCGGCGCCAACGCCAAACCCAAGAAGTCGGTGGCGCTGTCCGGCGTGCCGGCCGGCAACACGGCGCTCTGCACCGTCGGGCGCACCGGCAATGACCTGCACTACCGCGGGTACGACATCCTCGACGTGGCGGAAACCTGCGAGTTCGAGGAGATCGCCCATCTGCTGGTGCACGGGGCGCTGCCGAACGCGGCGGAGATCGCCGGCTACAAGGCCAAGTTGCGCGCCCTGCGCGGCGTACCCGCGGCGGTGAAGACGGTTCTGGAGGCCGTGCCGGCCTCCGCGCATCCGATGGACGTGATGCGCACCGGCGTCTCGGCGCTCGGCTGCGTGCTGCCGGAGAAGGAGGACCACAACGCCGCCGGCGCGCGCGACATCGCCGACCGGCTGATGGCCGCGCTCGGTCCGATGCTGCTCTATTGGTACCATTACGCGCAGAACGGCCGGCGTATCGACCTGGAGACCGAGGACGACAGCATCGGCGGCCATTTCCTGCACCTGCTGCACGGTCGTCCGCCGAGCCTGCTCTGGGTGCGCGCCATGCATACCTCGCTGAACCTGTATGCCGAGCACGAGTACAACGCCTCGACCTTTGCCGCCCGAGTCGTTGCCGGCACCGGGTCCGACATCTACTCCGCCATCACCGCCGGCATCGGCGCGCTCCGCGGACCGAAGCACGGCGGCGCCAACGAGGTCGCCTTCGAGGTGCAGAAGCGCTACGCCACGCCCGATGAGGCGGAGGCGGACATCAGCCGCCGGCTCGAGGCGCGCGAGGTGGTGATCGGCTTCGGTCACCCCGTCTACACCATCGAGGATCCCCGCAACAAAGTGATCAAGGCGGTGGCGCGCCGCCTATCCGAGGACGCCGGATCGCTGCGGATGTTCGACATCGCCGACCGGATCGAGGCGGTGATGGGGCGGGCCAAGCGGATGTTCGCCAACCTCGATTGGTTCAGCGCGGTCAGCTACCACATGATGGGCGTGCCCACCGCCATGTTCACGCCGCTCTTCGTCATCTCCCGCACCTCCGGCTGGAGCGCGCACGTCATCGAGCAGCGCGAGGACGGCAAGATCATCCGCCCGACCGCCGATTACGTGGGCCCGGAAGGTCGCAGTTTCGTGCCGCTCGACCAGCGTCGCTGATCAGCCTCACCGTTATCGCAGCCGCCGCGGCGAGCGTGCCGCGGCGGCTTTGTTTTGCGCCTCGCGTGCGCGCGCGGCGGCGTCGGCGATGCGCAAACTCTGGAAACCGATCGAAATCGCGCGGGAACGAACGCTTTTTGTTGACATGCGTGCGGCGGACGCGGAATAGCGGCAATTGGCATGCGCGCGCGCGATTCGCGGACCACGATTTCGAGCGGTGCACGCAGCAGGAAGGACGGTCGATGGAGTGCAGGCTCGTCCAGGCGAATTGCCCGGCTTCAAGCAGCAGGCTGCCGCTCGTGCAGATCCGCGTGCCGGGTTCTTGCCGTGAGCCGAGTGCAATTGCGGGCCTGGATGCCGGTTGATCACCGCTCCGGCCCGCTCCGAGGAGCAGCGCCCGCAGCCTTGCACGCAAGCGCAGGCAGGCTGCGGAACCGCCTGGTCCCGAGACCGTTGCGAAGCAGGCGCCGTCGCGACCTGCCAAGCCCTGTAACGGCAGAACGAACCACGGAAGCACCTCAGGTAAAGGAGTCAGCGAAGTGAGCAACGACGACAGCACGGGCGATCGCCCGCGCGCCCAGCCGATGGCAGTGCGAGCGACCACGCGTCGCAGCCCTGGCCGCGGCGGCGCCGCGGGGCGCGGCACGGGTACCCGCAAAGCCACCACGGCCAAGAAGAGCACGCGGAGCACCGCCGCCAAGACCACGCGCAAGGCGGCGCCGAAGCGGGCCACGGCGGCGAGCAAGACCAGCACCCGCAAGACTGCTCCGAAGACCGCGGCACGCAAGACCACGGCACGGACAAGCACGCGCAAGACCGCCGCGAAGTCGACCACCGGCCGGGCGAGCACGCGCAAGACCGCGGCCAAGACCGGGCGCGCCTCGGCGACGCGCAGCACGCGAAGCACCAAGGCGCCGAGCAGTCGCGCCACGGCGTCCAGGAGCACCGGCACCGGCACGCGTGGCCGCGCCAAGGCGGCCACCACGCGCCGTAGCCGCAAGAGCGCTCCGGCTCCCGAGACATCCTCCCAGGAGGACATGTCGTCCGGCGGCGAGAGCATGAGCTGAAGCCGCTCAGGCGGACTGCAAAAGGGGCGCGGCAGCTGCCGCGCCCCTTTCGTATCGGGCGCTGCCGCGTCGCTATGAACCGAAGGTGGCCAGCAGGTCGTTCACCTGCGCCGCCGTGAGCAATCCGGGATTGCTGCCGCGCAGCAGCAGGGCGAGCTTGGCCGCCTCCTCCAGTTCCTCCGCCGCATAGACCGCGTCGGTCAGCGATCTTCCCGAAACAACCGGGCCATGGTTGGCCAGGAGAACCGCACGCGCATCCCGCGCGGCTTGCGCGATCGCCGGCTCCATCGCCGGATCGCCCGGCCGATAGTAGGGCAGCACCGGCATGCGGCGCCCGATGCGCATGACGAAATAGGGCGTGAGCGGCGGGATCGGGTTGTCCGGATCGACATCGGGCAGGCAGGCGATTGCCGTCGCCATCGTCGAATGCAGGTGCACCACCGCCTGCGCCTCCGGCCGCGCGCCGTAGAAGGCGCGGTGCATGAACACCTCCTTGGAGGGCGGATCGCCATCGACATGGGCGAACCCGGCATCGAGCCGCGCCAGCCGCGCCGGATCCAGCCGGCCGAGCGAGGAATTGGTCGGCGTGATCAGGTAGCCGTCGGGCAGGCGCACGCTGATGTTGCCGGCGCTGCCGACGGAAAAGCCGCGCGCGAACAGGCTGCCGGCAAGTTCGACGAGCAGGCGGCGCAGCGCGGCTTCTTCCATTATCCTCTCCTCGGCCAGTTCTGCTCCTTGCTCAACCCAGCGCCAGCACCTCGAACGCCCGCAGGAAGAATTCGCGCCCGCCGAAATTGCCGGATTTCAGCGCGAGCAGCAGCGGCTCGCCGTCTCCCTCCGCGTAGGTCCAGGGCACGCCCGGATCGATCTCTCCGCCGATGCGCAGGCTGTGCACGCCGAGCCGCGACACGACGGCGCCGGAGGTCTCGCCGCCGGCCACGACCAGCCGCCGCACGCCGCGCGACACCAGCCCGGCGGCGATGGCGGCGAGCGCCTGCTCGATCAGCGTCCCCGCCGCGTCGCGCCCGAGCTTCGCCTGCAGGGCTGCGACCTTGTCGGGCGGCGCCGAAGCGGCGATCACCACCGGCGCGTCGCCGAGCCTGCCGCCGGCCCAGTCGAGCGCGCGTGCGGCGAGCGCACCGGCATCCGGCGTCGCCAGCGCATCGAGCTCGAGCACCGGCAGGCGCTCGCGCGCCGCGCCGATCTGCTGCAGAGTCGCGCGCGAGCAGGAGCCCGCGAGCACCGCCGCCGCACCGGCGACGCTCGGCAGTGCACCCGGGTCCTGCCGTGCCGGCAGCAGCCCGGCGGCACGGAAATTTTCCGCCAGCCCCATCGCCACGCCCGAGCCGCCGGTGATCAGCGCATGGCCGGCGGCGGCAGCGCCGATCGCCTGCAGCTGCGAGTCGCTGACCGCATCGACGATGGCGTAGCGGCGGCCCTGCTCGGCCAACGCCGTCATCGCCCGCGTGATCGCCGCGGCACCCTGTTCGACCACGGCATGGGGCACCAGGCCGACTGTGCCCTCGGTCTGGCGCGACAGCACGCGCACCAGGTTGGCGTCGGTCATCGGCGTCAGCGGATGGTGCTCCATGCCGCTCTCGTTGAGCAGCGCACTGCCGACGAAGAGGTGGCCCTGATAGACGCTGCGGGCGTTGGCGGGGAAGGCCGGGCAGGCGAGCGCGAAGCCGCTATCCAACGCGCGCAGCAGCGCGTCGGCGACCGGCCCGATATTGCCGGCCTCCGTGCTGTCGAACGTCGAGCAGTATTTGAAGAAGAACTGCCGGCATCCGGCACCGCGGAGCCAGGCCAGGCTGGCGAGGCTCTGCTCGACCGCCGCGGCCGCCGGCGCGGTGCGCGACTTCAGCGCGACGACGATCGCATCGGCGTCCGGCGGCGCGGCCGAGGGCACGCCGATGAGCTGCACGGTACGCATGCCATTGCGCACGAGCATCGAGGCGAGGTCGGTCGCCCCGGTGAAGTCGTCGGCAATGCAGCCCAGCAAGGGCATTGTTCGCCTCCAACCTAAGTAAGTGGGGTCTGGGGTCGACGGACCCCAGCGGGTCCCATGCTTCAGCATCCGGGGCAGAGCCCTGGCCTTGCTTGCTTCCTCCAATCCGGCAAGCCCTGTCCCGCCTGCCAGGCCGCCTCAGCCATCGCCCGCCGCAGCGCCTCATCGAAGATCACGCGCCGCAGCGCCTTGGAAAACCCCTCGATATCGCCTGGCGGGCAGACCACGCCGGCCTCGACCGGCACCTGCTCGGCATTGGCACCGCCCGAGGTCACCGCGACCGGCAGCCCGCGCTTCAGGGCGGCGGCGGTCGCCGTGCCGTAATCCTCCCACTCCGACGCCAGTGCGAACAGGTCGGCTTCGTGCCATGCCGGCTCGGACGTAACGGACACGCGGCCGGCGATGCCGGTCTCCTGCGCCAGCGCCGCGAGCGACTGCGCGTGCACCGGATCGTCTTCCGCCGAGCCGCAGAGCGTCAGGGACCAGTCGAGATCGGGCAGGCGTGCCAGCGCACGCAGCAGCACCTCGTGCCCCGTGCGCGCGATCAGCGCGCCGACCGAAAGGATGGCGCAGCCGGGACCGCCGGAGCCGGCGCTGCGCGGCGCATCGTCGGTGGCGGGCGGCACGATCTCGATGCCCTCCACGGCGATGCGCCAGGCGGTCGCCAGTCGTTGCGCGAGCGCCGCACTGGTGGCGATGACGCGCGGCGGCAGGCGGCCCTCGCAGCCCACGAGGTCTTCCGTCCAGTGATGCACCAGTACCACCGCATGCCGCGGCATTGCCCCGGCCAGAGCCGGCAGCACGGCCCCGTCGATCACCGCCAGCCTGTCGCCGGCGTCCCAGCCGACACCTGCCGTGAGGGCGATGCGTTCGACGGCGTGCCCGAGATCGCGCAGGCCGTCGATCACCTGCCGCAGGAAGGCTTCGTCGGAAGAGAGGTCCGGCGGTGGAGCAAGCAGGGCGATGCGACGTGCTTGGGGCATCGCTGCCGGACTAACACGGGCTGGAACGGCTCGGAACCCTCGCCGGCGGGGAAAGCCTTTCATGTCAGTCCGTTGAAGCTGTGCTTTCCGGGTCGTGCGCCCCTTGGCGGGTGTTCACGACGCCGCTATAAGCCCGCGCAAATGACGTCCCGGGGTTGCCCGCCGGGCCGAACGCTTGAGGGATGGCCGGAATGATGGTGACACTGCCCCCCGACTACCGGCCCTCCGATTCCGAGGATTTCATGAACGCGCAGCAGGCGGAGTATTTCCGCCAGAAGCTGTTGCGCTGGCGCGCCGATCTCCTGCGCGAGGCCGACGGCACGCTCGCCAGCCTGTCCGAAGGGGGCATCCACGAGGCCGACATCACCGACCGGGCGAGCGTGGAGACTGACCGGGCGCTCGAGCTGCGCACCCGCGACCGGGCGCGCAAGCTGATCAACAAGATCGATCAGGCGTTGTCGCGCATCGAGAACGGCACCTACGGCTTCTGCGAGGAGAGCGGCGAGCCGATCGGCCTGCGCCGGCTGGAAGCCCGCCCGATCGCCACCCTCTCGATCGAGGCCCAGGAGCGCCACGAGCGCATGGAGCGCGTCCACCGCGACGACTGAGGGATGCGCCAGCCGACCCGGGTTTTTTAACCCTTCCCCTGATTTCCGCTTGCGCGAACCCCCCCCTTTCCCTATTTCCCGGCCTCCTTGGCCCAAGGGGGCGCTAAGCCCAACAGGCCGTCTGCTGGTTGGAGGGGTACGCGGTGAACGCACTCACGCCACTGGGGATGGTCTCGGAGCTTCCGAGCGAGATCCAGACATCGTCCGCGCCTCACTTCGAGGGTGAGGAGAAGGACTATTTCGTCGAGCGCGACGGCGAGAAATTCGCCGGCATGCATCTGCTGGTGGATCTCTGGGGAGCGGCCAATCTCCGCGACCCGTCGCTGATCGACACGGCTCTGTGCGAGGCTGCAACGGCTGCCGGCGCGACGATCCTGCACAGCCACTTCCACCACTTCTCGCCGAACGGCGGGGTGTCGGGCGTGGTGGTGCTGGCGGAGAGCCACATCTCGATCCATACATGGCCGGAGCGGGATTTCGCCGCCATCGACATCTTCATGTGCGGCGGCTGCGATCCTTACCGCTCCATTCCGGTCCTCCAGGCGGCCTTCCGGCCGGACGAGGTGAAGCTCAGCGAGCAGCGGCGCGGCCGCGTCGGCTGAGCCGCTGCCGGCGCCTCTGCGGTGGCCACGGACAGCTGGATCAACGAGACGCTCTATCGCGAATGGGGCCAGCGCTTCCTGGTGAAGCGCGAGCTGGCGCGCGTGCAGAGCGGCTTTCAGGACATCGTCGTCTTCGAGAGCCATACCCACGGCCGGGTGATGCTGCTGGACGGGGTCGTGCAGATCACCGAGGGCGACGAGTTCGTCTACCAGGAAATGCTGGCCCACGTGCCGCTGCTCGCACACGGGGCGGCGCGCCACGTGCTGATCATCGGCGCCGGTGACGGCGGCGTGCTGCGCCGTGTGCTCATGCATCCGCAGGTGACGCGCGCGGTGATGGTGGAGATCGACGGTGAGGTGATCCGGCTGTCCAAGGAGTTCCTCCCCGGAATCGCCGCCGATGCCTGGGATGATCCGCGCGCCGAGGTGATCGTCGGCGACGGCATCGACTACGTCCGCCACGCCGACGCCGGCGGCTTCGACGTGATCATCGTCGACAGTACCGACCCGATCGGCGTCGGCGAGGTGCTGTTCACCGATGCCTTCTACGCGGATTGCGCGCGCATTCTGACGCCGGGCGGCCTGGTGGTGAACCAGTGCGGCGTGCCGTTCATGCAGCCCGACGAATTGCGCGAGACCAGCGCGCGCCGCCGGCGGGCGTTTCCCGAGGTGAGCGCCTACGTCGCGGCAGTGCCGACCTATGTCGGCGGGTTCATGACCCTGGGATTTGCCGCCAAGGTCCCGGGCCTCGCGCGAGTGCCGGTCGAAACGATCCGCCGGCGCGCCGAGGCGGCCGGCATCCTCGGCACGACGGGATACTGGACGCCGGAAATCCACGTCGCCGCTTTCGACCTGCCGCCCTATATCGCGCGGCATCTCGCGCCGTAGACTGCTCGCCAAAACAAGGCGTTATACCAGTTCTCGGGCGCGCCGACTGATGGCCGTCATATCAGCGAAGCGGGAATCCATGTGCCGCGTGGACCCCCGCTTTCGCGGGGGTGACGGTAATGCGTGGCGCTCTGTGGGACCTCGTATTAGAGCGGCGGGTGTGAACGCGAGTTCGCGCCCGCCGCTCTAGCCTGGCCGAGGCTTACTTCCGCTTCGGCTGCGGCTTCTCGACGTTCTCCGCCCTGGCCCGCGTACCGCCGAACCGGTCCGCGCCGCCCTTCGTCTTGGCGCCCGGCTTCGGGTGGTTGCCCGTGTTCTGCTGACCCTCGGTGTGCTTGATCGACTTTTCGGTGTGCGGCTGCTTCATCCGGCTCTCCTGCCATGATCGGTGAACGCGAGGCGCGCCACTTGTTTGCAGCGCCTGCTTCTACTGCGGCCGCTTCTCCTCTTCCGGACGCCCGCCGGGCCGTGGTCCGGGCGCCGCGTGGGCTTGCGGCGGCGGCCCATGCGGCGGCTCGGCCCGGGGAGGCGGGGGCGCCGGGCGCGGAGCCGGAGGCGGCGGAGCATGCGGCTCGACGCGGGGTGCCGGAGGAGGGGGCGCAGGGCGCGGAGCAGGAGGCGGTGCAGCGTGCGGCGGCTCGCTCCGCGGGGGCGGCGAGACGGCGTGCGCCGGCGGCTCGGCTCGCGAGGGCGCCAGATGCGGCGCTGGGCCGGGCTGAACATCCGGGCGGGGAGGCGCAGCCGGAGCCGGACGGGCCAGCGTCTCGGGACCGGGCCTTGCTTCCGGCGGATGCGCTGGCGGGGCGGGCGCACGCCCGGGGGCGGCGGTCTCCGGTCGCGCGCCCGTAGGACCAGGGGCGGCTCCAGCCGGCGCCAAAGGTGGAACTCCCCCCCGGCCGACTTCGCCGCCGCGGATCTCCGGTGCGGGCGAGCCGGGGCGAGCCTCTGGTCCCGGCGCGCCCCCTTGCCGGCTGCCCGGTTCGCCGGGCCGCAGCTCGGGGCTGGGCTGGCCGGGGCGGGCCTCCTCGGGACGGGGCGAGGTGCCCCCCGCGGCAGCTCCCCCCACGGCCCCTGGTGCCTGCGCATTGCGCAGCGCCGGCGCGAGGGGGAGCCGGGTCGGCGCACGCTGGAAGGCGGTGGGCGCCACCGCCGGCCCCGGCGCGGCCGGACGCGCCGCTGGCCCCGCGGAAAAATGCAGCTGCCGCGCAACCCCCGGGGTCACCCCCGCGGTCTCTGGCGTCGGAGCGATCGGGGCGCGGTTCAGCACCGGCCGCACTTGCGCCAGCTGCGCCGGCGTCACCGCCTGCACCGCCCCGCGGATCGGCCGCGACGCGGCCATGGCGCTCGCCGGCACGACCGTCGCCGCGCCGGTATTGGCGAAGCGGTTCAGGGTGCGGTTATCGATGTTCACGGTGGTGGTGACGTTCGTGACATTCACGACGTTCACTTGGCGCAGGTAGGCCGGGCTGGCGCGATAGGGCGGATAGTAGGGCTCCCGCGGACCCAGCGGCACCCAGCCGATATTGCCGCCGGAAAACGCCGCGCCGCGTCCGAGCCCGGGCGCCACCACGACCCTAGCCGCCGCCGCGCCCAGGCCGAAGAAGCTCACCAGCGCCGGCGCATACACCGGCTCGACGACCACTGGCGCTTGCGGGTCCGCCGGCACCCAACCCCACCGATCGCTGATCTCGATCCAGCGTCCGTAATGGAAGGGCGCGAACCCCCAGGGCGCATCGTCCACCCAAGTCCAGCCCCATGGTGCCACATAGGCCCAGTGCCCCTCGCGATATGGCACCCATCCCGCCGGCACCGGCGGATACCAGACCTCGCCGTATTCCGGCGCCGGCTGCCAGATGCCGATGGCGGAAAGGTCCTCGCACCCGGTCATCCGCTGCACCACCGCCGGCGCCCGCGCGAGCACCGCGGCGGGCGGCTGCTCGCGCTGCGCCATCGCCGCCTGGAAAGCGTCGCCGATCAGCGGGCCGACGCTGCCCTGGAACGTGTCCGTTCCCGTCACCGACGCCGTCTGACCGGCATTCACCGCCAGCGATATGTTGTTGCCGGTGAGCTGCGCCGTCCCTTCCAGCACGCTCAGCGTCGTCGGGTTCTGCGTGTCGCCGGCGACGATGTCGTAGCGCCCATTCGCGGTGATCGTGACAAGCCCGCGCGGGGTCTGCACCGTGTAGGTCTCGCCGCTGCGCAGCCCGCGCAGATGCAGATAGAGTTCGCCCTCCGGCGCGGTCGCCTGCACCGAGCGGTCGTCCAGCGTGCTCACGTCGAGCTCGGTGGCGCTGTTCAACCACACGCTGCTGGCGGCGACCTGGAATGCGGCCTGCGCCTGCGGCTCGGTCCAGAACGCATTTCCCGACGTCACGGGATAGTTGAGCGTGGCCGGGTCCCAATGGTCCTCGCCGACCGTGTGAAACGACACCGTGCCCTGCAGCACCGCGAGCCGCCCGAGTCGCGCCGGCGGATCGCCCGCGGCGGGCTGCGCCATCGCCGGCAGCGGCGCCGTCGCGAGACACGCGGCCAGAGCCGAAAATGCGAAAAAGGGCTTCCCGAGCGCGCGCATGTGGGCCTCCGGCAGTGTCGGGCGAGTCATGGGCAT
>JAFAYM010000007.1 GCA_019240395.1 Acidisphaera sp. | reverse complement strand
GGGATCGGCGGCGAGTATGCCGCGATCAATTCGGCGATCGACGAGCTGATCCCGGCGCGGCTGCGCGGGCGCATCGACCTGATGATCAACGGCAGCTTCTGGGCCGGGGCGGCGGCCGGCGCCGGGGCTTCGCTGCTGCTGCTGAGCGGGCGCCTGGTCGGCGTCGATCTGGGCTGGCGGCTCGGCTTCGGCATCGGCGGCGGGCTCGGCCTGTTCATCCTGGTGCTGCGCCGCTTCGTGCCGGAGAGCCCGCGCTGGCTGATCACCCATGGACGCCTCGAGGAGGCGGAGCGGGTGGTCGGCGACGTCGAGCGGCGCGTGGAGCAGGACACCGGCGCGGCACTCGGCAAGCCGGAGACGACGCTGACGGTGCATCCCCGGCGGAGCTTCGGCTTCGGCCTGATCTTCGGGGCGATGCTGGGAAAGTACCGCAACCGCAGCCTGCTGGCGCTGGTGCTGATGACGGCGCAGGCGTTCCTGTTCAACGCCGTGTTCTTCACCTACGGCCTGGTGCTGGCGAAGTTCTACCACGTGCCCGAGGCGGATACCGGCGTCTACATCCTGCCGCTGGCGGCCGGCAATTTCTGCGGTCCGGTGCTGCTCGGCCACTTCTTCGACACCATCGGCAGGCGGCGCATGATCGCCGGCACCTACGGCCTCGCTGGAGTGCTGCTGGCGGCGACAGGATTGGCTTTCGCCCTCGGCCTGTTCTCGGCCTGGACACAGACCGTGGCCTGGATGGTGATTTTCTTTTTCGCCTCGGCCGCCGCGAGCTCGGCCTACCTGACGGCGAGCGAGATCTTCCCCCTGGAGACGCGGGCGCTGGCGATCGCCGTGTTCTACGCCCTCGGCACGGCGTTGGGCGGGGTGGGGGCGCCGCTGCTGTTCGGTCACTTGATCGCCTCGAGCGATCCCTGGATGGTGTGCGCCGGCTACATCGTCGCCGGGGTGCTGATGATGACGGCGGCGGTTACCGAGGCCTTTCTCGGCATCGATGCCGAGGGCAAGTCGCTCGAGAGCATCGCCGAGCCGCTGTCAAGCTGAGCCGGGGCCAGTCGAGCGGGAACGCGGCGGCGCCGGCGTGGTTTATGTCACCTGGAGATCGGAGGTCTGACCCGATGAGAAACATTGTCACGCCAGGGCTTGCGCTGCTTCTGCTCGGCGCCGCGGCGGCGCAGGCGCAGCCGCCGGCGGCGCCGCGCGACCAGCAGCTCCGCACCTTTTCGCTGGTCAACCGGGCCCACCAACCGGTGACCGCAGCGCATCTGACGATGTCCGACGGCCAGGACAGGGATGTCACGGGCAACACGCCGATCCAGCCGCAGGAGAGCCGTCAGGCACTGGTTCCGCGCCAGGAGTGCCTCAAGAGTGTGGCGGTGACCCTGAAGGACGGTCACGGCTACCGGCTCGATTTGCCGAATGACTGCCACGTCGCGCAGATCCTGGTGTTCGACAGCGGCCTCGGCCAGCACAGCGGCGCCGGGCCCGACCACGCCACGGTCAAGACGGATTGAGCACCTCGCGGAACGGCGACAGCTCGGCGAGCCGCTCCATGCGCTCGCGGATCTCCGGCCGTTCCTCGCGGAGGAAATTGTCGATCGCCCGGCGCAGGCCGGCATGGGCGATCCAGTGCGCCGAGTAGGTCGCCTGGGGCAGGTAGCCGCGCTGGATCTTGTGCTCGCCCTGCGCCCCGGCTTCGACGCGCTTGAGCCCGTTGGCGATGGCGTAGTCGATGGCGCGGTAATAGCAGAGCTCGAAATGCAGGAACGGCCACTCGCCGCGAACCCCCCAGTTGCGGCCGTATAGCGTGTCCGTGCCGGCCAGGTTGAGCGCGCCGGCGACCGGGGTGCCGCCATTCTCGGCGAGCATCAGCACGACCGCGTCGCCCAGCCGCTCGGAAAGCAGCGGGAAGAAGCGCCGCGTCAGGTAGGCGCTGCCCCATTTGCGGTCCACTGTCGAGCTGTAGAAGCGATAGAACGCGTCCCAGTGCCGCGGCTGGATCTCGCCGCCGCGAAGCGTGTGGAAAACCAGGCCGGCGGCATTGGCGTCGCGCCGCTCGCGCCGCAGCGTCTTGCGCTTGCGTGAGGAGAGCACGCCCAAGAAGTCCTCGAAACTGCCGTAGCCCGCATTCTCCCAGTGGAACTGCACGCCGATGCGCCGCAGCCAGCCCGCTTCGCCGAGCGCGTGCCACTCCGGCTCGCGGCAGAAGGTGACGTGCACCGAGGACAAGCCGAGTTCCTGGCACGCCTGGACCAGCGCACGGCCGAGCGCCTCGGGCGGGATGCCGGCGTCGGGGCGGCAGAGCAGCCGGGGTCCGGGGACCGGGCTGAACGGCACGGCGACCTGCAGCTTCGGGTAATACTCGCCGCCGGCGCGCTCATAAGCGTGCGCCCAGCCGTGGTCGAAGACGTATTCGCCGTAGCTGTGCGACTTGGCGTACATCGGTGCGACGGCCGCGAGCCTGCCGGCGGCGTCGCGGAGGGCGGCGTGCTGGGGCAGCCATCCCGTGCGCGGGCCCGCCGAGCCGCTGTCTTCCAGCGCGCTCAGGAAGGCATGGCTGACGAACGGGTTGTCCGTGCCCGCGCAGGCATTCCAATCGCTCGCCGGGATTTCGGCGATATGCGGATGCAAGGTGAGAGTGAGGGTGCCGGAGCCGTCGGGCATGCGGCGGCATTATGGAGCGGCTGAGGAAAGAAGGCGAGGGGCGCGCGCTTACTACACTCGCGAACTCGGTCGATAGAACGGCTCATGCCTCTCCGGATCGATGTAATCGCGATAAAATGCCCGGACATGCGGCAGCAACGCCTGGGACAGCCGGCGCCGCTCGACCTCGCCATCGGAAAGCGCTCCTTGCAGATCCTCGTGCAGGGCGCGCAGGGCGGCATCCCGGTCGACGCGGGTGAACCGGCCCTGGTCATAGATCACCTCGCCGTCGCATAGCACGGTGCGGACGCCCTGGGTCTTGGCCCGCTGGATTACGGCGTCCAGCACGCCGGTCGCCTCGTCGAGATACGGCCAGGCGAAGCCGTCCCAGTCGATCAGCACGAGGTCGGCGGCGCGCCCGGGCGCGATCGTGCCGATACGCTCACCGAAGCCGGTGGTGCGGGCGCCGCCCGAAGTCGCCATGCGGAATACCTGGGCTGTCGTCGGCACGTCGTCGTCCATGCCCGGGGTCCGGTGCGCGCGCAGCACCATGCGCATTTCCTGCAGCATGTCGCGATCGTCGTTGATGCCGGCTTCGTCCAGCCCGATGGCGGTGGTGACGCCCTTGGCCTCCAGGCGGTTCAGCGCCGCGACGCCGGAGCGCAGCCGGAAGTTCGAGGAGCAGTTGTGACAGATGCAGGTGCCGGTTTCGGCGACCCGGTCGATATCGCGCTCGTTCAGCCAGACGCCGTGCCCAAGCGTCATGCGCGGCCCGAGCAGTCCGAAGCGGCCGATGTATTCGACGGCCGTGCAGTCGCCGCGCCGCCGGGCATATTCCTTCTGATACGCGGTCTCCAGGAGATGCATGTGCAGGGGCACGTCAAAACGCTCGGACAGCTCGGCGAGTCCGGCCAGCGCCGCGTCGGTGCACCAGTGCAGATTGGCCGGCGCCAGCTGTATCCTCACCCGCTCCCGGCCGTCGTGACGGCGGTGAAGGTTCTCGAAGAGGGCCATGTAGTCGCCGGTCGAGAGCTGGAAGCGATCGAACCAGTTTTGCATCGGCCCCTGCAGCTCGGCCGGCAGGCTGCGCAGGAATGCCTGGTCGTCGTGATAGACCAGCCGGTTCTGGTCGCGCACCGAGAAGGAATACGATACCCGCATGCCGATATCGTCGTAGGCGCGGATCACCTCCTCCGCCCGGCTCTCGACCTCCTGCAGCGGGCCCGGTGTCCAGCCGTGGATGTGCTGCACGGTGGTGATGCCGGAAGCAATCATCTCGAAGGCGGAGTAGAGCGTGTCGAGATAGAGGTTGAGGGTGCGCGCCACCATGCGGGTGACGAACCACAGCTCGAGCGGCATGTCGGGAGAGCCGAGCTGCAGCGGCGTCAGGCCGACATGGTGATGGGCATTGACGAAGCCGGGAAGCAGGATCTCGCGGCCGCTGCCGATCACCGGCGCATCAGGGAAACGCCGGCACAATTCATCGAACGTGCCGACCTCGAGGATCACGCCGTCCTCCTGCAGCACGGCGCCGTCGGCGATCTCCTCGCATCGGTGACGGTCCACCGCGCGGGTGATGGTGGTGCGGCTGCGGACCAGGGACTGGGTCATGCGGATTGGGCGATGGTCAGGCGATGACGAAATGCGCCTCGGTCGGCTTGCCGGCGCGACCGTTGATCGGCAGCAGGTCCTGCGGGCAAGCGGAGAAGGCGATCACCAGATCCATCTCGGCGCGCAGCACGACGTAGCAGCCGGGGGTCGAGATCGGCGGCTCGAAGGCGATCTCGCCGTCCGGGGTCCAGGGGATGTTCATGAACAGATTCAGCGGGCTCGGCGTCTCCGGTGGCGTCAGGCCGAGCTCGGCCAGGCCGGCCGCCAGGTTGTCGGTGCAGTTGTCGTGCGGCTCGGTGCAGCCCAGGCCCTCGTAGCGGTAGCGGTCGCAGGCGGCGCAGAGCGTGTCGTGGATGCCGCCGGAGGTGTCCTCGGTGAGCGTCAGGATCGGCCGACGGTGGTTGGTCAGCATGGCATCGCCGACCCGCGGAATGATGTGGCGGCTCCCCGAGCGAGTGTGCTCCATGGACATGAACTCGGTGATGTCCGCCCGATTGAAGGCCCAGGTGTCGACGACCTGCTCGCCGTGGGTGTTGATCACCTTGATCGACTGGCCGGCGGCGACGAAGGCGGCCTTGCCGCGGCGGGCCGGGATGGTGACGGGGGACGCGTTCATGCGGTTCTCCTGTGCCCTCGACGACATCGTGGCAGCAACCCGGCGGCTGGCCAAGCCCGGCCGTTGGTTTACACTCGGCCCACGAGCCCGCAGCGGAGACAGCATGCCCGACAGCCAGCGCGACAGCATGGCGGCGATCCCGGCCGCGCCGCCCGCGATCCGCCTTGCCGATTATCGGGCTCCGGATTTCCTGATCGACAGCGTCGACCTGATCTTCGAGCTCGATCCGGCGCGGACCGTGGTGAAGTCCCGCCTTGCGGCGCGGCGCAACCCCGACGCGACGGACCGCTCGGCGCCGCTGCGGCTGGATGGCGAGGCGCTGGAGCTGAAGGCAGTGCGGCTCGACGGCGCGGCGCTCGGCGAAAACCGCTTCATGCTCGATGGCAAGGCGCTGGTCATCCCCGATCTGCCGGATGCGTTCACGCTCGATGTCGAGACGCGCATCGCCCCCGCCGAAAACACCGAGCTCTCCGGGCTTTATGTGTCGGGCGGCAGCTTTTTCACGCAATGCGAAGCGGAGGGGTTCCGGCGGATCACTTTCTTCCTCGATCGGCCGGACGTGATGGCGCGCTACACCACGACCGTGGTTGCCGACGCTGCGCGCTGCCCGGTGCTGCTGTCGAACGGCAATCCCGTGGACGCCGGCACGACCGCCGACGGTCGTCACTGGGCAAAGTTCGAGGATCCCCATCCGAAACCCTGCTACCTGTTCGCGCTGGTCGCCGGCGACCTGATCGCGGTGCGCGACCGCTTCGTCAGGATGTCCGGCCGAACCGTCGATCTCGCGATCTGGGTGCGCTCGGGCGACGAGGACAAGTGCGGCCATGCCATGCACGCGCTCAAGGCGTCGATGGCCTGGGACGAACAGGTGTTCGGCCGCGAATACGACCTCGATGTGTTCCACATCGCCGCGGTGTCGGACTTCAACATGGGGGCGATGGAGAACAAGGGGCTCAACGTCTTCAACACGAAATACGTGCTGGCTAAACCGGAGACCGCGACGGATGCCGACTACCAGGGCATCGAGACGGTGATCAGCCACGAGTATTTCCACAACTGGACGGGAAACCGCATCACCTGCCGGGACTGGTTCCAGCTCTCGCTGAAGGAAGGGCTGACGGTGTTCCGCGACCAGGAGTTTACCGCCGACCAGGGCAGCCGGGCGGTGAAGCGCATCGCCGACGTGCGCCGGCTGCGGGTCTCGCAGTTCCCCGAGGATGCCGGCCCGCTAGCGCACCCGGTGCGGCCGGCCAGCTACGCCAAGATCGACAATTTCTACACCGCGACGGTGTACCAGAAGGGCGCGGAGGTGGTGCGCATGATGCACACGCTCCTGGGTCCCGCGGATTTCCGTCGCGGAATGGACCTCTATTTCACCCGCCACGACAACCAGGCCGTGACCATCGAGGATTTCGCCCGCGCCATGCAGGATGCTTCGGGCATCGACCTGTCGCACTTCGCGTTGTGGTATTCGCAGGCGGGGACGCCGGAGCTGACGGTTGAGGATGCCTACGACCCGGAGCGGCACCTCTACACGCTGACGGTGCGCCAGTCGACGCCGCCGACGCCGGGCCAGGCGGAAAAGCAGCCATTCATGATCCCGCTGCGCATGGGCCTGCTCGGCGCGGACGGCGCGGAGCTGCCAACCCGGTTGGCCGATGAGACGGAGGGGCAGCACGGCTCGCGCGTGCTGGTGCTCCGCAACGCCGAGGAGCGGTTCGTTTTCAGCGACGTTCCCGAGGCGCCGATCGCATCGCTGCTGCGCGGCTTTTCCGCACCGGTGAAGCTCCGCGGCGTATCGCCCGAGCGCCTGCGGTCTCTGGCAGCGCACGATACCGATGCGTTCGTGCGCTGGGACAGCCTGCAGCAATACGCCACCGGGGTGCTGCTGGACAGGGTGGCCGCGCGGCAAGGGAACGCAGCGCTCGACCCCGGCCTGATCGAGGCGCTTGCGGCAACGCTCGCCGGTGCGGAAACCGATCCGGCGTTTGCGGCGGAGGCGCTCACCCTGCCGGGCGAGAGCTTCCTCGCCGACCAGATGGAAATCGTGGACGTGGACGGGATCCACGCGGCGCGTGAGCAGGCGCGGGCGGAAATCGGCCGGCAGCTCGGCGCGGCGCTGCGCGACTGCTACGCGCGCTTCGACGAGACCGGGCCGTATCGCCCGGACGGCGCGGCGATCGGCCGGCGCAGCCTGAAGAATGCCTGCCTCGCCTATCTCAGTGCCGCCGGCGATCTCGCTCCGGCGCGCACGCAGTTCGAATCCCGCCGCAACATGACCGATGTGCTGGCGGCCCTCGGCCTGCTCGCCGCGAGCGACGACGCGGCGCGGCAGCCCGCGCTCGATGCCTTCTACGCGTCCTGGCGCCACGATGACCTGGTGCTCGACAAGTGGTTCGCGATCCAGGCAATGTCGCCGCGTCCCGACACGCTGGCCCGCGTCCAGGAACTTTCGCACCATCCGGATTTCGATCTTCGGCAGCCGAACCGCATGCGCGCGCTGGTGGCGAGCTACGCCATGGCCAATCCGGTGCGCTTCCATGATGCGAGCGGCGCGGGATACCGCTTTCTCGCCGACACCATTATCGCTCTCGACCCGAGCAACAGCCAGGTGGCGGCGCGGCTGGTGCCCTCGCTGGGCACCTGGCGGCGGTACGATGCCGGGCGGCAGGCGCACATGCGGGGCGAACTGGAGCGTATCCTGGCTGCGCCCGGTCTGAGCCCGGGCACCGCCGAGATGGCTTCGAGGAGTCTGGCGGCGCCAAGGAGTCCGGGCTGATGGGAGCCAACGCGTTCGGTCAGCCGCTCACCCGCAAGGAAGACGCGCGCTTCCTGACCGGGCGCGGCCGCTACACCGCCGAAATCGTGCTGCCCGGCCAATCGCATGCGGTGATGCTGCGCAGCCCGCACGCGCATGCGCGCATCCTGTCGATCGAGACCAGGGCGGCGGCCCAGGCACCTGGCGTGCTCGCCGTCCTGACCGGCGATGACTGGTCGGCGGACAGGCTCGGCGGCATTCCGCCCGGCGAGAGCCTCATCCGGCTGTTCGGCACTCCGGAAGGGCAGGGCTACAGCTTCCGCCCGCCGCCTCGGCCGCCGCTGGCGCGCGACAAGGTGCGCCATGTCGGCGACACCGTGGCCATGGTGGTCGCCGAGACGCTGGCGGAGGCGCGCGACGCGGCTGAGTTGATCGAGGTCGAGTACGAACCGCTCCCCGCCGGCACCGACACGGCGAGCGCCATCGGCGCGCCGGCGGTCTGGGACGAGGCATCGGACAATGTCTGCTTCCGCTGGTCGGCCGGTGACGGCGCTGCCGTGGAGGCGGCATTCTCCCGGGCGGCGCGGATCGTGCGCCTGAACGTGGTCAACAATCGCATCCATGTCGGAGCGCTGGAGACGCGCGGTGCGCTTGGCGAATACGACCCGGCAAGCCGGCGCTACACCCTGCACACCGGCACGCAGATGCCGCATGGGCTCAAAAAGGAGCTGGCCGAGGATTTGTTCGGCGTGGCCCCGGACCGGCTGCGCGTACTGGTCGCCGATGTCGGCGGCAGCTTCGGCATCAAGAACGCGCTCTATCCCGAGCAGGCGCTGGTGCTGTGGGCGGCCAGGCGGATCGGCCGGCCGGTCGGCTGGATCGGCGAGCGAATCGACGGTTTCCTTTCCGACTATCAGGCGCGCGACAATGTCAGCGTCGGTGAACTCGCCCTCGATGGTGACGGGAAGATCCTGGCACTGCGCGTGCGTTCGCTGGCAGCGGTCGGCGCCTATCTGGCGCCGGAGGGGCAGCTTTCACCGACGGTGAACACACCGGCGCTGGCCGGGGTCTATCGTATTCCGTGTATCGAGGTCGCCGTCACGGGCGTGTTCACCAATACCGCGCCGACGTCCGTCTATCGCGGCGCCGGCCGGCCGGAGGCGGTCTATGTCATCGAGCGGCTGATCGAGCAGGCGGCGCGCGAGACCGGGCTGGACAGTCTCGAGCTGCGCCGGCGGAACCTGCTGCACCCCTCGGCGCTGCCGTTCCGGACCGGGCTGGGCCTCGTCTATGACAGCGGCGATTTCCCGGCGATGCTGGAGCACGCCTTGGCCCGCGCCGACCACGCGGGGTTTGCGGTGCGGCGTGCGGCATCGGCGGCGCGCGGCCGGCTGCGCGGCTTCGGCATTGCGCATTATTGCGAACGCGTTGCCGGTGCCTGGGGTGAGAGCGGCTGGGTGGAGCTTTCCCCGGACGGGCGGGCCACCGTGCTGACCGGCACGATGTCCAACGGCCAGGGGCACGAGACCGCGTTTGCCCAGCTGGTGGCGGATCGGCTCGGCCTCGATCCGGCGGACGTCGACGTGGTCCAGGGCGACACCGATCGGGTGCCGAGCGGCAAGGGCACCGGCGGCTCCGCCTCCCTGTCGATCGGCGGCGCCGCGCTGGCCGAGGCGTCCGACGATCTGGTGCGCAAGGCGCTGCCGCTGGCGGCCGAGGCGCTGGAGGCCGCGCCGATCGATGTGGCGTTCGCGGAAGGCCGCTTCTCCATTGTCGGCACCGATCGCTCGGTGGGATGGCGCGATCTGGGTCGGCGGCTCGGGCCGGAGCGGCTGGAGGGCGTCGGGTCCTGGAAACCCGAAACCCCGACCTTCCCCAATGGCTGCCACATCGCCGAGGTAGAGATCGATCGGGAGACCGGCCACACCAGTCTGGTCTCCTACACCATGGTCCACGATTTCGGCCGGGTGTTGAACCCGCTGCTGCTGGAGGGTCAGTTGCAGGGCGGGGTGGCGCAGGGTGTCGGACAGGCGGCGATGGAGCATGTGGTGCACGATCCCGTGTCGGGGCAGGTGCTTTCGGGTTCCCTGATGGACTATCAGCTGCCTCGTGCCGCCGACCTGCCGGCGCTTACACTCGAGACGCTGGCCACTCCGGCGCCCTCGCATCCGCTCGGCATCAAGGGCTGCGGCGAGGCGGGAGCGGCGGGCGGGGCGCCGGCGACGATCAATGCGATCCTGGATGCGCTTGCGGCAGTCGGCGTGGCAAAGCTGGACATGCCGGCGACGCCGGAGCGGGTATGGCGGGCGATAGCAGAAGGCGAGACCGCTTTGCCCCGGGTGCGAAAAGATGGGGAACTCCCACCCAAGGTGATGCCCTTGGAAGCCGCCCGTTGAGGAAACGCGGGCGGGGGACGACGGTCCCCAGCGGGTCCCGTCATCCAGCGTTTGCGGCGGAGGCCTTGATGTTCCTTATGTTCGGAGGAGACAAATGAGGACTGCGACCATCCTGCAACCAGACGACGGTCCCTCCTTCTGGCAACCGGTCCCGGCGAACGGCCACGTCACCGTCAAGATCAGCCCGGAAATCTGGGATGGGCCTTTTTCGCTGGGGATCCAGGAGGTCGCGCCGGGATCGCATATTCGCTTGCACGCGCATGACCGCCATCGTGAGGTGATGTTCGTCTGGCAGGGGAGCGGCACCGCGGTGATTGCGGGCGAGCGACATCCGATGCGGCCGGGCACGGTGATCGTCCTGCCGTTCGACGTGGAACACATGTTCATCAACGATTCCAAGGAGCTGCCGCTGCGCCTGCTGTGGATCATGGCGCCGCACGGCCTCGAGGATTTCTTCGCGGCGATCGGCCGAACGCGTGTGCCGGGCGAGCCGACGCCGGCGCCGTTCCCTCGCCCCGAGAACGTGCGCGAGATCGAGGAAAGAACGGTCTTCAAGCCGGCGATCGGCTGAGCCTCACAGCACCGCGAAGACGCGGTACACCGGACCGGTCGGCAGGCGGTTGCCGGCGCCGACGGCAATGGTGTCGTTCAGCCAGTCGTAGCGTGCATCACCGGTCTCGAACGTGATGGCCGTCCGGAAGTAGTATTCGGACGGCGCCACCGCTTCGCCGGCGGCAAGCCGGCGCAGCACCGCCTCCGGCCCGTTGCGCACCCCGCGATACTGCAGATAGATCGCCGCGTCGTCGACGGTCCTCAGCACGGCGCGGACATCCAGCAGGGTGCGGCCGCCAGGTTGCACCCAGATCGCGTCGTTGCCGGTCGGCAGGACGATGCCGCGCAATCGTGGTCCCTCGAAGGTGCCGCCGAGGATGGAGACGATGCGTCGCTCGCCGCCGGCGGTAGGCCCCGTGGCGATCGGCGCCGCCACTTCGATTCGCACCTCGAACAGGAACTCGGTTCGGATAAGGTCCATGCTGATTCTCCTTTCCCGTGGGATGACAAGGGGTGATCGCAATCCTGGCGCGAACTCGCGACTCACATCATTTCGGAAAACGGTGCAAATCGCATTTTTCGAGCATGCGGGAGGTTGCGCACCCGCAGGACTCTGTGGACTCTAAACCGTACGATGGTGTCCGGGCTCACCGGGCCGGGACGCTGTGTCGACGGGCGCAGCAGGGGGAGCGCGCGCACGACGATGACCTTGACCGGCGATCTGCCAGCTCACGCCCAGGTGGTGATCATCGGCGGCGGGATCGTGGGCGCCAGCGTTGCCTATCATCTCGCCGAGCGCGGCTGGCACGATGTGGTGGTATGCGAGCGCCGGCGCCTCGCCGGCGGCGCCACCGCGTACTCGCCGGGGCTGGTCGGTCAACTCTGGCCGAGCCGCACGCTCACCCGCCTGGCGCGCTATTCCGCGGACCTCTATGCGCGACTGGGGGAGGAGGCCGGATTTCGTCCGGTCGGCTCGGTAGCGATCGCCACCAGCCACCAGTGGCTTGAGGCGCTGCAGCGCAGCGCAGCGATGGCGCGCTGTCTGGGCATCGCCGCGAACGTCCTGAGCCGCGAACAGGCGGCCGAGCTGTGGCCACTGATGCGCGCCTCAGACGTGCTCGGTGCCGTGCATCTGCCGGCCGACGGCACGATCGATCCTGTGACGACGACGCAGGCGCTGGCACGGGGCAGCGGCGCTGGAGTCTTCGAGGGGACGCAGGTCACGGCGATCCGCTCGCGGCACGGGCGTGTCGCCGGCGTGGTTACCGGGGCTGGCGATATCGAGGCGGAATACGTCGTCAACTGCGCCGGCATGTGGTCGCACGAAATCGGCCGGCTCTGCGGGGTGGGCATGGCCGTGCACGCAGCCGAGCATGCCTGTCTGGTCACCGAGCCGATCACGGGACTGGGCGGCGATCTGCCGGTGCTCTGCGATCCGGAAGGTCCGAGCTGGTTTCGGCAGAATGGCGGCAAGCTGCTGCTCGACTGGTTTGAGCCGAACGGCAAGCCGTTTCGCGCCGAGGGGTTCCCGGAGCCGTTCGGCTTCGATCGGCTGCCGGACGGTCTGGACCATTTCCGACCGCTCCTGGACGCCGCGGCGGGGCGCGTGCCGAGGCTGGCGGAGACCGCGGTCAGGCTGTTCTTCGGCAGTCGCGGGAACTTCACACCGGATGATCGCTGCCTGCTCGGCGAGGCGCCCGAACTGCGCAACCTGTTCGTGGCCGCGGGCTTCGACACGATCGGCACGCAGTCAGCCGGCGGTGCCGGGAAGGTGCTGGCGGACTGGATCGTCGATGGTTTGCCGTCGATGGACGTCTGGGATCTCGACCTCCGGCGGATGATGCCGTTTCGGCGCAACGCCCACTATCTGCGCGATCGCACGGCCGAAAGCCTCGGCCGGACTGGCGCGGCGCGGTTGCCGCATCGCTCGAGCCAGACCACACCCGGACCGCGCCGTTCGGTGCTGCACGATCGCCTGGCGGCGCGCGGCGCATGCTTCGAGGAGAGCGCGGGGTGGGAGCGGCCCGGATGCTTTTCGGCCTCGGGTGAGAGGGGAGCGCAGAACGCGCAACAAAACGTCGCGGCGGAGCACCAGGCAGTGCGCCGGGCCGTCGGCCTGTTCGACCTTACATCCCAAGCGAAATTCCTGATGCAGGGACCGGATGCCGAGGTGGTGCTGGACCGGATGTCGGCGAACCGGATGCAGGTGCCGGTCGGCCGCATCGTCTCGACGCAGTTTCTCAACCGGCGCGGCGGCATCGAGGCTGATGTGCTCGCTACCCGGACCGGCGAGGACAGTTTTCTGGTCGCCGCTGCCCATTGCTGCCAGGCCCGCGTGCTCGGTTGGATCAGGCGCAGCATTCCGTCTGAGGCGCGGACCTGGGTGACCGATGCCACCTCGGCCTACGCGGTGCTCGGCCTGATGGGCCCGCGCGCGCGTGCGCTGCTGGCGCGTCTGACCCCGGCCGACTTGTCGAACGAAGCGTTTCCCCACAGCACGTCCCAGGAAATAGAGCTGGCCTACGCCTGGGTCCGCGCCAATCGCTGCAGTCCGGTCGGCGAGCTTGGCTGGGAGCTGTGGGTGCCAGCCGAATTCGCCGCCGGCGTGTTCGACGCGCTGCTCAGCGAAGGGGCGGAGTTCGGCTTGTGCCTGGCCGGCTCGGATGCCTTGCAGTCGCTCTGCATGGAGAAGGGGCAGCGGCAGTGGGGGCGCGACATGTCCGACGAGGACACCCCCTTCGAGGCCGGCTTGGCGCATTGCGTCGCCCTGGACAAGGCCGATTTTGTCGGGCGGGAGGCGCTGCTGCGCAGCCGCGGCGGGCCGCCGCGGCGCCGACTGGTCCACCTCGTGCTAGAGGACACTGAAGCGACCCTCCAGGGCCAGGAGCCGATCTGGTGCAACGGCACCATCGTCGGCTGGACCACCTCGGCGATGTTCGGCCACAGCTTCGGCCGGCCGCTGGCCATGGGCTACGTCTCGGCGGAGAGCGGCGTCACCCCCGCCTTCATCCGCGGCGGCCGCTTCGAAGTCGAGATCGCCTGCCGGCGCGTCCGCGCAACGGTCTCGCTGCGGCCGTTCTATGATCCGCTCGGCAACCGCGTGCGGATGTGACGGACAGCTTCCGTGAAGGTCGACTATAGGCCTAACATCGGGCCGCTGGCCCAGCCGCGTATCCGGGAACAATGGATTTCGAGCTTACCGCCGACCAGTTCGCCTTCCAGGAAACGGCTCGCGCCTTCGCGCGCGACACGCTGCTGCCGCACGCGGCCCACTGGGATGAGGCCCGCATCTTTCCCCTGGAGCAGCTGCAGAGCGCTGCCGCCCTCGGCTTCGCCGGCATCTATGTCGGCGAGGAGCACGGTGGCGCCGGCCTCGGCCGCCTCGACGCGGCGCTTATTTTCGAGGAACTGGCGACCGCCGATCCCTCGACGGCCGCCTTCCTGTCGATCCACAACATGGTCGGCTGGATGCTCGACAGTTTCGGCAGCCAGGCGCTGCGGGCACGGCTGCTGCCGGGGCTGATGCAGGGCCGGCTGATCGCCAGCTACTGCCTTACCGAACCGGGCTCCGGCTCCGACGCCGCCGCGCTGCGCACACAGGCCGATCGCCAGGGCGACGTCTACATACTGAATGGCAGCAAGGCATTCATCTCCGGCGGTGGGGTCAGCGATCTCTACGCGGTGATGGCGCGCACCGGCGAGACCGGACCGAAGGGCATCTCCTGCATCCTGGTCGAAAAGGGCACGCCCGGCCTCGGCTTCGGCAAGCCGGAGCGCAAGCTGGGCTGGAACAGCCAGCCCACTACCTCCGTCACCTTCGAGAACTGCCGCGTACCGGTCGCCAACCGCCTGGGCGACGAGGGCGAGGGGTTCCGTTTCGCCATGGCCGGACTGGATGGCGGGCGTGTCAATATCGCCGCCTGCTCGCTCGGCGGCGCGCGCGCCTGCCTGGAGGCGGCGCTCGGCTACGTGCAGGAGAGGCGGCAGTTCGGCCGCAAGCTGGCGGAGTTTCAGGCGCTGCAATTCCGGCTCGCCGACATGGCGACCGAGCTGGAGTCGGCGCGGCTGATGGTGCACCGCGCCGCCGCCGGCCTCGATACGCACGCGCCCGACGCTTCCATACGCTGCGCAATGGCTAAGCGCTACGCCACCGACGCCTGCTTTCGTATCTGCGACGAGGCGCTGCAGCTCCACGGCGGGTACGGGTATCTCAAGGACTTTCCCATCGAGCGGTACCTGCGTGATCTTCGCGTGCACCGGATCCTCGAGGGGACGAATGAGATCATGCGGGTCATCATCGCTCGCAAGCTGCTGCAGGAGACGTAAACAAGAAGGCGAGGCCTCTGCCTCGACCTTTTCCCAGCCCACGACTTAAGGGAGCTCCCATGGCCACCGTTGCATTCATCGGGCTCGGCAATATGGGCCGGCCGATGGCCGCCAATCTCGTAAAGGCAGGGCACGACGTAGCCGGCTTCGACCTGGTTCCCGAAGCGGTGGCGGCGCATGTCGCCGCGGGCGGCCGCGCCGTCGCCTCGGCGGAGGAGGCGCTACGAGAAGCCGACTTCGTCATCAGCATGCTGCCAGCCGGCCGGCACGTGCGCGAGCTCTACGCCGGGCTGATCGCCGCCCTCGCGGGCAAGACGCCGCTGCTCATCGACAGCTCCACCATCGACGTGCAGACCGCGCGCGAAGTCTCCGCCACCGCGCAGGCGGCCGGGCTCGAAATGCTGGACGCGCCAGTGTCCGGCGGGGTCGGCGGAGCCGCCGCCGGGACTTTGACCTTCATGGTCGGCGGCGCCGCCGCGGCCTTCGCCCGCGGCCAGCCGATCTTGCAGCAGATGGGCCGCAACATCGTCCACGCCGGCGCCGCCGGGGCCGGGCAGGCTGCAAAGATCTGCAACAACATGATCCTCGGAATCAGCATGATCGGCGTCTGCGAGGCCTTCGTGCTGGCCGATCGGCTCGGCCTCGATCGCCAGAAGCTGTTCGAGGTGAGCGCCACGTCCTCAGGCCAGTGCTGGTCGGTCACCAGCTACTGTCCGGTCCCCGGGCCGGTGCCGGCCTCGCCGGCCAATCGTGACTACGCCGCGGGCTTCGCCACCGGGCTGATGCTGAAGGACCTCTCGCTCGCGCAGGAAGCGGCCGCTGCGACCGGCGCCTCCACTCCGCTTGGGGCCCACGCCGCTCGGCTCTATGCCGCCATGGCCGAAGCTGGGCTCTCCGCGAGCGATTTCTCCGTCGCCTTTCGCTGGCTCAGCAGCGGCGCCCGCGAGCGGCTCGTGCCCGAGGCGGAGGCGACATGACCGCGGCGGCGTTCAAGGCGGCGCGGGATCTCCTGCTCGCCCGGCGCGAAGACTACGCCGGCGCCATGGCGGAATTCCGCTGGCCGGCGATCGAGAAATTCAACTGGGCGCTCGATTGGTTCGATGCGGAACTGGCGCGAGGCCCACAGCGCGACCGCCCCGCGCTGCGCATCACCGGCGACGGCGCGACCCTTCTCAGCTACGCCGAGCTCGCTGAACGCTCCAGCCGCGTCGCCAACGGCCTGCGCGCCCTTGGCCTGCGCCGTGGCGACCGCATCCTTCTGATGCTCGGCAATGTCGCCCCGCTCTGGGAGGTGATGCTGGCCGCGATCAAGCTGGGCGCCGTCGTCGTGCCGGCGACGACCTTGCTCACCCCGGATGACCTCGCCGATCGCCTGGCCCGCGGCCAGGTGCGCCTGCTGGTCGCGGCATCCGACAACGCCGCGAAATTCGCCGCCGTCGCGGACGCTTCGGTGCGGCGCGTTGCGGTTGGCGCGTTGGTGCCCGGCTGGGAGCCCTATGATGCGCTGTCGCAGGCCGACGCCGACTACACGCCCGAGGCAGCGACACGAGGCGACGATCCGCTGCTGCTATATTTCACCTCTGGCACCACGGCGAGGCCGAAGCTGGTGCTGCATAGCCACGCCAGCTATCCCGTTGGCCATCTCTCGACGATGTACTGGCTGGGCCTGATCCCCGGCGACCTGCACCTCAACGTGTCCTCGCCTGGCTGGGCGAAACACGCCTGGAGCTGCTTCTTCGCCCCTTGGAACGCCGGTGCCTGCGTCTTCGTCGCCAACCAGCCGCGCTTCGACGCGCCCGGCCTGCTCGACACCATCTCCGGAAACGGCGTCACCACACTATGCGCCCCGCCGACGGTCTGGCGCATGCTGATCCAGCAGGACCTGCCGTCCTGGAAGACCAGCCTGCGCGAGCTGTGCAGTGCCGGCGAGCCGCTCAACCCCGAAGTGATCGAGCGGGTCGCGACGGCGTGGGGCCTTACCATCCGCGACGGCTACGGCCAGACCGAGACGACGGCGCAAGTCGGCAACCCCCCGGGCCAGCCGGTAAAGCCAGGCTCCATGGGCCGGCCGCTGCCGGGCTATCGCATCGCTTTGCTCGATGGCGAGGGCCGCGAGGTCGAGGAGGGCGCGCTGTGCATCGCCCTCGATCCGCCGCCGCCGGCGCTGATGCGCGGCTATCAGGACGACACCGGCGCCATGTTGCCGGTCGAGGGGGCGTTCTACCGCACCGGCGATGTCGCCGCGCGGGACGCGGAGGGCTACCTCACCTATATCGGCCGCGAGGATGATATCTTCAAAGCGGCGGATTACCGGATCAGCCCCTTTGAGCTGGAGAGCGTGCTGATCGAGCACGAGGCCGTCGCCGAGGCGGCGGTGGTGCCGGCGCCGGATGCGCTGCGCCTGGCCGTGCCGAAGGCCTATGTCGGGCTGGTCGCAGGCGCGGTGCCGACGCGCGAGACGGCGCTGTCGATATTTCGCCACTCGCGTGCCCGTCTTGCGCCCTACAAGCGGGTCCGCCGCATCGAGTTCGCCGAGTTGCCGAAGACCATCTCGGGCAAGATCCGCCGGGTTGAGCTGCGCCGCATCGAGGAGCTACGCGGCGACGCACCGCCGGCAGCCGGCGAATTCCGCGAAGACCAGTTTCCCGAGCTCTCCTGAAAGGTGCCGGATTGGCAAGCAACCACACCACCGGCCTTGATTTCGACCTCGGCGAGACGGCGGATGCATTGCGCGACACGGTGGCGCGCTTCGCCGGCAACGAGATCGCGCCGCGCGCCGCCGAGATCGACCGCAGCAATAGTTTTCCTGATGATCTCTGGGCGAAGATGGGCGCGCTCGGCGTGCTCGGCCTGACCGTCGAGGAGGAGTATGGCGGCGCCGGTCTCGGCTATCTTGAGCACGTCGTGGCGATGGAAGAGATCAGCCGGGCCTCCGCCTCTGTCGGGCTGTCCTACGGCGCGCATTCCAACCTCTGCGTGAACCAGATTCGCCGCAACGGCACGCCGGCGCAGAAGTGGCGCTACCTGCCGGGTCTGGTCAGCGGTGCCCAGATCGGCGCGCTGGCGATGAGTGAGACCGGCGCCGGTTCGGACGTGGTTTCAATGCGCTTGCGCGCGGAGAAACACGGGGATCGCTACGTGCTGAACGGCGGAAAGTTCTGGATCACCAACGGGCCGGATGCCGACGTGCTGGTGATCTATGCGAAAACCGATCCCGAGGCGGGGCCTCGCGGGATCACGGCATTCGTCGTGGAAAAAGGCTTCGCCGGTTTTTCGGTCGCGCAAAAACTCGATAAGCTCGGTATGCGCGGCTCGAACACCGGGGAACTGGTGTTTCAGGATTGCGAGGTGCCGGAGGAGAACGTGCTCGGCGCGGTCGGCGGCGGGGTAGCCGTGCTGATGAGCGGCCTCGACTACGAGCGCGCGGTGCTGGCAGCCGGGCCGCTCGGCATCATGCAGGCCTGCATGGACGTGGTGCTGCCCTATGTCCATGATCGCAAGCAGTTCGGTCAGCCGATCGGCGAGTTCCAGCTGATGCAAGGCAAGCTCGCGGACATGTACACCACGATGAACGCCGCCCGCGCCTATGTATACGCCGTGGCGCAGGCCTGCGATCGGGGCCGCACCAGCCGCAAGGACGCTGCCGGCGCCATCCTCTACGCCGCCGAGCGCGCCACCTGGATGGCGCTGGAGGCGATCCAGTGCCTCGGCGGGAACGGCTACATCAATGACTACCCCACGGGGCGGCTGTTGCGCGATGCCAAGCTGTACGAGATCGGTGCCGGCACATCCGAGATCCGCCGCATGCTGATCGGTCGCGAGCTGTTCAGCGAGACCGCCTGATGCGGCTGCAGACGGCGATCGACGCACGTTCGGAGGGGTTCCGGGCCAATGCGGCGGCGATGCGTGCGCTCGTGGAGGATCTCCACGCGACCGTCGCCCGTGCGTCGCTTGGGGGAGGGGAGGCAGCGCGGCAGCGGCACCGCTCACGGGGCAAGCTCCTGCCGCGCGAGCGCATCGCGGCGCTGCTCGATCCCGGCGCACCATTTCTCGAGCTGTCGCAGCTGGCGGCGCATGGCCTGTATGACGACGCGGTGCCGGCCGCCGGCATCATCACCGGCGTCGGCCGCGTGCGCGGGCGCGAGTGCGTGATCATCGCCAACGACGCAACGGTGAAGGGCGGCACCTACTATCCCTTGACTGTCAAGAAGCACCTGCGGGCTCAGGAGATCGCCCTGCAGAACCGGCTGCCCTGCATCTACCTCGTCGATTCCGGGGGCGCCAACCTGCCCAACCAGGACGAGGTGTTTCCCGATCGCGAGCATTTCGGCCGCATCTTCTTCAATCAGGCCACCATGTCGGCCGACGGCATCGCCCAGATTGCCGTAGTGATGGGCTCCTGCACCGCCGGTGGGGCCTACGTGCCGGCGATGTCAGACGAAGCGATCATCGTGCGCGACCAAGGCACCATCTTCCTGGCCGGACCGCCGCTGGTGAAGGCGGCGACCGGTGAGATCGTCACTCCCGAGGAACTGGGCGGCGCCGATCTGCACACGCGCGTCTCCGGCGTGGCCGACCACTACGCCGAGAACGACGCCCACGCGCTGGGCATTGCGCGCCGCATCGTCGGCAATCTGAACGCGACCAAGCGCCCGGACGTGGCGCTGCAACGACCGGAGCCCCCGCGTTACGACGCCGAGGAGATCCTTGGCATCGTGCCGGAAGACCGGCGCCATCCATTCGACGTGCGCGAGGTGATCGCCCGGATCGTCGACGACAGCCGGCTTGACGAGTTCAAGCGGCTGTACGGCACGACGCTGGTCACCGGGTTTGCACATATCTGGGGCTATCCCGTCGGCATCGTCGGGAATAACGGTATCCTGTTCTCCGAAAGTGCAGAAAAGGGCGCGCATTTCATCGAGCTCTGCGCTCAGCGGGGTATTCCCCTGGTCTTCCTGCAGAACATCACTGGGTTCATGGTCGGCAGAAAGTATGAGGCCGGGGGCATCGCCAAGCACGGCGCCAAGATGGTCACGGCCGTCGCAACCGCGGCGGTGCCGAAACTCACCGTCATCCTTGGCGGCAGTTTCGGGGCCGGCAATTACGGCATGTGCGGCCGCGCGTACGGCCCGCGCTTTCTCTGGATGTGGCCGAACGCCCGCATCAGCGTGATGGGCGGCGAACAGGCAGCGTCCGTGCTGGCGCAGCTTCGGCGCGAGAACCTGGAGGCGCGCGGCAATGCGTGGTCGGCCGAGGAAGAGGAGGCGTTCAAGGCGCCTATTCGCGAGCAGTACGAGATCCAGGGCCATCCCTATTACGCCAGCGCTCGCATCTGGGACGACGGCGTGATCGATCCCCGCGAGACCAGGCGTGTGCTGGCTCTCGGCTTGTCGGCTGCGCTCAATGCGCCGATTCCGCCGACGCGATTCGGTCTGTTCCGGATGTAGTCGACGTGTTCTCGAAAATCCTGATGGCCAATCGCGGCGAGATCGCCTGCCGGGTGATGCGAACGGCGCGTCGGATGGGTATCGCCTGCGTCGCCGTCTATTCCGATGCCGACACGCACGCGCAGCACGTTCGCATGGCCGACGAGGCGTATCGTATCGGCGCGGCGCCGGCCCGCGAGAGCTATTTGCGCATCGATGCCATCCTCGAGGCGGCGAAGCGCTCGGGCGCGCAGGCGATCCATCCCGGCTACGGCTTCCTCTCCGAGAATGCGGCGTTCGCCGAGGCCTGCGCTGCGGCGGGATTGGTCTTCATTGGCCCGCCCGTCGAGGCGATCCGGGCCATGGGCTCGAAGTCAGCAGCCAAGACGCTGATGGAGCGCTCCGGCGTGCCGCTCGTGCCGGGGTATCACGGCGAGGCGCAGGATGAGGAGACGCTTGCCGCCGCCGCTGCACGCGTCGGCTATCCCGTGCTGCTGAAGGCGTCGGCCGGCGGCGGCGGCAAGGGCATGCGCATTGTCGAACGCGTCGAGGATTTTCCTGCGTCGCTCTCTTCGGCGCGGCGCGAGGCGAAGTCATCATTCGGCGACGACCGCATGCTGGTCGAGCGCTATCTCCGCCGTCCGCGCCATATCGAGATCCAGGTGTTTGCCGACGCCTATGGCGCAGTGTTGAGCCTGTTCGAACGGGACTGCTCGATACAGCGGCGCCATCAGAAGGTGATCGAGGAGGCGCCGGCTCCCGGCCTGTCCCCCGCGCAGCGCCAAGCCATGGGGGAGGCGGCGCTCGCAGCGGCGCGCGCCGTCGGCTATGTCGGCGCCGGCACGGTGGAGTTCATCCACGAGGCGGATCGCTTCTATTTCATGGAGATGAATACCCGGCTTCAGGTCGAGCATCCCGTCACCGAAATGATCACCGGCCAGGATCTCGTGGAATGGCAGTTTCGCGTCGCCGCTGGCGAGCCGCTATGGCTGGGGCAGGATGATCTGCGCATTACAGGTCATGCCATCGAGGCGCGCATCTATGCCGAGGATCCGACGCGGGATTTCCTGCCCTCGGTCGGCCGGTTGGTGCATCTGCGCCAACCGCCGGAGAACACGCATGTACGCATCGACACTGGCGTCCGCGAGGGCGACGCGATCACCCCGGACTATGACCCGATGATTGCGAAACTGATCGTCCGGGACAGCGATCGCGCCAGCGCGCTGCGCCGCTTGTCGGCGGCGCTCGCGGCTTGGGAAGTGACGGGATTGCGCACCAATCTGCCGCTGCTGCGGGCGATCGCCGACAACCCCGAGTTCGCCGTCGGGGCGGTCGATACCGGCTTCATCGGCCGGCATCCCGAGCTCCTGGCGCCGCCGTGTTCTGCGCCGTCGAACCTGGCGCTGGCCGCTGCTGCCTGGCGGGTGCTCCGCGATCGCGAGCACGCGGCCGTCGCAGCCGCGGCGGCCACCGCCGATCCATGGTCGCCCTGGGCCGGCATGGATGGCTGGCGACTGAACGGCGAGGCCGGGCAGTCTCTGGGGTTTCGCGCCCGCGAGGCGGTCATCGCCGTGCATGCGACCGCGCTGGCCGATGGGAGCTATCGCATGGTGCTCCCGGACGGCGGGCATGTTGTCGCCGGGGACGAAGGGCAGTTGCGGTTTGATGATCGGCAGGTCCGTTGCTCGACGAGCGCCGATGGCGAACGGGTCAGCGTGTTCACGGCCGAGGAAGTGGCCGAG
>JAFAYM010000227.1 GCA_019240395.1 Acidisphaera sp. | reverse complement strand
GCAGGCTCAACGCAGCAGGGCTTCGGCCGGCACGCCCAGCCCCTCCTCGTCCCGGGAGATCGCCTCCGGCTCGCCCGGATCGAGATCGGCCTCGGTCAGCATGCGCCAGATGCCGCCGGCCAGCACCTCGCTCGGCCGGAAGCGCGCCTTGTAGGCCATCTTCCGGCTCTCCGGCACCCAGTAGCCGAGATAGACATAGGGCAGCCGGAGTTCGCGCGCCCGCTCGATGAGCCAGAGGATGGCGTAGGTGCCGAGCGAGCGCCGCTCCAGGCCGGGGGCGAAGAAGCTGTACACTGCGGAAAGCCCGTCGGAGAGCCGGTCGGCCAGGCAGGCACCGACCAGCCGGTCGTCGGGATCGCGGAACTCGACCATGAAGGTCTCGATCGGCGTGTCCTCGACCATGGCGCGGTAGTCGTAGAAGCTCATCGTCGCCATGTCGCCCTCGCCGTGGCGGACCTGCTGGTAGCGCTGGAACAGCTGGAACTGCTCGGCGGTGGCGCGGGCCGGCACCTCGAAGCCCTCGAGGCCGGCATTGGCCCGCTCGATGCGCCGCAGGCTGCGCCCGGGCTGGAAGGCGGCGGCGGCGATGCGGATCGGCACGCAAGCCTGGCAGCCCGGGCAGACCGGGGCGTAGGCGATGTTGTGGCTGCGCCGGAAGCCGGCCCGGGACAGGCGGTCGTGCAGCTGCTCGGCGTCCGGCCCGGTGATCTCGGTGACCACCTTGCGCTCCGTCCTGCCGGTCACGTAGGGGCAGGGCAGGGGCGCCGTGGTGTAGAAGAACTGCGGGCGGCGGGGCGGCTTGTATGTCATCGGTCAGGCGGTCCGTCCGCCATGTTCCAGGAGCCGATCCTCCGGGTCAATGCTGGCGCGCCGGGTCGCTTTACGAGGGCCGGTGAGAAACCAATGCCCGCCGGCGGACCACCACGACGTTGCCGAGCAGGTCGTGCAAGGCGCGCCGGCGCACCGTGAAGAAGGCCACGCACAGCCAGATCGCCCCGGCCGCCAGGGTGACGTAGAAGCCGATGGTCCAGAGCAGCGCCTGCAGCGGTGTCGGCCGCCCGAGATCGTCGTTGCGCAGGACGATGAGGCCGAGAACCTGCTGCCCCGGGGTCGCCGCCGCCGGGCTCGCCACGAACAGGAAATTATAGGCCAGCGGCACCACGGGCACGAAGTTCAGCAGCGGCAAGCCAAGCCCGAGCGTCATGAAGCCGAAGATCAGCAGCACCACCCAGAGCGCCGCGACGATCGCCATGATCAGCAGCGCGTCGATCACCCAGGCCCAGAAGCGGCGGCTCAGCACGCCGTCGGTGAGCAGTTCTTCCTGCCAGTAGCCTGCGGTGTCGCTCATCGTTCCTGCCCGAACTCGGCTTGCGGTGTCAGTTTGAGGGTCGCCGTCACCCGCCGGGGCTCGGGACCCAGCGTGATCGTATCACCGTCCCGCCATCGCGTGACGAAGTCGCTGAGGTGGCGGCTCAGAGGATTGCCGGACTGCCCCGGCGTGACGACGAACCGGCTGCGATCGAGGTCAGCCAGATCGTAGGCGCCGCGGAAGGAGGCGCCGTGTATCGAGGTGAAGCCGCCGACCCGGGTGCCGCCGCGATCGATGGTGCTGTCATCCCCGGGCGCCTCGATGCGCGCGGTGGTGAGCCAGCCGAGCAGCGGGAGATTGCGAAGGACCGGGTGGGCGAACACCGCCTGATGCGCCGCGCCCCAGCGCCAGCGCGCGGGATCGTCGCCGAAGCGCTCGGCGAGCCCGGCCATCGCGGTGCTCAGCGCGGTCTGCAGCCTCTCCGTGCAATCGCCGCCGCACCAATGCGCCCCAGCCGGGCTCAGCACGAAAGCAGTGAACTCCTCCGGCGGCCCGCCGGCGCTCTCCGGCACGCCGTTATGCGCCAGCACATCGAGGTAGAAGCGGTCCAGCCAGGCGTTGAAGATCAGCGGCTGCGGCGCGTCGCGCGTCATCGCGCCATCCCAGCCGGCCAGCAGTCCCGCGGCCCGGCCGGCCAGCCCCGGCGGCGGCGGCACGGCGCGCAGCACCGGCAGGAGCTGCGCGGCATAGGCGCTGACGACATCCGTCTGCATCGCCGAGAAATCGGCGACCGAGAACGCCGTCCCCGCCTCGAGCAGGGCACGGATGCGCCGGGCGCGCCAGTCGCCGAACCAGTCGCGGCCGAGGAAGGGCGAGAAATCCGGCGGCGCCACCCGCTCGTTGGCGTTCACCAGTCGCCCGCTGGCCGGCGCCATGATATGCGGCAGCGCCTCGCCGGAAGCGAAGCCGGTCCAGTCATAGGCGCCGTCCGCCCCGGGCACCGGGGCGCTGCCGTTGCCGGCGCGGCGCAGCGGGATGCGGCCGGTCATGAACAGGCCGATGCGCTGCCGGTCGGCGACCATCAGGTTCTGCACCGGCGTGCTGATTTCCGCGGCCGCCTGCCCGGCCTCGGCCACGCTGCCGGCCTGGTTCAGCGCCAGCAGGCCGGCCGCCGCGGTATCGCCGGGCTGCAGATTGGCCATCGCCACCGCCAGCACCTTGCCGCCCCTCTCCGAACCGCTGGGCGCCGCGCCGCCGAGATCGCTGACCACCGGTCCGTGCCGGGTCTCGCGCACCGTCATCACCACATCCGGCCGGCCGCGCACGCCGATCCGTTCCTGGTGGGTGATGTAGGCGAGCGGACCGTCCGGGCCGAGATAGTGGCCGTCGTCGACAGCGGTCTCCTCGAACACGTCCTGCACGTCCGCACCGGTGGTCGTGAAGGTCCAGGCGATGCGGCCGTTATGGCCGATGACCAGGAACGGCACGCCGGGAGCGGTGGCGCCGGCGAGCACGCCCGCCGGCGTCTCGATGCGCGCCAGGTACCAGATGCCGGGCTGGCCGAACTGCAGATGCGGGTCGCCCGCCAGCAGCGGCGCACCGGTGATGGTGCGGCGGCCATCGACGGCCCAGGCGTTCGATGCCGTCGACGGCAGGGTGTAGGCGGCGGGAAAGCGCGGCAGCACGGACGCGAGTTCGGCGGCGATGCCGGCATAGCGTGTGTCCAGCGAGGCGTCGGGGTGCCCGGCCTGGCCGTCCGGCGGCCAGAGTTCGTCGATGCGGGCCTGCGGCAGCACCCCGGCAAGCGAGAGGCGGGACAGCTCCGTCCGATAGTTCGCCGACAGCCACAGGCCCATCGTCTTGCCCCAGAGCAGGCTGTCGATCGGCGTCCATGGCGCCGGCGCGCCGAGCGCCAGGAACTCCGGCGCGGCCAGCCGGCCGCGCGCCGCGATCCAGGCGTTCACGCCACGGCTGTACGCCTCCAGAAGCGCCCGGGTCGGCGCCGGCAGCCCCGGGAAGTCCGCGGCCGCGCGTCGCCGCAGGCCGAGGGTCCGCATGTAGCGGTCCATCGGCAGGGTGGCCGGGCCGGCGATTTCCGACAGGGTTCCGGAGGCGGCGCGCCGCATCAGGTCGAGCTGGAACATCCGGTCGCGGGCGTGCACGAAGCCCAGCGCCGCCGCCGCGTCCTCGGCCGAGCCGGCGTGGATGCGCGGCACGCCGTCCTGATCGAAGCTGATCTCTACCGGCCCGGACAGGCCGGGGATCGCCGCCTCCTGGCGGGCCCGCGGCAAGGTGAACCAGAGCAGGCAGCCGAGACCCGCGGCGAGCAGCAAAAGCAGGATGGCGAGCCCGGCGAGGGCTCGGCGAAGCAGGCGCAGGAGGGGGCGCATCGGGCGAAAATGGCCCGGTGCTGCGGGATTGAAAAGGGCAGTGGCATTGCCGCTGTTGCCCAGCTGCGGGCGATGACGCGGGAAGTTCACGCGAGCGCCGGCTTGCTCAGGTGTGTAACGTATTGTATGTGAAACGTAGCGACAACCGCAGGAGAATGGACCAAAGCCAACTTCGCCTACCCGGCACTCCCGGCTCCTGGGAGTCCGTCGCCCACTGCTCCGCGAAAAACGAGAGGAAACGTAATGCGAAAGAGTCGACACACGTTGCTGTGCCCCATAGTGGGCATCGGCATGATTGCGGTAGGCACCGCAGCCGCGACATCGGCGGACGCGGCCACCGCTGCCTGCACCACTGCCGCGGTGACGGCACTCGCCCTGCCCAGCAACGTCAGCATCACCGCCGCCACCCCGATCGCCGCGGTGGCCGGAACAGCCACCGTGGCCGGAAAGCCGGCGTTCTGCCAGGTGACCGGGAATGTGAACACCGACGGCGAGGGGGCCGGACCCGGCCAGGCCGCCTTCCAGATGGACTTGCCCGAATTCTGGAACGGCAAGTTCCTGTTCCTCGGCGGCGGCGGTCTCGATGGCAACGGCGTGCTGGCAGACGGCACCGCGCAGGAACTCGCCAAGGGCTACGCCACATCCTCGACCAACTCGGGTCACCCGGTCGGGAGCGGCACCTTCGCCATCACCGACATCGGCGTGCCGAACGAACCGGCGATCATCGACTATTTCTACCGCGCCCGCCACGAGGTCACGGTCGCCTCGAAAGCCATCGTCAAGGCCTTCTACGACGCTCGGAAGATCTCCTACGCCTACTATGACGGTTGCTCCAATGGCGGCCGGCAAGGCCTGATGGAGGCAAGCCGCTTCCCCAACGACTATGACGGCATCGTTTCCGGCGCGCCGTGGATGGACCCGCTCGGCACGGAGCTCTGGACGGTCAAGAACACCCGGGCGCTGCTGCAGGCCTTCATCCCTCCGACACTCTTCCCGCAGCTCACCGCGGCCATTCTCGCCTCATGCGATACGGTGGATGGCGTGCAGGACGGCCTGATCCAGAACCCCGCCAAGTGTGCCTTCAATCCTGACACGCTGGTGCCTTCGGTGCTGACCCAGGCGCAGTCCGATGCGATCAAGACCATCCTCGCACCGGTGACCGACAGCTCCGGGCACCTGATCTATCCCGGCTCCTCGGTGAGCGATCTGTTCAGCGTCCAGATCACTTTCGATGAGAATGCAACACCGGCGCCCAACCCGACGGCGCCGCAGCCCTGGACCGTTCCTCCGGCCACCGGCACGACGGGGGCGCCCGGCAACTGGGGTCTGGCTTACGGCATCATCAACTATCTCGGCTACTACGATCCCAATATCGACCTGAACAGCGACTACTTCGAAGACAACGGCGTGATCTCCGACGTCACCCGCATCCTGCTCTACAGCCGGCTGGGGCTCGATCTGGCTGATGATCCGGCCAAGTTCGCCGCCTATATCGGCAAGGGCAAGAAGCTGCTGATGTACCACGGCTACAGCGATCCGATCATCTCGCCGTATCGCACCGTGCTGTTCTATGAGTCGCTTGCCGGGATGAATGGCGGCTACAGCCAGCTGCAGCAATCCGTTCGCCTGTTCATGGCGCCGGGAGTATCGCATTGCGGCGGCGGGATCGGGCCGAACGTGTTCGGCAACGGCGCCGAACCGCCGGGCTATCCCGTCGACGCGCAGCACGACGTGCTGAGCGCGCTGGAGGACTGGGTGGAGAATGGCAACGCACCATCCAGCATCATCGCCTCGCACTATGTCGCGGGCGCTGCGACACCCACGGTCGACCGGACGATGCCGCTCTGCCCGTTCCCGGCCGAAGCCCGCTACAACGGGCTGGGTGACGTCAACGACGCTGCCAGCTGGACCTGCACGCACAACACCGCCCTGCTGCAGACCGGCGTGAACGGCCGCGAGGCCGGCGTCGACGGGCCTGCCAACCAGCCGAACTTCCCGGCCGACGTCCTCCGCTGAACGACGGGGCTTTGTAACCGTCGCAAACGACCCCGGCGGCAGTCAGCTGCAAAGCTGATGCCGCCGGATTCGCCTGCAAAAAGCAAAAGGGAAACGCCATGAGAAGACATCGACGAGGGTCTGTCTATGCGCTGTTAGGAATCGGCGGGCTCGCCGCCGGGATCGGCACAGCCACATCCGCCGCCGCGACGACCGCCTGTTCGACGGCCGCGGTGACCGCGCTCAACATCCCCAACATGACCATCACCGCGGCAACGCCGATCGCCCCGGCGGCGGGAGCACCGGCGTATTGCCAGGTGACGGGCAACGTGACGACGAACGGCGAGGGCGCCGGAGCCAATCAGGCCGGATTCCAGATGGACCTGCCGAGCTTCTGGAACGGCAAGTTCCTGTTCCTCGGGGGCGGCGGACTGGACGGCAGTACGGCGCTGAAGGACGGCACCCCGCAGGAGCTTGCCAAGGGCTACGCCACGTCCTCGACAAACTCGGGTCACACCGACAGCAACGGCACCTTCGCCATCACCGATATCGGCGTGCCGAACGAGCCGGGGCTGATCGACTATTTCTATCGGTCGCGGCACGAGGTCGGCATCGCCTCGAAAGCCCTCGTGCTGGCCTTCTACAACGCTAAGAAGATCTCCTACTCGTATTTCGACGGCTGCTCGAACGGCGGCCGCCAGGGGCTGATGGAAGCCAAGCGCTACCCCGACGACTATGACGGCATCATCTCCGGCGCGCCCTGGATGGATCCGCTCGGCACCGAGCTCTGGACGCTGAAGAAAGTGCGGGCGCTGCTGCAGGCCTACATCCCCTTCTCCCTGCTGCCGCAGATCAATGCCGCCGTCCTCGCCCAATGCGACACGGCGGACGGCGTGCAGGACGGGCTGATCCAGAATCCCGCGAAGTGCGCGTTCAACCCTGATACGCTGGTTCCCTCGGTGCTAACCCAGGCCCAGGCCGATGCGATCAAGACCATCATCGCACCGGTGACCGACACCTCCGGGCACCTGATCTATCCCGGTTCCTCGGTGAGCGACTATTTCACCGATCCGGCCGAGATCGCCGATGACGAGAATAACACGCCGGCGCCCGCCCCAACCGCCGCCCAGCCCTGGGGCAGCTTCCCGCTGAGCTCGGCCTATCCGTCGCCGGCGAACTGGCGGCTCGCCTCCAACATCATCGGCTATCTCGGCCTCTACGATCCGAATTACGACCTGAACAGCGACGCCTTCGAAGACAACGGCGTGATCTCCAACGTCACCCGCATCCTGCTCTACAGCCGGCTGGCGCTGGATCTGGCGGACGATCCCAACGATGTCGCCACCTATCTCGGCCAGGGCAAGAAGCTGCTGATGTTCCACGGCTACAGCGATCCGGTCATCTCGCCGTATCGCACCGTGCTGTGGTACGAGGCACTCGCCGGGCTGAACGGCGGCTACAGCCAGCTGCAGAAATCCGTCCGCCTGTTCATGGCGCCCGGCATGTCGCATTGCGGCAACGGCCCGGGGCCGAACGTGTTCGGCAACGGCGCTGAGCCGATCGGCTATCCCGCCGATGCGCAGCACGACCTGCTGAGCGCGCTCGAGGATTGGGTGGAGAACGGGCACGCGCCGGCCAGCGTCATCGCCACCCACTATGTCGCCAACAACCTGACGACGCCGACGGTCGACCGGACGATGCCGCTCTGCCCGTTCCCGGCCGAAGCCCGCTACAACGGGCTGGGTGATGTGAATGATTCGGCGAGCTGGACCTGCACGCACAACACCGCCCTGCTGCAGAGCGGCGTGAACGGCCGCGAGGCGGGCGTCTACGCTCCCGCCAACCAGCCCAGCTTCCCGGCCGACGTCCTCCGCTAAATCATGGGGTCTGGGGGAAGCTGCCCCCGACCCTCGCCTTGCTCCCTGTCCTGCACTACCCTCCTCAAGAACAGAGGAGGGTAGTCATGGCCCAGCACCCGGAATACGAGGGCGAGCTCTTCGCCAAGGGCCTGGAAGTGCGCCGCGCCGTGCTCGGCAGCGACTACGTCGATAATTCGATGAACAGCGCCGACGAATTCATGCGCGCTTTCCAGAAGATTACTACTGAGCACGCCTGGGCCGACATCTGGACCCGCCCCGGCCTGCCGCGCCGCACGCGCAGCCTGCTCAACCTCGCCATGCTCGCCGCACTCAACCGTCCGAACGAGCTCAAGCTGCATCTGCGCGGCGCGCTGACCAACGGGGTCACGCGCGACGAGATCAAGGAAGTTTTGCTCCAGGTCTGCGTCTATTGCGGCATCCCCGCCGGGCTCGACGCCTTCAAGACCGCCGACGCTTTCTTCAAGGAGCATGACGCGGCCAAGGCGGCCGAGTAGACATGCCGGCCGCAGAGGCGCCGAAGCCGCGCATCGGCTTCGTCGGCATCGGCAACATGGGCTGGCCGATGGCGGCCTGCCTGGTGCGCGCCGGCTATCAGGTCTGCGTGGCCGACAGCCGCCAGGCGCAGGCCGACGGCTTCATCGCGCAGGTCGGCGGAAACGCGCCCGGCAGCCTGAAGGCACTGGCCGAGGCCTCGGAAATCGTCATCACCATCCTGCCGACGAGCACCATCGTCGAGCAGGTGATGACAGGCGGCCAAGACAATGTACTTGCCGGGCTGCTTCCCGGCTCGGTGGTGATCGACATGACCTCCGGCATGCCGTCGGTGACGCGCCGGATCGCCGAACGCGTGCAAGAAGCCGGCAGCACGCTGATCGACGCGCCGGTCTCCGGCGGCGTGGCCCGCGCGAAGACCGGCGAGCTCGCCATCATGGTCGGCGGCGAGGACGCAACCGTCGAGCGGGTGCGCCCGGTGCTGGCCGCGATGGGCAGCAGCGTCCTGCGCACCGGCGGCGTCGGCTCCGGCCAGGCAATGAAGGCGCTGAACAACCTGGTCTCAGCCGGCGGCTTCCTGATCGGCGTCGAAGCGCTGCTGATCGGCCAGAAATTCGGCCTCGATCCCACCGTCATGGTGGACGTGCTGAACGCCTCGACCGGCATGAACAACAGCACGCAGAAGAAATTCCGACAGTTCGTGCTGTCGCGCAGCTTCGCCTCCGGCTTCAGCCTGGACCTCATGGTCAAGGATCTCTCGATCGCGCTGGAGGTCGGGCGCGATGGCGGGACGCCGGCGCCCTTCGCCGCACTCTGCCGGGAGATGTGGGCTTCCGCGGCCGCCCTGCTGGGGCCGGGGCAGGATCACACGGCAATCGCCAGGCTTTCCGAGCAGCTGGCCGGTATCGAGCTTTCGGGCTGACGGGCTGAGCAGGAAGCAAGCGCGGGGCTTTGCCCCGCACCCCACCAGGGGCCGAGCCCCTGGACCTCCATGACGGAAGCAAGTGATGTATTTTGATCGGCGCCTGTGGCAACTGACCCGGGGGATGCGCGCGCGTATCGCCTGCGGCGTGCTGCTCGGGCTGCTCGCCGCTTTTGTCGGGATCGCGCGCCTGGCCCTCCTCGGCGTGCTGCTGGCCCGCGTCTTCGCCGGCTCCGCCCTGCCGTTGCTGCCCGCCGCCGGGGTGGCATCCGCCATCGTCATACGCGCCGGACTGGATCACGGCCGCGCCGTGCTGGCGCACCGCACCGCCGCACGGCTGCAGCTGCGGCTGCGGCAGATGCTGCACGCGCGCATCATCGCCCTTGGGCCCGCCTGGTTCGCCGGCGAGCGGACCGGCGGCATCACCCTCTCCGTGACAGACGGCGTCGAGCAGCTGCAGACCTTCTTCGGACAATACCTGCCGCAGCTCTGCATCTCGGCGCTCACGCCGATCGCCATCTTCGCCGTCATCGCCTGGTGGGACGCGCCCGTCGCCGGCGTGCTGCTCG
>JAFAYM010000074.1 GCA_019240395.1 Acidisphaera sp. | reverse complement strand
CAGAACCAGCTTCATGTCGGCAATACTCAGGCCGGGCGCGTCGATACTCACCTGCACATGCTGCACGCGAATGGCATCGCCAAGCGTGAGGGCACTGGTAGCTGCTCCCTTATCCCCGACAAGTATGCCGGGGGTCGCCTGCGCTGTGGCGCTCGCCTCGTTGGCACTGGTGGACTGCGCGGTCCACGCCCGGGCAAGCGCTACGGCAGTTGCGGCATCAACCGCCCCGAAGCCGACATCATCAGAGAAGTGTCGGCCGCCACCGTTCCAATCCGCCGCGCCGTTGGTCACCGATCCGCCGACGTCAGCCGCCGGCATGTAAGCCGAATCAACCAGGATCTCCTGGACATCCCGCCAGCCGAGAGCGGGGGCGACCTGGAGCATCATGGCAACGATCCCGCTCACCTCGGGCGCGGCGTAGGAAGTACCCGAAACGTACGCCGCGGCTCCACCCGGAAATGGCGTAAGCACTCCGACCGCGGTCGCAGCGACCAGCAGCCCCGCACCCGGCGTGGAGAAATCGGCAACTGCGCCGCTCGCGTTAATGCCGGCAACGGCGATCACGCGTGGATCATCAGGGATGCCATGCAGCCCCACATCATCGCCTTCACTTCGGTTGTTGCCGGCGGCGAACACCACCACCGCGCCGAGGCCGCCACGGTCTTCGGTAACTGCGCTCTCCACCGCAGAGAACCAGGCAGTGCCATCCGGACTGGTCGGCTCATCTCCCCCGTAGCCGGTCATGCCCCAGGAGTTGTTGACCACGTCCGATACCGACGCAGCGTAGGCAAATGCTTGGGTCATACTCGCGAGGGTGCTGCCGGCTCCAAAAGCGACCTTGACCCCGATTACGGTCGCATTCGGCGCTACGCCTTCAGGCCCATCATTGCTGCCTGAGGCGGCGAGATCGCCGGATGTCGTGGTTCCGTGGAAACCACCAGCGGGCTCCGCAACCTCGGAGGAGGCGGGGACGGAAGCCGCTCCGGCAACCCCGTTTGTGAAGCTGCGCGAATCAGCTTGATCGAAATCCTGAAATAAGCTCGGTTGAGTTAGATCGAAGCCGTCATCGAGCAGCGCAACGGTGACGCCTTGTCCGTCGGCCCAATTCCAGGCTGCCTGCACGTCGTTGCCCGCGGGGGCTCCTGGCTCCGAATAGTTGTGGCCGAGGAGCTGCGGCTCCTGAGCCGTCCAGCTAAGGTCGTTGACCGTGGAAGCCACGGGTGGAGAGGCGCTGTTTCGAGCGAAATTCGACACGCTTGGGTCACCTGAAAGAGCCGGGGATGGGATCGCATGCGATCCGCCAAGTGCCGCTTTTTGGCGTGGATTTATGCTGGGTTAACACAACCTACAGGTATATTAACCTTTTTGCAAACCTCGTGAGCGGATCAGATCCGGCGCAGGGCTGGTGGGCCAGCAGCTGAGTCGAGCCGACGGAAGAGCAGCACAGGTACTCAGCTCAGGGGCCGGTTCGGGGCCAAACGACGGAGCTTGCCTGGTGGAGCGCCACCACGCCGGTGCAGATGTTTCCAGCGCCTCGCGTCGCAAGCGTCCAGGCGCAAGCCTCGCCGCCCCAGCCCCGTCCGATAACGGTCTCGGCGGCCACGGCTAACCGCCGTTCCTCCGGAGGGGGCCATATCGCTAGAGAACGTCTCGGGGAACTGGCTCGTGATCTGGTGCACATTCTTCGCCACCGCACCGGCGGCGAACGCGCCTGGCTCCTTTCCGCTAAGTGTGGACAGCCGAGAGACTACGTGCCTAGCTCGCCGAACGGCGCGGCGCCGCTCACGGCGCTGGCGTACCGAGGGGGCTGACGGTCAAAGTTCGGCGCGCTCGGTCCTCATCTGGCGAGTTTTCGCGAATGGAACCGTTGCCGCCAACCCTCTGAGCCGGAGAGCGGGCCAATCGGCCGGCCAGGCGACTACTCTCAGCAGGCGAAAGGCACGTGTCGCTGAAACAGTCGCATGCCCCTACTATCGTCGCCCCTGGAACCCGGCTATCAAACGGATGCCTCATCCCAGCCCCTGCCCCATGCGCGATGACGTAACAGGCCGAAGCTGCTCGTGGGATCTGCAATAGGCCCGAGACAACATGCGCAGCGTCGACCTCGATCTTCACCTCACGCGGCGGTCGGCAAGCATTAAGCTGCAACGTAGAACCGCGACATACCGGTGCAGAGGTGGAGAGTCCTGCTCGGCAAGGCCGAGCTGCTCGGCGAGCTGGCTTGCGCCAGACCACAGGCCAGCCTGGCTTCCATCAACCGTCCACCCACTCGGGTGTCCGCAGCACGGGTAAGAGTTGTTGACATCGACCGTCGCGCTCCAAAACGAGAAGATACCAAGTAAGATACAACCATAGCGGGAGATAGCACCGCATTACCTTCCGACCAGCGGAGTGCTTTCTGCCGATAAGCGATGGGAGGCCCGAGTACGTCGTTCCTAATGTACATTGCCACACGGAAGGCCACACGCTCGCCCGCCGGGGAGTTTGTCCAGGAGGCGAAAGCGGATCATGAGATGCCGGACGCCAAAACCTGGGATGAGCTCACGGGCTACCTGACGCGGAAGAACGTTCGCGAAGCGGGGGATTGAAGCCGCCCGTGCGGTATGGCGAAACTACCGGACCATGCTGCCCCGGGTTCCCGTCCTCTGATCCTTCGTTCGCCTGAACTGGCGACCAGCGCCGCGCGGAAGATGACCGGCGGTGCGGCCGGCGGTGATCTAAACCCGGTGCTAATCCGCCGGCAGCTTTCCGGCGTCCATGGATCAGCGAATGCGCTCGCCCTCGGCTACCGACCGGTCGCTTTCCGGTTCCGCATTCCGTCCCGAGGGGGCCGGCAACTCCCCGGCCCACTCGTCAAAGGCCTCGTAGGCGGCATCGAGCAAATGGATTGCAGCCTGATCGTCTCCAGATCGGTGAGCGGTGTCTGCACGCCTCACCAGGAGGAGCCCCAGATCGAGTCGCTTCTGGTTGGACGCGAAGGGAAAGATATTGCCAGACTGTTGGGACACCAATCCATCCTCCGAAGCGCATGGGACGGAGTGGAATGACCAACCCGCCCATTCTCAACCTATAGGTGTATACCTACCCTTGCAATACAATTACCAACAGGTCACGATGCCATTCGCAGAGAGCCTACAGAAATCCGGTTGCTGCCCTTGAAAGGAGCATGCTGAGCGTTTCGAGCCGCAGCAGTCCAGGGTCGGTGCACATTCTCCGGAGGGGCAAAAATGAGGGCCGACGTTGACGACCATGAGTACGATCCTGCGGCGGCGGAGCAAGATTGAGCTGCCCATGCGGTCTGGCGAAACTACAGGACCATGCTGCGCCGGGTCCCGGGCTCTGATTTGTCTTTGCCCGAAACTGGCGACCACTGCCGCGCGGAGATGACCGGCGCTGCGGGCCGGTGCGTGACGTAGCGAGGGCCCGCACCAGAGCCCAGCCGACCACGACGACGCCGTCCCCGTGCCGGGCTGGGAGCAAAGTCCGCTGAAGGCAGGCCAAAGGCGCCCAGCATCATCGGTGCGGCCGTCTGGGCCCTGATGAACCGCTGGCACGTCCCCGACGACGATGCGTCGCGACTGATCGGACATGCTGGTGGCTTCACGTCCAACGGAAAGCGGCGGCTGTTCGCGTTGAACGAGGAGCATCGGCGCTGGTGGTTCGGCTAAAACAGACTCTGGACCGACAGGTTAGAATCTTCGATCCTGTATTCAGGCGCCGTAAAGGCAGTGCGCGATCAATCGTTCAGCCTCTTGTCGGCAACCCGCTTTGAGCGCGCAGTCTGCTAATTCGGCCCAGTACAGCTCAGAGCCTAGCAGGATCTCGGGATCCCCCCCTAGTGCGATTACAACCAATCGGAGGGCCGCATTGAACTCGCGGTATCTACCCAAGTCAAAAGTTTGACTGGAGGTCTCAAGTTCCACTCTGCAGAGAAGATCGCTCCGACTAATTGCCACGACAGGCTTGTTGTTGCTTTCTTCCGAAAATATGACCATCGATGGACCCCGGACCTCCTCTTCGACCCACTGTATGATCCAGGTGCCTGGTATGGCTCGCAAACAAGCGGCGATTGCGAAACACTCGCTGTCCTGAAGTCCGGCGCCAGGACACCTTGGCTTATGTAGCAGCGTAGGAGGCTGGGGATCGATGCCTGACGACCCGGACGCATTCATGTAATTCTCGCTCACCAGCGTTCGTGGGATGATTTGGCTAAGCGCAAGGGGACGTTCCGGCTTGCTGCCCCACAATGTGAGCTGCGATATTGCCGATCGTAGCATTTGCTCGACTCGGCTTAACTTGACGAAAAGCTGGGCCCAGCCCCGTCCGTCCCTGACGAAGTCTCCCCCGCCCAGGATTTTCGTGTGGCTAGCCATTGCTGCACCCTATTTCCTTCAGCAAGCGTTCTACCGAGGACAACAGGCGAAGTGTGTGCTGCCGGTACGGGGAGAGTGTTATCCGTCTAAAGGCCACAAGAATCTGTTCAGCCTCGTGAGACGCGACGTCGAAGTCTTGCATGGGCAGCAAATTCTCGCGGATCAGGCTTTCTTTCTTGGCGTCCCCTCGGCAAGTCGCTATGAGATCAAAAAAGTAGCTAATCGGAACATCCATCGCGTCGGCAAAGTCGAGGAGCATGCTTGGAGAGAGTCTCTTGATGCCATTCTCGAGCCAGTGGACCTCCTGCGCACACATGCCAGTGGCTGCGGCTAAGCTTTCGATCGACATGCCAAGCTCTATCCGCCGCTCTCGAATGCGGGAGCCAACTAGGGTCTGTTGAGAATTGGGGGGATTCCCGCGATCACGGTGAGCATGATTCAAGCTTTGGATGGAGCGATTCGTGTTGACCGACGCCCAATGGGCGAAGATGGAGCCGCACTGCCTGGGCAAGCCGACGGACCCTGGGCGCAGCGGGAGGGACAATCGGCTGTTTGTGGAGGCGGTGCTGTGGATTGTTCGCACCGGCGCCCCCTGGCGCGATCTGCCGGTCGCCTTTGGCAAGTGGAACACGGTGTTCAAGCGATACCGCGATTGGGTCAAAGCTGATGTTTTTCGTCGGCTTTTCGACGCTTGCTCGGATGAGCCGGATGTCGAATACGCGATCGTCGATGCGACAATTGTCAAAGTTCACCGCCACGGGCAGGGCGCAAAAGGGGGACGCAAAGCCAGGCCATCGGCCGTTCCAAGGGCGGCAATGACGACCAAGATCCTCGCCCTGGTTGATGCGCTGGGCAACCTGATGCGTTTCATTCTCTTGCCCGGCCAGCGTTATGACAGCGTGGGCGTCCCGCCTTTGATCGAGGGTATCGCTTTCGCTGCGCTGATCGGGGACAAAGCCTTCGACAGCAACTGGCTGATCGCCGAACTGAGCGACCGGGGAGCCAAGGCGGTGATCTCGCAACACCCGCGCCGAGCGCAGCCGCTCCGCATCGATGAGGAGATCTACAAGTGGCGCCACTTGATCGAGAACTTCTTCTGCAAGCTCAAAGAATTCAAGCGGATCGCCATGCGCGCCGACAAAACCGACCAGAGCTTCGCCGCCAACCTCTATCTCGCCGCCGCCCTCATCCACTCGCGATGAATCTCAACAGACCCTAGAACGTCTATAGGTTTGCGCTGGTCAGCCATCGCTCTTCTTTCAGTCCGCGCCCAGTTCGCTCGTCAGCCCGAGGCCGGTGATCCATTGCCGACCTTCAGGTTGCCACGGTAACAATCCACGGATCCCAGCATCCCAGAGTGCTGGCTGCCCCCTTGAGCCCAGGCAGCTCTGGGTCAGTCTGGACTTCCAATTTCAAGGAGCAGAGCTTCAATCGAGGTCAGCAGGCGTAACGTGCGCGGCAGGTAAGGTGAGAGCTGGATCCGATTCAGGACTAGGAGGAGCGCGGCAGCCTCACGAAGCGCTGGATCTCCCATGGGCAATGAGGCCAGATCCTCTGAAAAATCATTCTCATCGCAGCTTCCCCTACCATGCTGCACGTTCTTGAAGAAGTAAGCCAGCGGCACCTTTAGCACTTCGGCAATTTCAACTAGGGCGCTCGGGCGAATTTTGCTGGTGCTATTTTCGTATTTCCTGAGTTCCTTCCGTGTCATGCCAGCCGCTTTTGCGAGATACGCGCGAGACAGACCGAGCTCTTTCCGCCGCGCACGAATGGTCGCTCCAACGTTTGTATCCGCGCGACCTGGAGAATTCCTCACTCTGTTCCGATTCGCGGGGTGTGATGTCGGATGGTCCAGCATGGATGCCGCTTGGTCAATCTTTTACCCTCAGAAGCCCAAGTAGAATTGGTCTTAACTGACTAAAGTGGATGGTTTGCCTCCGTGAATCAAACGCATCTGCTAAGATGATCTTCTCGTCCCGGCATCGTGTTAACGGTAGATGTTCTTGGACCAAGCTGGTGACCGACTAGGTGCCGGTTTCACGGCGGTGATCTGTCCGGGCATGTCGAACAGCAAACCTTCGCTGGCAAGCCGCCCCAGCCGCGCAGCGCAGCCCGCACCGGATAGGCTATTCCCGAAGGCAGTGCCATACCCCGAGCAGATTGTCATCGCCGCCCGCATTCTCCCCACATTGGGCGTTTGAAAATTCCCCAGTTTGGCGTGCGGCTCTTGGCTGAGTTTCTCGCCCTGGGGTGATCGCCCGGCACCGAACCACCATCGCCCCGGCAGTTCGGGAGCAGCGTTGTTGGTCAAGCTCGGGGAGGTCACCGTGATCCTGGACCTGCATCGGCAAGGCCTCAGCGTGTCGGCCATCGCGCGGCGCGTCGGCATCGACCGTAAGACCGTGCGCAAATACGTCGAGCGCGGCCTCGAGCCGCCCGTCTACCAGGCGCGTCAGCCGCGTCCCTCCAAGGTGGAGCGGTTCCTGCCTATCTGCGCGACCGTCGCCGCCTATTCCGATCTCACCGGCGCTCGCCTGCTGCGCGAGATCCGCGAGCTGGGGTACGCGGGCGCTACACCGCGGTCAAAGAGGCTTTGCGCGAGCTCCGCCCGGCCACGGCCACCCCATTCGAGGTGCGGTTCGAGACCCCGCCGGTCGCCAGGCTCAGCTCGACTTCGCCCATTTCCGCACCGTGTTCACGTACGAGCCGAGCAGCGAGCGCATCGTCTGGCTGTTCTCCCTCGTCCCGGGCCATAGTTGCATGCTCTGGGGCCGCTTCGTCCCCGCGCCAGGACCTGCAGACCGTGCTGCGCTGTCACAGTGCCGCGTTCGAGGCGCTCGGCGGTGCCCCGGCCGAGATCCTCTACGACCGCATGCGAACCGTGTTTAGCCGCGAGGACCCCGACGCGGGCCATATCGTCTACAATCGCACCTGGTCGAGTTCGCCCGCCACTACGCCTACCTTCCCAAGGCGTGCCAGGCCTACCGGGCTAAAACAAAGGGCAAGGTGGAGCGGCCGTTCCGCTACATCCGCGAGGACTTCTTCCTCGCTCGCAGCTTCCGCAATCTCGACGACCTCAACGATCAGTTCCGCCAATGGCTCGACCAAGTCGCCAACGTGCGCACCCATGCCACCACGCACCGTGTGGTCAACGAGGATTTCGCCGAGGAGCGGACTAGCCTGCTGCCGCTCCCGGCCGGGCCATTCCAGGCCGTGCTCCGCTTCGAGCGACGCGTCACCCGCGACGGAATGGTCTCCGTTGGCGGCAACCTCTACAGCGTGCCCGACAGCACCAGGCGGCGCGCCGTCGAGGTGCACAGCACCGCCACCGAGGTGCGCATCCTCGAGGAGGGCAAGCTCGTCGCCATCCATCCCGTGCTCGACGGCAGTGGCCAACGCCGGATCATCGCCGGCCATCGCAATGCCCGCCCACCGCGGAACAGCCAAACGCCCCGCCATAGCCACCCGCCGGGCCGCTCCGGCGACGTGGTCGCGCTGCTGCCGCTGACCTTCTACGACGCCGTCGCTCGTTTTCACTGGAACAGAGCA
>JAFAYM010000235.1 GCA_019240395.1 Acidisphaera sp. | reverse complement strand
GCCGAGGCCATCGCCGCCATCGGCGACGAGCTCGGCGTGTTCGACGACTGGATGGACCGCTACCAGTTCATCATCGAGCTCGGCCGCAAGCTTCCGGAGTTTCCGGAAAGCTGGATGGACGACACGCACCGCGTCCCCGGCTGCCAGAGCCGCGTCTGGATGGAAGCGACGCAGCGCGACGGCGCCCTCTTCCTCGCCGGGACCTCGGACGCCGCCATCGTCTCCGGGCTGATCGCCCTGCTGCTGCGAGTCTATTCCGGCCGCACCCGCGACGAGATCATCGCCACGGATCCGGTGTTCCTGCGAGACCTCGGCCTGCTCGAAGCCCTTTCCACCAACCGCGGCAACGGCATCGCCGCCATGGCGCGCAAGATCCGCGAAGTGGCGGCAGGCCGCTGAAGCCAGGCCGACGACTCCGCCCTCGGCTCAGAAGCCGCGCCCCTCGCGACGCCCCACGCCTCGATAGCCCCTCCACACCCATTCGAGCGCCTCGGGCAAGGTTTGCGACACCGTCGGGCCGTCGACGTGATGGGCGTTGCGCGAAAAGATGAATTGATACTGGTATCCCTTCGCTGCAAGCACCTTGGCCATGTTCTCGTTAGCCAGCGTCCAGTCGTGCATGCCGTCGGCAATCGGTGCGTCAGGATAGAACAGATCCTGGTCGCCGACTTCGAACCAGAAACGGATCGGCTTCGTCGGGCTGTTCGGAATCAGCGGTGAACCATCAGGGAAGGTCGACGGGGTAATGGTACTCCCCTGGGCGTTGAGGTTGGGTATGGCTGGACCCGCCCAGGGGCTGTGATATTCCCATGCGCCGCCGGGCAGCGCCGTGTTGTGCGGCCACTGCTGATTGACCATCGTCGGCGAGTAGCCGAGAACCCGATGGTACAGGTCCGGGCGGAACCAGGCCATCGTGAACGCCGCGGCAGCGCTCGAGCTGAGACCCATCGTCAACCGCGCGTCCGGGTCCCGGGTAAGCCACACGTTCAGCTGCTGTTCGACATACGGCAGCACTTCCCTCTCGACCCACTCGGCGTAGTCGATCGACACCGTGTCGTATTCGCGCCCCCGTTCGCTCCCCTGAGCGTCCTGCCCTCCGGCGCCGATGCCGATGGCGATCATCGGCGGGAGCCGGTGCTCGTGGATGAGATTGTCGAGCACCGTGTAGAGCGGCCCCAGTCCGCCGTCTCCGGCGACGAGGAAGGGTGCTTCGGTGCCGCCGCGGTATTGCGCCGGGACATAGACCGTGATCGTGCGCGTCCAGGTGCCGGGATGGCTGGTCGGAACCAGCACGTTGGAGGGATCTCCCGGGGTGGTCTGCGCCAGGTAGATCGCCGCATCCAGGCAGCCGCCGGGATCATCGCGGATCATGCCGGGCTTGTAGATCACGCTCTGATTCGACGACATCGTCAGCGTATAGACGGTGCCCTTCGGGACGCCGTTCTGGACGACGGTTTCGGGTGCCGCCGTGTGTGTCGGCCCGATGATGTAGTTCCCGTCAGCGTATATCGAAGGCAACTGACCGTCCGGCAGCGCCGTCGCGGGCGGGTAGTTCGGATTTGCCGGGTTGCGCGTCGGCGGCGCGGTACTGAGGTCAAGACCGGTGAGATCGATGAAGAACGGAGCGGACGGATTGGTGGTGTTCGCTCCGGGCGGAACTGTTCCGTTCGCCGCGGGACAGGTGGTTTGGGCCATGGCGGCCGGCACCATGGAGACGCTCGAGAGCAATGCCGCGATCATCGCGGAATGAAATTTCTTCATATGGTTTCCTCCCTCCCCCCGAGCGTTAAGCCGGGCGGAGCGCAATGGTATGCGCGCACACGAGCCCGGTCAACTCAACCACACGTTCAGAAGGAAGCAGGCTTGGGGCTTCGCCCCAAACCCCACCAGGAGGCCGAAGCCTCCTGGACCTCATTTGGCGCTGCGCGGCGCTAGACGGCGTAGCGGCGCAGCGCTCCCGCCATCAGCTCGATCTGGCGCGCGATGCGCGACAGCGATTCCGCCTGCGGCCCGCTCGGCATCGAGGCCGGGCGCGGCGGCACAGGCTGTGCCTCTACGAGGCAGCCGATCGCCGCAGCCACCCAGTCGCGCCAGCCCCGCCAGACCGCCCGGTCCAGCGCGCCGACGGCCGGCCGGTCGTGCTGCATCGCGGCCAGCCTCCCGGCCATGCGCCGCAGGGCGGCATCCACCACCATCGCGGCCTGCAGCCGCTCGGGCGGATCGCCGGACCGCCGCGGCTCCAGTAGCGCGCGCGACAGGGAGGCCTCCAGGTTGTTGCTTGCGACGCCGGCGGCCCGCCGCACCTTTTCCACCGCATCCGCGCTCGCCTCGCCGGCGAGCAGCGAAAATTCCTGCTCGGCATAGCGCCCGTGCGCCGCCACCGCCCCGCGCAGCTCGCGATTGAGCCGATCCGGCTCCCAGCTCGGCCACAGCCACAACGTGCCGCCCACCGCCAGCAATCCGCCGATCACGGTGTAGAGCGCACGCATCGCCGCGATCTGCAGCTCGCTCGAGCCCGGCCCCGCCAGTTCGGACAGCAGCACGACGAGCGGCGTGATGAAGGTCATGAACGCGCCGAAACTCGCCGCACGCACCGACAGGCTGATCACCGCCAGCGGAAACAGCGCCGCGGCGATGCTGATCGGCGTGCGGCAGACCAGTGCCAGCACCGTGGCCAAGCCGCCGCCGATCACCGTCCCGCCGATCCGCTCCAGCGCCCGCTGATAGGTCAGCCCGTAAAACGGCTGCATCGTCAGCACCATGGTGATGGTCAGCCAGTGCTGATACGGGCCCGGCCAGGTGAAGGTGATCGCCAGCCCGATCGCCGCGATCACCCCGCACCGCAGGGCGTGGCGCAAAGCCAGCGAGTTGCGGTCGAGATTGGCGCGCAGCGGCGCCATCACCCGGTCCCGCCGAGGCACCGCCGAGGCGATCTCGCCGAGCCGCTGCACGCTGCCCGACGGCGTGCTGACGATCACCGCGACGCGCAGCCGTTCGACGATGACGTCGGCGATGCGGTGCAGCCGCTCGTCGGGCAGCGTCGCGGCGATCGCCGCCACCGCCTCGACGGCCCGCAGCAGCGCGGGCAACCGCTCCGCATGGTCCTCGAGGATGTGGCGCGCCAGCGTCACCAGCAGTGCGCGCAGCAGGCGCAACAGCCGCTCCGCAGCCACCCGCGTCTCCGGCGGCGGCCTCTGCTCCAGCAGGTCGCTGAGGGCGATCATCGCCCCGAACAGCTGATCCGCCGTTTCCAGCCGGAGCAGGCCTTGCGAGGCGCGCGCGCTCGCCGGCCCGCGTGCGCGCAAGGTGTCGTCGACGACGACGCGCGCCTGCTCGATGGCGTCGCGCACGGTCCGCCGATGCGCGCGCGCATGCTCTTCCCACGCCGCCTCATCCGGATCGTCCCGGCGCAGCAGTTGCCGCAGGTCGTTCGTCAGCATGGCCAGCGCCCGGTACACCCCGGCGACGGCGCGCCGCGCCGGGCGATAGGGGTGCAGACGCCAGATCACCATGGTCAGCAGCAGCGCCCACAGACTGCCCCCGACGAAGGCCGCGGCCAGGATCGCCGCGGTCGCCACATCCGGCCACGCGTGATCCAGCGACAGCACCAGCACCACGGTCAGCAGATTGCCGACCTGCTGCGCCGCCTGGCCATAGATGCGCGCGAAACCGGCAACGGCGATGCCGAGGCACGCCACCGGAATGAGCGCGTAGCCGAGCGGCCGCGCCAAGCCGAAGCCGGCGGTGATCAGCGCGCCCAGCACCGCGAAGACGAGCAGCGGCGGCACCCGCTTGCGGATCGGCCCCCCGGCATCGCACAGGCAGGTGAGCAAGGCGGCCAGCGCCGCCTCCATCATCGGCGGCCATCCCAGCCACTCGTTGAGCGCCACCAGCACGGCGACCGAAAGCGCCGCCCGCACGCCCTCGGCGATGCTGATCGCCCGCAGGTCGATGCCGATCGGCAGCCGACCCAGATCCGCCGTGGGCGCCGCCAGCAGGCGAGGCCTTCGCCCCCCCGCGCCGCCGCGCGCCTTCAGCCGGTCCGCGTTCAGGCGGCCTTCGCCATCCCGCGCAGCACGTACTGCAGGATGCCGCCGTGCTTGTAGTACTCGACCTCGTCCATCGTATCGACGCGGCAGATCACCGGCACCTCGTCGGTGCGCCCCTCCGGGCGGTGGATGACCAGCTTCAGGTCCATGCGCGGCCGCAACTCGTCCAGGCCGACGATGTCGAACAGCTCCGCACCGGTCAGCTCCAGCGACTTGCGGTCCATCCCGCTGTTGAACAGCAGCGGCAGCACGCCCATGCCCACGAGGTTGGAGCGGTGGATGCGCTCGAAGCTCTCGACGATCACCGCCCTGACGCCGAGCAGCATGGTGCCCTTCGCCGCCCAGTCGCGCGACGAACCGGTGCCGTATTCCTTGCCGGCGAATACCACCAGCGGTACGTGCTCGCGTTTGTAGCGCATGGCCGCGTCGTAGATTGGCATCTTCTCGCCGGACGGATAATGGATGGTGATGCCGCCTTCGACGCCCGGAACCATCTGATTCTTGATGCGGATATTGGCGAAGGTGCCGCGCATCATCACTTCATGGTTGCCGCGCCGCGTGCCGTACTGGTTGAAATCGGCCGGCTTGACCTTGTGCTCGATCAGATACTTGCCGGCCGGCGAGGTCGGCCTGATGGAGCCTGCCGGCGATATGTGGTCGGTGGTGATCGAGTCGAGGAACAGGCCGAGGATGCGGGCATCGACGATGTCGGCGACGGCGCTGGGCGTACGGCCCATGTGCAGGAAATAAGGCGGATCCTGAACATAGGTGGATTTGCGGTCCCACGCATAGGTCAGGCCGCCCTTGACGGCGATCTTTTTCCAGGCGGCGTCGCCCTTGAAGACATCGGCGTATTTGCTGGTGAACATCGGCCGGGTAATGCTCTTTTTGATGACCGCTGCAATTTCCCGGCTGGTCGGCCACAGGTCCTTGAGCATCACCTTCTTGCCGGCCTTGTCGGTGCCGAGCGGATTCTTGGCGAAGTCGAAGTCCATTGTGCCGGCGAGCGCATAGGCGACGACGAGGGGCG
>JAFAYM010000179.1 GCA_019240395.1 Acidisphaera sp. | reverse complement strand
CAGCGCAGCGTTGCTGCATCATAATCCGGCCTTAGTGGGATCGGCTTCCCCATGGCGAACCTCCTCCAGTTCGCCAGCCTTGAATCAGATCGTCACCGCGTCGGGGAATCCCTCACGTGAGTCACGGTCAACAGGACTTGGTATAAGGGTGCAGCGGCGGGGCAAGGTCTTCGCCCAGCCCCGCGCCAGCAGGGATCGATCTGCCCAACTCTGCCGAGCTTCGAGGTGTACTGAGCGGCTGGCCGTCAAATCAACGCGGACGGCGACTTACTGACCACCCGTTTCGTCACACGTTCTGTCAATGACGATTATTCGAGACCAAACCGGCGGCTCCGGTCCCGCAAGGCGATGCACACCGTGCCGGCACGCTTGATGCATCGATCAGGTGGTGGGGTCTTAGCCCCGCATGCCAACCGCGAGCGGCAGTGTGATGGTTGCCGGCGTCTTCCGTCCGCGGTTCTAGCGTCCACTTGCACGCTTCGGCGATGCATGCCGACGATAGGTGGTGTGCCCCTTGAATAGGGGCTAGATTTCGTCACAGATTTCGTGAATGGCGACTACACGCGACCAGACCCGACGATACAACTTCGAGATGGGATGGGGCCCGCGGCCGAAGACGCTTCGGTGCGTGGGGTGCAAGAAGCGGTTCCCGGTGCCGCGACGGGGGCGGCTGCCGAGCTTCTGTTCCGGCACCTGCCGGCAGAACGCCTATGTCAAGCGCAAGTATGGTCGTCCAGGGCCGGTCGCAGCACTCAGCGAGGACCTGGGACATGCTCGCGTGCGCGCTTTCATTCGTAAGGAAATCTGGAACGTCCTCGTCGCGGCGGGCTGGGTGGACCCGCTCGCCCCGGTACCCCGAGACTCCGAGCCGAAACGGCCGCGTCCGAAACTGGTGGTGGTGCCGCCGCCGGATGATAGTTGAACGACGGGTCGCTTCCCCGGATGACGTTGACCGACGATCCATCAAGTGGATTGCTGGTATGTTGCCGCAGATGAGGAGGGAGAGCCAGAAGATGAGCAGCAGCAGCAGTAGCAATAGTAATAGTTTGGGATCGAGTAACTACCCCCCTGGGTCAGTGACCAACATGCAGGGTGGAGCGCCTGGGACTCCAATCCCTACGATTGTGATTGGTCCCAATGCCCCGCAGGCTCCGGCGATGACCCCCACGATTGTGATTGGTCCCAATGCCCCGCAGGCTCCGCCGATGACCCCCACGTTCGCTGACGCCAACGCTGCGCGATTACACCTCTTCACTTATATCCAAGCAGGCGGCCAACTGAGTGCCGTCCCATCCGGTTTCAGGAACGAGACCGACCAAAGTGGCGCAATTATCTCGCATGTATATTACCGTCGGCAGACGAATAATGAGCGGGGGACCAAGGCGTTTTGGGTGAAGTGGATCTGGCCAGGGTGTCAAGACTGGGAAATTCACGTCCATTATGGCGAAAACGGTAAGCCAAGCTGGATAAACTTCTGCCAGGATCGGGGGACCGCCTATACAGGGTTCAACACAGCGCAGGAAACTGAAGTCAAGAGAGCTGGGGCGAGCAATCCACCCAAGGATACCTAACGGCGGCACCAGCGCGATCCTACTCCTTCACTTGCCCTGGGTCCGTCGCGATGACCTCCGGTCCGCCCCGGTATGATCGGATCGAACCAGTGACACATACGCGATGGCCTTCGAGGGCTTCAGGCGTGCCGAATTTTGCCCTGTCCTCGCCCCAGATCACCACGGTGAAGTCTGGGTTGGGATAGGGGTGGCCCAGGTTCAGGAAGGTCGGTTGACCCCTCGATGTGGGCGCATAGTGCGCTGAAGCCACGGTATCACAGACCGTGGCTGTTTCTCCGACATGCTCTCGTGCTTCGCCAGAGTTGAGCGTCGCAGCCTGTGTAGCCGTGGCTGCAACAAATGAGACAATCAGTCCGATGGCTATCTGCTTCACGACGTCTCACCAGTCTTGCCGGTAATAGCTATCTTCGTCCTCCGGACCCTGGAGCAGCCACTCCTTCGCCGCCTGCTCCCTCGCGTCCGTCGGGGGCCATCCTGCCTGGAGGTACTCGTCCCTCGCTTCGTCCGCTAGGAACCACAGGACGAACGCCAGCTTCGGTAGGTTCGGTCCCAGCCGCTGGCACATTTTCGGGCGCCACACTTTCCAGTGCCGGACCAACTCCACCTCGCTTGGGCTGCCCGGTGCCCATCCCTGCTGGTGCAGCTTCTGCGCCTCTTGATCCAGCCAATGGAGAAATTCCTGGTCGTCCATGTTCGTGGAAAGATGAACCGGAGACGGAACCTTCGCAACCGTTATGACCGACGCGCGCTGCCACGAGCCGAGCCCTTGAAGTGCGCCCCGCGGGCGTGCTCCATGGTCCACTTGCCGGATACCATGGCTCTGACCAGCGCCGGCCAGAGCCAGTCAGGCGCGGCGTGGATTTCCACAAGTTGGGAGAGGCGGTCAGAGACATCCCCTTTGTAGCCGACGTCGGCTACGGCAGTCTGGACGCGGGCGGCGCATATTTCATTCGCTACGGTCCGCTGCGACCTGCTAACGGCCGATGCGTAAGCCTTGCCTTCCATCCCGCTCCGCAGCGCGTGCAGTCCGCGCTGGATCAGACGCGCACCAGGTTAATGCCGCCTATTCGGCGTTGCGGCACCCGTCTCGGATAGCCTGAGGCGGCGGACCTCAATCACGGGACAGCGGTCCATGACGACGCAAATCCCGGCGGCGCGGGCACGCTCTGCCGCTGTTTCGTCGATCACTCCAAGCTGCATCCAGATGGTGCGCGCGCCGAGACGGATCACCTCATCCACCAACGGCCCGACAAACGCGCGATTGCGGAATACGTCAACCATGTCGAGGGGAGTCGCCTCGGCCAGCCGGCTGACGACCGGACGGTGATGAATGATCTGGCCAACCAGGCCGGGATTGACCGGTACCACGTGGTAGCCCCGGTTCAGCAGGAAGCTCATCGCGCTGTTGGAAGCGCGCCAGGGCTTGGCCGATGCTCCGACCAATGCGACGCGCCGTGTGCTGGTCAGGATGTCTCGGATCGTTTCGTCGCTCTGGCCATCGATGCTGGTCACGTTTTCTCCCTGTGTCGCTGGCATGCGCCGAGGTCGTCATTGGCTTGACGTGGCCTGAAATGGGACCCGCGGACCGCCGCGACAATTGGGGGCTACGCGCCGGCCTGCATCCCCCTCGGTGCAATGCGTGGCGGGGTCACGTCTCCGATGGCGTAGTACAGACGGACCCGTCGCCTTGTTCAATGCCATGCTTTCCTGCTGCGACCACTGCGCCGAAACGAGCTAGGGCACGTTCGAGCGGACCATCCGGGTCGCATGGCGCTGTTGGTACAACAGAGAGTACATCTTGATTTTTCGTTCCCGACTGATTTCCGGACTTGGAAGCATCCCAGCCGGCGAGTTGCGGCTTTGTATCGATGAACGCATATGCATTGCTGGTGCGGATGACACGCCAGCGCCAGCCGCGCCGGCCGAACAGGTCGCGACATTGCTCACGGATGCGGATAATTCGGTGCTGCCAGGTCAGAACACCAGCCCACTCCAGCACCTTCAGGGCTTCGGCGACGGTGCTGCGCGCGCAACCTGACTTGGCAGCAATAGCCTCGTAGCTCGGGAAGCAGATGCCGGTGTGGTTGTTGTGGAACTTCCACAGGAGGGCGCCCAGGACCTCCAGGAAGGCGCGGGTGATCGGTCCCTTGTGCTGGCCTGGCCGGCGATGCTGCGCGCTCCAGGCGCGGGCAAAGGCCATGACGCGGACCTTGGCGTTGCGGTCCAGCGGAACGGCTCGGCCGGGACCGAACACCTTCTCGCGACGCCTGTATGGGCTCGTGTGACGTGAGGTTACAGGGCATTTTTCGGGCATGAGCACTAGGTTCTCCTCGGCTGATGCCGAGGTCCGCCAATTTTTGAACAGGACGCGCTCATCCAGCCCCATTTCGGGGTTGCCAAATCGGCGGGAGTTGCGGGAGACTGATGACTGCCAGGTACATCAGTTCCCCAACTTCGGTTGGGCGCGGCCCGCCCTTAGTGGCGGGCTTCGGCGTTCTAAGATTCTGCTCCTTCAGTCAGCGCGGCCGAATCGTCACCGCGTGACGCGGCGAGCCTGCAACATTGCACCGCGTCTCTCCAAGACCATTCGACTGATTGCTCGCCCCAACGCCTGGGTCGGCCATTGCCTCCGGACTGGGCGGCGGCTCCGCTGGAGGTGCCCCGGACAAGCCCTCTGCGCAACGACATTTCTGGAGCCACGCTGGCCGATGCGGTCCTGCCGAAATGGATAATCCCCTCGAAGTTTGCCCGCCTGCTGACATTGCTCGCCGTGCTGGGGCTGTGGCTTTCGCGGGGGGTTCAGTCGTCCGGCTTGGATCAGTCGGAATGCGGCGCCTTCACCATCGGCGCGTCGGCCATCGGCGGGTGTGATGGCTTCGGTGGCCACACCTTGGGGCCCCCCTGAGCCAAGATATTCCGGCTGAACCATTCAGCGAAATGCCGTGTCCCATCTGAAACGGAACAGGGCGCATCCCCGGCCGGCCATAGGACCCCATTACCGGCCAATCACCCAACTGATCCGGTCTTAGCAGGCCCACAGACCGCGCTTCGGGCTTGGCGCGGCTCGATCGACGCAGGTAAGGCCGAACACGCACAGAGAAATTCTCACCCGCCATGATCCTGAACGTGCGCCCGCACGTGCGCCCAAAGTTCGCCAGCATGCGCCAAGCCTGACCCATGCCCGATTGGCTGACCTATGCACAAGCCGGCGCGAGGTTTGGCCTCTCGCCCGATGCGATGCGGATGCGGGCGCGCCGACTCGGGTGGCGGACGCAGCCAGGCAACGACGGGCGGACCCTCATCATGGTGCCCGATGATGCCGAGGTACAGCCACGCGAACGTGCGGGCGAAGGTCCAGCCGAACGTACGGGCGAACTCTCCCCTGAACAAAACGGGGTTGCGAAACTGGCGGTACTCCTGGTTGCCGCCAATTCGCGGGCCGAAAGGGCAGAAATAAAGGCAGATCGGGCTGAGCAACGGGCTGAACAGGCTGAACAGAGGGCTGACGTTGCCGCGGCTAGAGCAGACGCTGCTGACGCCGATCGGCGGGAGGCCGAGGCACGCACAGATCGGGCGGAACAGGCGATTGCGGTCGAGCGGACCAGAGCCGACGCGCTGCGGGACCGGCTCGATGCTGCCGAGCAGGCACGGCGCCAGGCCGAGGATGCTGTGCAACAGGCCCATCGGGCCACTAATGCTGCGCAGGATGCCGCGGCCGGGCTTCGGGCGGCTGATGACGCTCGGAAGGCGCGGGGCCGCTGGGCACGGCTCAGGGCAGCGTGGCGGGGGGATTAAACGAACCGGTTGCGTATTTGCTCGCTTATAGCGAACATGATGCATGGGCCTGTTGATCCAGCCAAAGGTCGTCAAGGAGGCGAGACGGAGCATCCCGCCAGAGGACTGGTTGCGTCTGCGAGAACGGCTGTTCGACATCGCCCGCGATCCCTCCGGCACGCATCCAGGCGTCGGGGTGGTGAAGGGGACACCCTATTTCCGGGTGCGGCATGGAGACTGGCGCGCGGTCTATCGGATCACGCCGAGGGGCGATGTCGAGGTGATCAAGGCAGGACATAGGCGGGAGATTTACCGATGAATGACCCCCAACAGCCGGCAGTGCCAGTCGCGGCGGCGGATGCCGTGACGCTGCGCCGGACAGAGTACGAGGCGCTGATTGCTGAGTTGGAGGATGCCGAGGACCGGATTGCCTCGCTGGAACACGACCTCGCCATCGCCAATGGCACTGCACCTGAGCCGCTGACGATCTATGAGGCCGACCGGATCATTGCCGGTGAGAGCCCGGTGAAGATATGGCGGGAAAAGCGCGGGCTGACGCAGCGCGCCCTGGCAGGCATAGCGGGGATCAGTGCGAGCCTGCTCGCCGAAATCGAGAGCGGGGCCAAGACGGGGAGCGTGGAGACGCTGCGCAAGCTCGCCCATGAACTCAAGGTCGATCTGGATACCTTGGTGCCGTGAGCGACCTCGGGTCGGATAAACCGCGTTCCCGCGCGCTCACGGCCTGCGTCAGCTCATACCTGTCGTGACCATCGTCACCAGCACCCACCGCTACAAGCGTCCGCCACGGCGCCGGGACAAGCAGCCCGAGCCGATCGCCGCCATCGTCACTGCCGCCACGCCGAAACGGCGCGCCGCCACCACCACGGCGACGGCGGCCCCATCTATTGCCGGTCCGGTGATCGTCGAGCCGAAGCGGGCCAGGACGACGCGGTTCGGCCCGGTGCCGGAGATGACGGCCGAGGACCACCGGCGGCGGGGCGATGCGGCCGCCGCCCTGTTCCGCGAGCTGGTGCGCCGGGCGCGCGAGGAATGAGCCCTGCGCGGCATTGGCGCTCCTACGGCACCGATCCGCTGCCCACACCTGCCGAGGCACTGGCCGAGCCGTTCAGCGCGTTTCCCTCGTGGTTCCTACGCGTCGAATGCGACCGCTGCGGTAAGCAGCGGATGGTCAACGAGTGCCACGTCAAATTGGCGGGAGCGGACGCTGCGTGATGTTCTGGCCCGCATGCGTCACGACGGGTGCGGCGGATTGCCGGCCAGGGCAGAACTGTTGACCGGCATCGAGGGTGCCTCCAGCCGGCCGGTGCGCAAGATCGTGCTCCGGGTCGGTTAACCGTTCTTCCGACTCCGGCTGCGCCGAGAAAAAGGTGCGGCCCTCGACCGGTAGCGAGGTCGGAGGGGCCGCGACAGGCGGAGAGACGTCATGCTGCCCGTCATCGGGGCGTGCACAGCATGACAGAGATGCCAAGTTTTCACCACCGCAAGCCGCCGGACGTGAGGAAGCCGGCGGGGAGCTTTGTCCGGCAAACTGAGGCGGATCAAAGTCCACGCGGACGGCAGTCGCATATGGGCGGCCAGCGGTCATGCACAGCCCCCCGAACGACAGAAATATCCGATGCATAATAGGGCTATAGTGTAATAGCGCAATAGCCCGACCGCGCTAAAGGTTTGCCATAACCGCGCAGTTGTGCAATTGTGCAATCATGAAGGTGATCGGCCTCCTGAGCCGGAAGGGCGGCAGTGGTAAGACGACACTGACCGTGCATCTGGGCGTGCTCGCCCAGGCCGTCGGGCTGCGGACCCTATTGATTGACCTCGATCCGCAGCACTCTGCCGCCGACTGGTGGCGCGCGAGAGAGGCGGAGACGCCGCAGCTTGTTCAGACCGCCCCCGCCGAACTACGCGACGTGCTCGATGTCGCCTTGACTGATGGCGTCGATGTCGTGGTGATCGATACCCGCCCATCCGCGGCGCAGGACGCCGCCCTGGTGGCGGCTCTGTCTGACCTGATCCTGGTGCCAACCCGCCCGTCGATCCTCGACCTGCGAGCAATCCTCGATACCATCGACATTGCCCAGGGCGCGGCCCGCCGCTCGCTAATCGTGCTGAACGCCTGCCCGCCGCCGCGGGGGGCAGGGGAGGCATCGCTAACGGGCGATGCTCGGCGAGCGGTCGCCGCGTTCGGCGTCCCGGTGGCGCCGGTGCCGATCGTCAATCGGACAATGTTCGCGAGCGCGCTGCTGACTGGACTGACGGCGGGTGAGGCGGACCCTGGCGGCAAGGCCGACCGTGAGATGCGCGCGCTTTGGCGTGTCGTGGAGAAGGAACTGAACCATGGCAAAGGCTACATTGCAGAGCGTGCTGGCGACGAAAAAACAGCCAGAGCCAGAGCAGCCGGCGCCGGCCACTAAGGCCAGGCTCCAGGATGGCAAGATGACGACCTCCCTGCGGATCGAGCCAGATTTGCTGGCGGAGCTAAAGGTGCTGGCAGTTCAGAAGCGCGTCCGCGTGAACGACGTAATCATAGAGGCAATCAGGAACCATCTCGCCATGCAAAAGGCCGCATGAGCGACCGCATCGCTAGGACCGAGGCGAGGGAGGAGGGGTTCTACTGGGTCGTGCTCGGCCAGAACCCACCGGAGATTGCCTACTGGGAGCGTGGCGAGTGGTGGCTGGCTGGCGACGCCACGCCGTGGCACCCGGACGCGGTGACCGCGGTCAGCGACCGCCTGGTTTTCAGGCCGCGATTGGCGCCCGTGGCATGATGCTTCGTGGTGGCTGGCGTGATTACGAGGGCGGACGGCCGGAGCCACGCTTGCCTGCCGTGCCGGTGGTAATGACCGTTGTGGCGACGATTGCGGCGGCAATTGTCATTGCTTGCGCAGCCGTCGCTCTTATGAGGGTGCTGAGTTGAGCACCTGCGTGCACCGGCCGAAGCGGGGCACCGCCCAGTCGGTGAGTGACCGAGAGGCCGTGTACAACAGATGGCAAGACTAGCCGAGACCAAAAGGGGACGGCCGCGGCGTGCAGCGGTAACGATGGCCGATGAAAGCGGGGTTTCCGCCGAAGCCGAGGCGCTAGCTGCTGAGCAGATCGACCAGATCATCGAGCGGGTGGACGCAGGAATTACTGCGGAGAAGAAGGCGATGGACGAGTTACTGTCCCGCCTGCGTACCACGCGCATCGCCACGTAATGGCAATCGGCCCGCTTGGCCGGCTGTGGCAGTTCGGCCGTCAAATCGAGGAGTTGCTCGGACTACAGACTGAGGTCAGGCAGTCCATCACGGTCATCGAGGAACGCCTGAAGGCGCTGGAGGACCGTTTCCTCCGGCTGGAGAGCGAACAGGCACAGATTGTCACCGAGGCACGCAGTGCGGCGACCGCGTCAGCAACGATGGTCGCCTCGGCGGTCATTTCCGACGCGGTGACTCGCCTCACGAGGCTTGAGGGACGCGCTGACCAGCTTGAACAGCGGAGCTTACCACCCCCACAGCATGATTGACCCCATCCCCGCACGCATCGGCCCCTGCGAGTTCGACCGGCTCGGCAAACTGGTCGCGGTGCGATGCCCGCGCGAGTTCGACCCTGCGATGCGCTGCGCAGGGGGCATTTGGGAGCCGGGCTCGCGCCGCTGGTTGATCGAGCGCCGGCGCATCGGACCTGTTATGCGGGAGCTGCGACGCAGCGTCGATCCGCTGTTCCGAAGGGCAGGCTTGACCTTGGAATGAGCATGGCGAAAGACAGCGCTGACTGCTTCCTCGATGAGGTAGTGTTTCCAACCGTAGACGAGTTCATGCGTGCTGTCCGCGACCATCGCCGCGCGAAGCTTGCATGCATCGTGGTGAGCAGTTTGGCCGATTACATGTACGAAGCGCGCGCCTCGCTTCGAGCAGGTCACCTAAGAGTCGGGGATTTTCGGAATAGCCTGGCTACGCAGTCTCGCAGCTTTGGGTTGGTTCGGGACATATGTGACGCGACGAAGCATGTTCGCCTCAAGCGTTCTACAGCTAGAATGAGCGACATATCCTGGGTTCGGCAGAGTGAGACCTTGCTGGCAACCGAGAACGGCCACGTGCTCACTGATGATGACAATGTGCCGATAGCTTCCTGGATTGGCGTAGCGGCAGTCATGCCGGATGGAAGTCAGGAACGTGTGGATGAGCATGTGATGGAGGCTTTGTCCTTCTTGATGAATGCCATGGGCCGCCACCATCGTCGCTGCGATGAAACCGGGCCCGCACCGGCACATACAGAGCTGCCGGAAGGACAATGCTAAGAGCACGGATCATCTGGGCGTCGCACGAGCCAAGCGAAGTGGGGCAGGCTCCTGCAGGTAGGCCGCCTTCTGCCGCTGGCAAGGCCTTGCACCAGGCCAGCAGCCGGTAATCGCCTCACAGCGTGGCCTGGGTGTCGGCAGGCTATCTTGCATGGCTCAGAGAGCAGCATAGCGGGGTAGTAAGGCTGCATGGACCACGGTCCGGTCTACTTTATTGGCGGCACGTTCGGAGGTCCGGCGGGTTCCGGATGGCTGATTGCGATTATCACGGCCACGTTCACCGCGGGCTTCACCTTCTTAGCCAACTTGCTCCTCGAAGATTACAGGAGGCACCGTGATCGGCGGGTGTTTGCAAGCGTGTTCAGCGTCGACATCAGAGAATGGTTGAAAGGTGACGAAGCGCTCCAACTGGAGGCATCGTTTCGCCGCCTTCATGCCGAATTGGCGGCCGGGCATGAGCTTCCCCCAGTCCCGGCAGGGCTCTCCTCCCCACGCTCCATCTATGAAATGTGCGGCGACAAGGTAGGCTTGCTGGACCCGGAAGATGCTCATGACGTGGTAGCGTTCTACTCTTTCGCCTTTGGCGTTCAGAGTGCCCAGGGTCTGGCTACCAGCCCCGGTCCGATAGCGGCGCGTGCAGCCAGTCTGACGTCCGTGCTGGAGGCATGGCCGCGCGAGCGATTAGCCGCCCAGGCATTGGTCAAGAGGCTGGAGAAAGTTGCAGGCCAACTGTGGCGGCCCTTCAGATGAGGCGGGCTGAGTGCCATTTCCGTCTGACGAAATTGCCGCCGAAGCCAAGGGAACCGCCATGGCCGATCCCGAACACCTCCGCATCCTGAAGCAGGGAGTCAAAGCCTGGAATGAATGGCGTCAGGCGCATGATCGAGGTGTCGTCGATCTTAGTGAGGCCGACCTTGCTAAGACTGACGTCGTCGGTGCCGACCTCCGTCAGGCCGACCTTCACGGCGCCGACCTCAGCGAGACCCGCCTCTGGGCGAACCTCATCGGTGCCGACCTCAGCCGGACCCGCCTTTGGGAGGCTAACCTTAATGGGGTCGACCTTAGCCGGACCAACCTCGCCGGGGCCGATCTCAGCGGAGTCGACCTCAGCGAGGCCAACCTCACAAGGGCCAACTTGACCGAGGCTAACCTCGGAGGGACCAACCTCGTCGATGCTATCCTACACGAGGCCGACCTCAGTTCAGCCGACTTCAGCGGCGCCCTGCTGCTGGAGACGGTGTTTGGGAATGTCAACCTATCTACCTGCAAGAACCTCGAAACCATCACTCACAGCGGCCCAAGCGTGATCGATACGCGCACCTTGCAGCGGTCCGGCAGATTGCCGCTGATTTTTCTGCGCGGCGTCGGCCTGCCCGACACGCTGATCGAATATTTACCCTCGCTGCTGGGACAGGCGGTCCAGCTCTACTCGTGCTTCATCAGCTACTCGTCGAAGAACGATGACTTCGCCCAACGCCTATACGCGGACCTGCAGAACAAGGGCGTGCGGTGCTGGTTCGCGCCCGAGGACATGAAGATCGGCGCCAAGATCCGCGATACCATCGATGAAGCCATCCGCCTCCGGGACAAGGTGCTGCTGGTGCTATCGGAAGCCTCTATCGCCAGTGACTGGGTCGAGGATGAAGTCGACAAGGCGTTCGAGGAGGAGCGGCAGCGCGGCGACGTGGTGCTGTTTCCGGTGCGGCTCGACGATGCGGTGATGAGGACCAACGAAGCCTGGGCGGCCAAGCTGCGGCGCAACCGCAACATAGGGGATTTCCGGGCCTGGAAAGACCACGACGCCTACCAAACCGCCCTCAAACGCGTGCTGCGGGACCTCCAGATCGATGCATCGCCGGACAGATCCGACGTGCTGTAAATGCTCCGAGACAGCATAAGCTAGTTGGCCGTCCTGGCAGTTTTCGCCTCGGCTGCGCTGTGGTTCTGGGCGGCCAAGGCGCCGCCGCTTCCGCGATAGCCGCAGGCCAGCCTCTGGGCCTACCTTTACTGAGACTGAGTGACGGCTGCTCGCCGGCTGGCTTGACGGCGACCCCGCGATGGGGCGTGATGCTGGCGCGGGAAGTCATTTTCGGTCCAGTACCTTAATCGTTCCAGTGCGCCGCAGGCGCAGCCTCCCATCCCGCGCACAGGACTTAATCCTCTGTTGGGAGAGCGAACGATGAAGCGCGCCGATTATTCGGATGACGAACCCGACCAGCTAGTATGCGAGAACTGCGGCCGAATTTTCGCGGTCCCCACGTTAGTGGAGTCCCATGACCCGCGGCCCAATTTTGGGGGCCACCCCGGCCGGCACCTGCCCACCCCTGCACTTGCATTGATGGGTCCCCTCTCGTGACCGAGACTGGGGCACCCTATTGTAACCCTCGCTCCTTCGCCAGTTCTCGTAGGGCGTCCATGACTGAAACAGGGTGATGAGTTTGGCAATAATAGTCGAGCCAGCCGTAGACGGCCTCTTGAGAGAGGCCGCGCAGAAAGTCGCTGCCCGATTGCATAACCGCCATGCCGGTAAGAAATCCCGTGGCCCAGGTCTCCAGTGTCCAGAGATGCGGGGCGAACCCCGTTCGGTCCTCCATTACCTTGCCAACTTCTCTATCTGTCAGCCAGTCGAAGCATGAGGCGTCTGGCGCTAGAATGGCTACTCGGTCAGCCAATGTCGTTGCCGCCGGTAAAAGCGCCGACAGCGCCGCTGTAACCAGAATTCGGAACATGCTGCCCATTCCGTCAACGCTATAGACGGAATACTATCGCAATATCCAGAGGGGACCTTCTTGCTGACGCCAGGTCACGGACGGGGGCGGACGACAGAGATGAAACAGGCGTGACGTCGCTGCTGCACGGCACGAACCTGCTCACTACTCGGCCACCATCCCCCACGCCCTGTAGCCTATCGAGCGTGCATCTCTACACGCTCGTGGGCATAGGCGGTTGTCGGAAGGTTCACATCATCCAGGCTTCCTTTGGTTTGAACAGCAACACCAAAGCGATGATGAAGATCAGGATAACTTCGGGGGACATTCCACTGCTCCTTGAGGTTTGGGGACCCGGAGGGCGGTCAACACTTTTGTAGGGTGACAGGGCTGGCCTCGGGTCGTCTCTACAGTCATTGTGCGAGCGTAGCGTCCAGGGCCCCTGGTCGCGCGCTCCACATTGAACAGAGGTCCTGCGGGTTCATAGGAATAATTCGTGCCGCTTCGGTCCTCGGGACCGGCATCGGCCAGCCCGACGACCTGCGTGCGCGTCCCGATCATGCACTGCATCGTCTCCGGGCATGATGCTGACAGGCGCCGCGGCACGGGATGCGTGCCACGCGCCGTGTGTGTTCAGCACACCGCCAATCGGCTACTTGGCCAGCTGCGGTACCCCTAGCTAGCGCCTGTCCCATTGTGGCCTGCGGCTGCTCAGGCTGGGTCGGTCGGGGTGGGGTGATCAGTTCGTCGCTACACGCTCCACCGAGCATGACTTTGTAAAATAGCTGTATCAATTTGCCAAGCTATGTTAAGGTGCCCTGCTTATTTAACAGGGACGATCATGCCCAAGCGTGCCAGCCCCGCACCCGATGTGTCCCCATCCCGCACGTTTGCCTATGTCCGCGTGTCCAGCGACGAGCAGGTAGAGACCGGACAGTCGCTCGCCGTGCAGACCGAGCAACTGCGTGGATGGGCGATGCAACACGGCCGCACGATTGCCGAAACATTCACCGAGGCCGGCATCAGCGGCGGGGTACCGTTCCATGAGCGGCCGGAGGGCGGAAGGCTGTGGCATTTACTGGAGCGTGGCGACACAGTGGTGGCGTCCAAGCTCGACCGCTGCTTCCGATCAGCGTCGGACTGCCTCGCCGTGGTCGAGGCATTCAAGCAGCGCGGTGTGTCCCTGTTCTTACTCGACCTCAACGGCGGCGCCGACGACGTGTCGGGCAACGGCATCGCCCGGCTGTTCCTGACGATTGTCTCCGCATTCGCCGAGTTCGAGCGCGACCGCATTGGCGAGCGCATCCGCGCGACGAAGCGGGCGCAGAAGGCGCGTGGCGAATACAGTGGCGGGAAGATCCAGTTCGGTTACAGGCGAGACGCTGGCCGCAAACTGGTTCCAGATCCTGAGCAGCAGCGCGAATTGCAGCGAATAAAGCGGCTCGCCGGCCGCGGCTGGTCGCCACGCAAGATCAGTGCTGACCTGGCATCACGCGGGGTAAAGCTGTCGCACGTCACGATCGGCAAGCTAATCCGCCCAGAGTAACCCCGAACAGAAAGGAAATTCGTGTCGGTTCAAATAGGTCTAGAGCGACGGGGGCGCCGACCTATACAGCAACAGGAGGTGAGGAACATTGGTGAACATCATCACGACCGACAGTTTGCCCGATGACATCCACATCACAGAAGTTCTAGGCGTCGTGGAGGCGACCTGTCCGGTTCGCATCTCGCAAGGACCGCTTTCTCCTAGAGGAGAAAGCGAGTCCCGCCACATCCGACACCACGCACTGGCCGAACTAGTTGCGGCCGCCCCGCAGGCCGCGAATATAATATACGGCCTTCGCGTCAGCACCTCTGTCGGATCGTTTGCGAACGGACCTTCTTGTACATCACCATGCTAGGCACCGCCGCAGTTTACCAAACCAGAGGCGGACCGCGCCAAACCGAGTATTCATCAGCCCCATGGAAGTAAGCCCTAGCGCGATTACAGACGTCCGCCGTTCCCCCGCGTGTGCTAGAGAAATATTCTTCGCGTCGCGCGCGAGTCGCGATTATAATTCCGCTCTGCCAACCAATTCTGGGAGAGACCGATGGCAATCGAAATCCAGAGCAAAGAAGCCGTGGCCTATGCCCTTTTCCTCGCTATCGGCGAGCATGAGGGTAAGCTTCTCAAATCGGGCAGGGTCGGGGCCGCGAAGGAGTGGATGCTTTGCACCTACCAGGAGTGCTTACGGGCGGTAGAAAACCCTAACGTGAACCCATTCACGGGAGACGAATTGACCGACAGACGCTGACCTAGCCGGAAGGGTCAGCCGACCCCGCGCAGTGCCGCCAGGTGCGGCGGCTGCCTATGTGAACTGCGCCATCTGGGATGGGAGTAGTCGGCGTGCGTGGACTAGCGTCACGTCGCGCATCTCCGATGAGAACAGATCGACAAGGGTAAGCGTGCGGTCTCAGCGCCTTGTTTCGCGTATCGGGTCCGGTGCAGCGTGTCCGGATGGTCGATAGAGACGAGGCTGCCACATTAGCTGCCACAGTGGCTGCTTCGATGCCACGGATCGAGATAGTTGGTGATCGGCGTCGCGCGCACAGTGCTGAGTTTCGTGCTGCGATGGTGGCGCAGTCATTGGAACCTGGGATTCGGATCCAGGAACTTGCGCGCCGCAACGGGATCTGTGCGAGCCTGATCTACCGTTGGCGGCGAGAGCAGCCGGTGTCTGCGGCGTCGGTTCAGTTGGTTCCGGTTCGGATCGCTGCGGAGACCGCGTCGGGTACTGCGCCCATTCCCTCGCCGCGGCAGAGGCTGGCATGACGAGCCGGTCGGGATCGTAGCATCGCGATGCCGTGGGCGGACGCTTACCGACAAGGCGCAGCGTGTAACGCGGCGTCACTCGCCAGGGGTGCCCTGAAGCAGCGGTACCGGTTCCGCCATACCCTCTAGCATGTGCAGCAGCGACTGCCGCGCTTCATGGCGTCGTTGTTCTTCCGCCGGCGCGATTTCGACTGCGGCCTTCACCACGGCAACTCCGAGGCGGGCATGGATAAAGGGCGCAGCGGCGATTGCCGCCGAAAGCTGGTCGTCGGTGACCATTGTACCATCCGGCAGTGGGATGCCGCGCATACGGCAGAGCATCAGGTCCAAGGGAAGCAAGCCTCCGTCCATTGCCTGTTGCAGTCCCTGCCTGGCGCGCAGTTCACGTTCGATCGTGCTCCGGTTCTTTCCTCCTGGCTTCCGTCCTGCGCCAGGCCGGGCACCTCCGTGCGAGTTCATGTTTGAATTGTCCTCGGATTACTTTCAAGCCGGTGTGGCACCTTATCAAGTACGACACAGCGCGTGTCGACAATCTCGGTGGAACGTGGGTCCGGCGTTGGCCCTGACTGGTGTTCCCAGCACCGAGCCCATCGTGGCCTTGGGTGTGCGCCGCGCAGAAAGTTTTGTCGCCTGTGAGGTAGTTCAACGATTGACACGCATCAGAAATGACTGAGTCGGGTGGGAAGCCGTCTGTCCGTTAGGGCGCGAATTGCGGACCGGAGAGGTCTGCGTCCGTGCCAATGCCGCAAGATGATTTTTAGTCGCGATCTACCTGGCCGCTAGGAGGTCTGATTGCCTGAGTTACGCTCGATGTTCGGCAGCAGCGCCGTGAGCAATCCGATCAACGGCAAGAAGGAGCAGAGCCGATACACGAACTCGATGCCCGATGCATCGGCAAGGCTGCCGAGCACCGCCGCGCCGATGCCGCCCACGCCGAAGATCAGCCCGAAGAACATGCCGGATATCATCCCAGTCCGCCCTGGGACCAACTCCTGGGCGTAGACGACGATCGCGGGGAACGCCGACGAGATGACAATGCCAATGACGATGCTGAGCGCCACGGTCGCACTGAACCCGACATAGGGCAGCTCTAGCGTGAAAGGCAGCACTCCGAGGATCGAGGCCCAGATCACCTTTTTACGGCCAATGCGGTCGCCGATCGGGCCGCCGATCACTGTCCCGGTTGCGACGGCGGCGAAAAAAATAAACTGGCACAACTGGGCGGACTGCGTGGTCAGCCCGAACCGGTGCATCAAGTAAAAGGTGTAATAGTTAGTGATGCTGGCCAAATAGATATACTTCGAAAAGATCAATACCACCAGGACGGTCATAGCCAGCCTCACCTGCCCCGTCGTGACGGATGGATGCCGTGTTACGGTACGCTTCTCCGGCCGCCGGGCATGGCCGTTGCCGCGATACCACTGGCTCAACCCCGTCATGATGACCATGCCGCCGAGGGCTGCGATTGCGAACCAAGCCAGCCCGGTTTGCCCGCGCGGCAGCACGACATAGGCGGCGAGCAGCGGCCCGAGTGCCGAGCCGAAGTTGCCGCCGACCTGGAATACCGACTGCGCCAGGCCGTGGGCGCCACCCGAGGAAAGCCGGGCGATGCGCGACGACTCCGGATGAAAGATCGACGAGCCCAGCCCAAGCATCGCAGCACCGACGAGCAGCACGTCGTAGCTCGGCGCGAATGCGAGCGTGAGCAGCCCTGCCATGGAGGCCAACATGGCAAACGGCAGCGAATAAGGCTGCGGCCTCTTGTCGGTGTAGAAGCCGATCAGCGGTTGCAGGATCGAGGCGGTGATCTGGTACACCAGTGTCAGTACACCGACCTGGGCGAAGCTCAGGTCGAAGCCGCCGCGCAGGATCGGGTACACCGCCGGAAGCAGCGCCTGCATCATGTCGTTCACCAAGTGGCAGACGCTCACAGCGCCAAGCACCGGGATGACGGTCCCGCTCGAAGTTGGTCGAGTGACGGTGGTTGTGCTCACGGCAGGGATCTCTCCACACGGTCGAGGCGTCGCAAGCCGGGCTTGCAGCGACGGATCGCGCAAGGATAGGGTCCCGTATCCGGCCCGCCACCGCGTGTAGGCCAAAGATTTACGCGAGTGGGCCAATGGTGCGGAAAACTCAGATCGAGGTGGTGGACGACGCGCCCCGGCCCCTCGTGGCTCTGGGCAACGACTACCCGGATGGCCACGTGATCCCGCCACATCGCCACCGTCGTGGTCAGCTTCTGTCCAGCCTCACCGGTACCCTGCTGGTCACGACGCCGACGGGCACATGGGTCATGCCGCCACAACGGGGCATGTGGATACCGCCGAACACCTTCCACGACGTGCGTGTCATGGGTGCGGTGCGGATGCAGAGCCTGTATGTCGAACCGGAAGCAACATTGGGCTTGCCGGATTGCTGCCAGGTCGTCGGCATCTCGCCGTTCATGCGCAGTCTGATTTTCGAGGCGCTCGATCTGCCCGTCCTCTATGATCTGGAAGGGCGTGCTGGCACGCTCATGAGCCTGATCCAGCACGAGATGCGGCGGCTCCCCTTATTGCCGCTGTCGCTGCCCTTGCCCATTCGCCCGGAGCTGGCGGAACGCTGCCGTGCCTTCTTGAGGCAGCCGCACGCCCACGATGCGATCGAGAAATGGTGCACGGCGCTTGGCATGAGCCGGCGCAGCTTCACGCGGCTGTTCCGGCAGGAAACCGGGCTCAGCTTTGTTGCGTGGCGTCAGCAAGCCTGTTTAGTTGCCGCACTACCAAGGCTCGCAGCCGGCGAGAGCGTCACGGCTGTTGCGATGGCTATGGGCTACGATAATCCGGCTGCTTTCACCACAATGTTCAAGCGTTCGCTCGGAGCGTCACCGCGCAGCTACCTGCCTCAAGCGTGAACAGCCAACCGACTTCAAATAGCAGGTGGTGAGAAAGCCTTCATCGCAACACCCCGACCCAGGGCGAATGGGTACGACCGCTTTCAAGCGTCGGCAACCGGGCCCCAATGCCCGGGTTGGGTCGCCAGCAGACGCCCCCCTCGCGGCCACGTAGAGCAGGTTCACGGCCAACTAGCTTAGTTTTGCGGGGGGCCAGGGCGCTTAAGTTCGCGCCTATGGGGCAGCCCGTTACTCTGGCATAGGTTCCCACTCCGGCGTGCCAGCCTACGAGGGCTGCACCCGCTCGGTGATCATCTTCGACCTTATGTTGACGATCTCGGTCGTGCGCGGGTCCCACGGCATTGCCGGCGGCGCGCAGCACCAGCAGGACCACGCCGCGCCCGGCATGCGCCACCAGAACCAGCCGCCGCAGGCCGGACATCGCCCCTCAGGTCGAGCCTGCGGGTGATTGTGCGCCCAATCCGAGCTTAAGCCGACCACAGGCGCCGTTTCAGGCATGGCTCCGCCCTTGACTGTCAAAAATTCGTTGCGGAATGTCGGGAAAACGGCGCTGTGCTCAGCCATCCGGCGGGCGTTCAGCGTCTGAGGGCTGATCTGCTGCCCTGGCAACGTGGTCGAACAGCGGTCCAGTCGGGGACTTAGGCGAAGTTCCCAGGACCCAGGTATAGTTCGTTTCTACGGGTGTCCTGAGCACTTCGCCTGATGGCCGAGGCACGTCTGCCACAATCTCGATACGGACTGCGTTGCAGGCATCCCGCAGCCGTTGCTGCGCCCAGGCAATGCATCCGACCGGGCACGCAGCAACGCGGCCCTCGTCTCGGTTGCCTCGCCCCTTTACCCAGTAACGAAGCTCGACCCAGGTCGTGCGGGGCCGATCATCCCACCATGCAGGATAGAGCACACGTTTCAAAGTTGGCAGGAAGCCGCCGGCCTCGCGCGGCATATCGTATTCGGCCGTGCGAAGTTTGCTGTAGATCGTCGGGCAAAGACGGTGCCGATCTGGGCCTGATGCGACGGCGAGGTTTTCCGCAGTCATGCGGACGAAACGGTCGGGGGCGAACTGCTCCGGGTCGGACAGCACGTGATCCCAGACCTGGCCAGGGATTGGCGATGTTCCTACGTAAATGGACAATACCGGATTGTCCGCCGTGCGCATCGCAGCACGTGGACGCCCACCTGGACCCTGCACTGCCTGGCGGTCGCGCACCGCAGCCTGGGCGGCACGCACGGCGGGGTGTTCGTATTCCATGCTCGGGACCAGCGACAGGCCGCCATCTCGCATCAGAACTTGCCGAAATGAGCGGACCGGCATTGCCGGTTCGATCGGCTCGCCTGTGCGACCGGCTGCCTCGCGCGCGGCTGCCTCTGGCGAGAGAAACGGCAGCCCGAAGGTGAGCATAGTCGAGCACTTGAGCCATGCATTGCTGCTGGCGGTCGCCATGAAGTGCCCGGTGATGGTGTCGGGCTGCATAAAGGCTTCCTCATGCTCCTGGTGCGTGAGCACGCCGGTCAACCCGTTGCTGTACAGCCGCTGGATGGCCTGATCGTAGGCGAGCCGCTCGGGACGGCGCATGGCATGCTTGCCGTTCGGACGGACGATATGAACCGCTGTTTCGTGCAGAGCGTGCGGTACGGGAACCGCGATGGACACGATGTCCGGGATCAGTGTGCGCCAGCTATCCAGGCTGAGTTCACCGGAGCCGTCGAGGCAAAGGATACGACCTCCAAGGATCGCTGGATGCAGAACGGCGATGCGACGCACCACTATGCGCCGCTTCTCGCCGTCACCCTCGATGCGGACCCAGCCGTCCCCCGGCTCGGCGAGTCGTCGGAACATGCCGCACAGGGCGGCAATCTGCTTGCGAAAGGCCGCCTGGGCCAATTCGATGCGGCGCTTGTCGGGCGTTGCAGATGTCACGCCGGAAGGTTGGTCGCGGGCATCGGTCAATTCGGCTAACTTCAGTAGCCGCGTGTCATCGAAGCCGGCGGCACGAAGGCCACCACGGACATAACCATCCGGCATCGCATCCAGGACGTCGCGGAACAGCCGGAATTCCGTACGTGCGAACTCGGTCAGCGCTTCATCAGGTTCGCCATCGTCATTGCGGACGGGGTGCGCGATGAGGTGCCGATCCGACAGAAAATCGAGTGGAAGCGAGCTTTCGGGGAACAGCGGGCGGTCGGGAACTTCGTCGATGACGACCAGGTCGTTCTCACGCAACTCGCGTGGCAACGTGCCTCCAGCGGCGTAGTCGATGGTGGTGCCGTTGAACTCGGCGCGGGCGCAGTTCGCGAGCCGGCTCCATCGTGCGCATCCGGAAAGGTCGGGGCATGGATCAGCATTTTCGGCCCGGCCGCATGCCACCTTGGGCACAGACTCGCCCGCTTGCTCGGTGGCCTTCCGCCGTGTCGGCTGCGAACATACGGGTTTCGCATCAGGATCGGCAGGATCGAACCCCCGCTCGTATCCGCCATGATGCTCGGCGAGCATGCCGTTGTTGCGCGCGAGATTGACGGCGTTACGCACCTGCTCATGCCGTTCGCCGAGGTATAGCACCCGGAACTGACGGGGGCCGTCACGTTCGAGCGCGGCGAGCGCATCCGCACGCGATGTATCGACGTTGTCGCGGTGGAACTGGCGCAGCCATTCGCGGCGTTCCTCCCGGCGCTGTGCTGCCCGGCGTGCAGCCTCCATGATGGTGTAATGGGTCTTCCGTGAGCCACATGATGCGACGATCAGCCGATGTTTTGGGCCAGTGCCGTCGAACGCTTCGGCGACCGCCTGCTCGACGGTGGCTACAGCTTCGTCGTAGCTGATCGTGGGCCGCGTGATGGTCTCCGCCGGCGCGGCTGCCACGTAGGTTGTTATGGCGTCGAGAGCGAAGCTCGCCTGAATGAGCGCGTCGGAGCACTCAACCTCGCGGCGGCCTCGCACCTGGTTGAGCCGCTCGACCTCGCGCTTGAGCCATCGTGGATCGTCGCCCGGAAGTGGGTGGGTGAGCCGGTGCTCGGCGTCGAAGATTGCGTCGTCGACATCGCGCAGCATGATGTCGAAGATTTCTGCACCATCATCTGCGGCGGCGAGTGCGGCGAGGCGTGACAGGTTCGGCATCTCCTCGCCGGCGAACGCCGCGTTGAGGTGCGGGCCATGCTGACGCCAAAGGTGGTCCTGGATCTTGTCGTCGAGGGCGTCAGCCGAAATTCCTGCTGCGAGCAGGTCTGTGGCCGCGCGCATGACGGGAGCCGCCGAGCGATACAGCGGGTAGGCGCGATTGGCCGCCGTGCTGAAGGCGCTCATCGCGGCGCCTCCGCCGCCATATCGGCCAGCGCTTTGTGGGCAATCAGCTTACGGCTCGCCGTCGCGTGGTCGGTGGGGACGCTGCAAAAAGGGCTGGGCACTGGCTCATGCTCGCGAGAACCAGCCAGCCGACCTCGGGCCAGCCCGTTGAAATTGCTACCATTATGGTGATGAGCGACGCCCTTCACCAGGGCCGTCGCCCCGGTCGCGCAGCCGGACGCTGGCATATCGATTTCCCCGCGCCCAGGGGTGCGCGTCGCTAGACCCGCTAGCCATGGCGTCGCGGCCTGCCATCAAGACGTAGCTGCGCAGCGGGTTAGCCATCGGCACCCGTAGGCGTTTGGCCGATGTCTGCCTTGTCTGCGGGGGCTCGAATGTGCATGTTGTGCACGTCCGGCCCGCAAGGCCTGACATCGGTAGTTACTTCCAAGGGCCTCGGTGTTGCTAGCACCGGGGCCCGCCCCGTCTTTGGGCAGGCCCCCAGGGAGGCCGTCGGCCGGGGCATCCGGCCAACGGCCAAACAATGCCGTGTCCGCTCATCGCCAGCAAGGCCTAAGTATCTGATGAGGCGGACAAAATATTGGTAAGCATTGGCGAGCATTGGTAAGCATTGGCGCGCATTGGCGAGCATTGGTAAGCATTGGCGCGCATTGGCGAGCATTGGTAAGCATTGGCGAGCATTGGCGAGCATTGGTAAGCATTGGCGAGCATTGGCGAGCATTGGCGAGCATTGGTAAGCATTGGCGAGCATTGGCGAGCATTGGTAAGCATTGGCGAGCGACGCCTAATACCAAGACTCACTGATCAGAACCCATGCGCCCAATCGCGCCGCCCGATGGACATGATGGTCCAGGGCTGAGCTTCTAATTTGTTCCAGGCATCGCAGCAGTGGTCGAGCAGGTCATCAGCGTTATCGAACACGCGGT